>JAFIEE010000060.1 GCA_020832705.1 Paracoccaceae bacterium
CCATCGCCGAGGTGCTGCGCCGTCTGGCCATGGCGGAACCGCAGGTCGGCTTCACCCTGCGCGATGTCTCGGACGGGGCAGACCGTGTGCTGTTCCGCGCCGACCCCGAGGCGGGCGCCGAAACGGTGGCCCGTGCCGCGCGGCTGGCCCGGGTCATGGGGCGCGAATTCGCCGGGAATGCGGTGGAGATCGCAGCGGAACGTGACGGGCTGGCGCTGGCGGGGCTGGCGGCGCTGCCGACCTATTCGCGCGGCGCAGCGGTGGCGCTGCATGTCTTCGTCAACCGCCGCCCCGTGCGCGACAAGCTGCTGACGGGCGCGCTGCGGGCGGCTTACAGCGACCTCTTGCCGCGCGACCGGCACCCGGCGGTGGCGCTCTATCTGACCTGCGCGCCGGAACTGGTGGACGTGAACGTGCACCCGGCCAAGACCGAGGTGCGCTTCCGCGAGCCGGGCATGGTGCGCGGCTTCGTCATCGGTGCGTTGCGCCATGCACTGGCCGGGGCCGGGCACCGCAGCGCCAGCACCGTGGCCGGGGCCGCGCTGGGAGCGTTCCGCCCCGAAGGCGCCGCAGGCAGCAGGCACCCCCTGGCCCCGCATCGCCCGGCTGCGGGCGCGCTGCGCGCCAGCCATGCGGCACAAGCGCCCGAGGGGTTCGCCGAACACCGGGCCGAAGGGTGGCCGGGCGCGTCCACGGCCGCGGAGCCCGGGCTGTTTCCCGTCCTGCCGGGCGGCGCCGCGCCCGCACCCGAAGGCAACGACCCGGCGCCCGGCGACCACCCGCTTGGCGCGGCGCGGGCGCAGTTGCACGGCTGCTACATCGTCGCCCAGACACCGCGCGGCATGGTTCTGGTGGACCAGCACGCCGCCCATGAACGTCTGGTCTATGAACGGCTGAAGCGGGCACGCGCGGCGCATGGCGTGGCCGCGCAGGCGCTGCTGAGCCCGGAAATCGTGGACCTGGCACCCGAGAGCGCGGAACAGGTCTGCGCCCATGCCCCGGCGCTGGCGGCGCTCGGGCTGGCGGTGGAACCCTTCGGCCAAGGCGCGGTCGCGGTGCGCGAAACGCCGGCGCTGCTGGGCGCGGTGGATGCACAGGCGCTTTTGCGCGACGTGGCCGACGCGCTGCGCGAGGCCGGAGACACCGCGGCGCTGGAAGCGCGCGTCGACGCGGTTCTGTCGCGGATGGCCTGCCACGGATCGGTGCGCGCAGGCCGGGCGCTGCGGCTGGACGAGATGAACGCGCTGCTGCGCGAGATCGAGGCCACGCCGCATTCGGGCCAGTGCAATCACGGACGCCCGACCTGGGTCGAGCTGCCACTTCAGGATATCGAGAAGCTGTTCGGGCGGCGCTGATCTCCGGCACCTGCCACACACCGCGTCACCGCAGCAACCTGTCCCTGTCAGTGAGCGCCCGCGCGAGGAGTTCAGAGGCGGGGCGTGCAGGGGCGGGCGGTGGGGCACGCTCCGCGCGGGCGCTTCGGTCGGGCCTGCCGCCGGCCTCAGATTTTCACGAAAGGCTGCGCCAGACGCGGCAGCCAGCCGCTGAAGCGCAGGGGCGCATCCGTGGCGGCCAGACAGATGCAGTCCGGCCCGGGCTCGGCCACCGGCGTGTGATGCACATCAGGCGTGGCGATTTCCACGTCCCCGGGGCCGAAACGGTCGTGCTCGTCGCGGAAGGCGCCCTGCAGCACCAGGGTCAGTTCCAGCCCGCCGTGGCTGTGATCGGGCACGGCGGTTCCGGCCGGAATATGGAGCAGCCGCACGCTGGCACTTTCCGATGTGGGCAGGATCGCCTGCCGCACGCCCCCGCCGACCGGGCGCCAGCGCACCGCTTCCAGATCGCCGCCCACATAGTCGCGCAGCGGGCCGGGCAGCACGGCATTCCGGCGCGCGGCAGGGCGCGGCACGGCCGGCGCGCCGTCACGCTCCATCGCGGCGATGCGCGCCATGGTGGCCTCCAGCGCCCCTGCGGACAGGTCGATCCCGTCACCGATGCCATCCAGCACCGCGCCGCCAACGGCATCGAACCCTTCCAGCCGGGCGCGGCAGGTATCGCAGAGCGACACATGCGCCGCCACCACGAGGCTGAAGGCCTCGGGCAGCGTTCCGGCCGAATAGGCCATCAGCAGTTCATCGTTGAGGTGGTGCCTGATCATTCGCGTACGCCTTCCTGGCTCATCCTGTGCCGCAGGCGCTCCAGGGCCATGCGGATCCTCGATTTTATGGTGCCGAGCGGCAATCCCGTGGCCTCGGCGATCTCGGAGTGGCTGAGGTCGCCAAAATATGCCCGCTCGATCAGCACGCGCTGCTTTTCCGGCAGCGACGCGATGGCGACCGAAAGCCGCTCCGTCTCCTGCTGCATGGTGAGCGCGTCTTCCTGATCGGGCTCGGCTTCGGGGCCCCAGGTCAGATCCTCGGGCTCGGGGCGCCGCTCACGGCGCAGCATGTCGATGCGGCGGTTGCGTGCGATGGTGAATATCCACGTCGCCGCGCTGGCGCGCGCGGGGTCGAAGCTTGCAGCCTTGTGCCAGACCGTGGCCATCACGTCCTGCGCGCATTCCTCGGCCATCGCTGCATCCGCTCCGGACTTCATCAGAAACGCCTTCACCCTTGGCGCGAAATGCGAAAACAATCGCGCGAATGCCGCCGCATCGCGCGACGACGCCACCAGTTTCAACTCTGCGGCCCATGCGGCCCGCCGTTCGGTTGCCTCACTCACACCCAACCGCTCCCGTCTCCCGGTCCGATTACATGACCGTGATCGAGCATAGGCTGCGGGCGCCGGATACGCATCCGGAAATTCGGTCACCTTTCCGACATCGAACATGGACGGGTTACGCGCCGCACCGGGCACCGGATCACTCCACCCGCCGAAAAACCGACACAGGCGGCGCCTTGCGCTTGCGAGCGCCCGGCCCATCACACAAAACGACGCAGACTTGCGAAAACTGTCATCCGGCACTGTTGCGGTTGCGTAGTTCTAGCAGACAACAAGACCGGAGCCATGCATGCCGTTTGAACACCTCGAGTCCCCGCGCCGCCGGATTGCCGTGATCGGCGGGGGAATTACCGGGCTTTCCGCAGCCTATCACCTGGCAGATGCACATGATCTGGTCCTTTTCGAATCCGAACCGCGGCTGGGCGGGCATGCGCGCACACTCATGGCCGGCAAGCGTGGCGATCAGCCCGTGGACACCGGGTTCATCGTCTATAACCACGTGAACTATCCCGGGCTGGTGCGCATGTTCGAGGCGCTCGACGTGCCCACCGCGCCGTCGAACATGAGCTTCGGTGCGTCCTTCGATGGCGGACGGTGCGAATATGCGCTGCACGGGCTGGATTCGATCTTTGCCACGCGGCGCCACCTGGCCGATCCGCGCTTCCTGCGCATGATCCGCGATATCCTGCGCTTCAACCGTGATGGGCTGGCGCTGGCGCAGGGCACCGACATGAGCATCGGCGACCTGCTGGCCGCGCTGGGCACCGGGCGCTGGTTCTCCGAACGTTACCTGCAACCCTTCTCGGGGGCGATCTGGTCCACGCCCACGGCGCGGATCATGGATTTCCCGGCCGCCGCGATGATGGAATTCTTCCGCAATCACGGGCTGTTGGGCTATCGCGGACAGCACCAGTGGCACACCGTGCGCGGCGGGTCACGCGAATATGTGGGGCGGCTGGAACGCAACCTGACGGCCCGCGGCGCCGACCTGCGCCCCGGCGCGCCGGTGGCGGGCGTGCGGCGCACGCCGCTGGGGGTGGAAGTGCGCGCGCAGGGCGCCGAATGGGATGCCTTCGACGAGGTTATCTTCGCCACCCATTCCGATGTGACGCTGCGGCTGCTGTCCGATGCCACGCCGTCCGAGGCGCAGGCCCTGGGCGCAATCCGCTTTCAGCCCAACGAGGCGATCCTGCACCGCGACCCGGCGGTGATGCCGAAGCGGCGCAAGTGCTGGGCAAGCTGGGTCTATACCGAGCGCGGGCCACAGGACCGTGACCGGATATCGCTCAGCTACTGGATGAACTCGCTCCAGCCGATCCCGCAGGATGATGCGCTGTTCGTCACGCTCAACGCCACCATCCCGGTGCGCGAGGAAATGATCCACGACAGCTACACCTTCGCGCATCCGCAATTCGATCTGGCGGCGCTGAAGGCGCAGAAGACGCTGGCGGCGCTGAACGGCACCGCCGGAACATGGTTCGCAGGTGCCTGGATGCGCAACGGGTTCCACGAGGACGGTTTTGCCACGGCCTCCGAGGTGGCCCACGCAATACTCGCGCGGACGACCCAGGTCCAGGCGGTGGCATGAGCCTGACCGGTCATATCGCCGAATTCGTCCCGGGCCGGACCTTTCATGGCCGCCGTGGCGGTGTGGCCAATCGCTTCACCTATTCGATCGATTATGTGCTGCTGGAGCCCGAGTCAGTGCCGCGCCTGCCTCGCCTCATGTCGCACAACCGCGCCAATCTGGCCGCGCTGCATGACCGCGATCATGGCGGGGCACCGGGCGCGGGGCGGGGGGCGACCTGGGTGCGCGAGGTGCTGGCCGGGGCCGGGCTGGACGGGGTGACGGACGGGCGCGTGCTGCTGCTGGCGCAACCGCGCTTCTGCGGCCATGTGTTCAACCCTGTCAGCTTCTGGCTGTGCCATGACCAGACGGACACGCTGCGGGTGGTGATCGCCGAGGTGACGAACACCTATGGCGACCGTCATTCCTACCTCTGCCACTGCGACAATCTGGACCCCATCACCCCCGCCGACACGCTGGCGGCGCGCAAGGTGATGCATGTCTCGCCCTTCCAGCCGGTCGAAGGGGGGTACAGCTTCCGCTTCGACATCACCGACCGGGGCGTGAATATCCGGATCGACTACGGGCGCGGCAACGGCGGTCTGGTGGCCACGCTGACGGGGCCGCGCGCGCCGCTCACCAACCGCGCGATCCTGTGGTCGCTGCTCCGCCGGCCCTTCGGCTCGCGCCGGGTGCTGGCGCTGATCCACTGGCAGGCGCTGAAACTGTGGTGGCGGGGCGCAACCTTTCGCTCCCGCCCCGCACCGCCAGCGGAGGAGGTGTCGCGATGAGCCACCCCGCCGCCCCTGCCCTTGCCGCCGCGCGCCGCGGCACCGGTCTGTCGGCCTACGGGCTGTTCGCGGGGCTGCTGGCGATGGCGGGGCTGCCCATCTACATCCATGCGCCCAAGTTCTATGTCGATGAATTCGGCGTCACACTTGGCGCGCTGGCGGCAGCGCTCTTCGTCCTGAGGATGCTGGATTTCGTGCAGGACCCGGCGCTGGGCTGGCTGGCCGCACGGCTGCGCGCGGTGCGCGGGGCGACGGTGGCGGTGGCGGGTGCGGTGATGGCTCTGGCCATGCTGGGGCTGTTCGCCATCGCGCCGCCCATCGCGCCGGTGCTGTGGTTCGCACTGATGCTGACGGCACTGTTCTCGGCTTTCAGCTTCCTGACCATCGCCTTCTACGCCACCGGCGCGCAAAAAGGCGAGGCGCTGGGCACCGATGGCCACGTCCGCCTTGCGGGCTGGCGCGAGACCGGGGCGCTTCTGGGCGTGTGCCTCGCCGCCGCCGCGCCGACGGCGCTGGTGCTGTTGAGCGACCGGCCCTTTGCGCTGTTCGCGCTGGGCTTCGCCGCGCTGGCGGGGCTGGCGGTCTGGGCCATGGCCGGGGAATGGGCGCGCTACCCGGCGGCGCCGACCGGCAGCGCGGGCTTTGGCGCGGTGCTGGGCGATGCGCAGGCGCGGCGGCTCCTGATCATTGCGTTCCTGAACGCGACCCCTGTGGCCGTCACCTCCACCCTGTTCCTGTTCTTCGTCGAAAGCCGCCTGCTGGCGCCGGGCTGGGAAGGGCCGCTCCTGATCCTGTTCTTCCTCGCCGCCGCTGCCTCGGCCCCGGTCTGGGCGCGGCTGGCGCGGCGGTTCGGGGCGAAGCGGGTGCTGCTTTCGGGCATGGCGCTGGCGGTGGTCGCCTTCGCGGCGGTGCCCTTCCTTGGCCCCGGCGATGTGGCGCTCTTTGCGCTGATCTGCCTCGCCACCGGCGCAGGGCTGGGCGCGGATCTCACGCTTCTGTCGGCGATCTTCTCGCGCCGGATGGCCGCCGTTGTGCCGGATGCGGCCGGGGGCTTCGGGCTCTGGGCCTTTGTCACCAAGGCGACGCTGGCCATCGCCGCGATCACCGTCCTGCCGCTGCTGGACCTCGCGGGGTTCACCTCGGGGATCGAGAACACACCGCAGGCACTGGCCATGCTGACGGCACTTTACGCCGGGCTGCCCTGCATCCTGAAACTTGCGGCCATGACGCTTCTGGCCGCCACCCCCATGAAGGAGGGATGATAGATGGACACATTGATCATACTGCTTGCAGGCATGGCGCTGGCCGCTGTGCTCTACGCGCTGGCGCAGCGCCTTGCGCTGGGCTTTCAGGCGCAGCGCCCGAAGGATTACGACGCGCACGAACCCCGCTTCGACATCCGCGAGGTCCTGAACGGCCCGCTTTTGTGCGAGGGCGTGATCTATGGCCCCACCGGGCGCGTGACCTCGCGCTTCGTGGCGGATTTCGAGGCCCGCTGGGACGGCAACCGCGGCGTGATGACCGAACGCTTCCGCTATGACAGCGGCAGCGAACAGACCCGCGAATGGCGCCTGACGCTAGGGAATGACGGACGGATCCGCGCCGAAGCGGACGATCTGGTCGGCCCGGGCGAGGGCGAACAGTCCGGCGCTTCGGTGCAACTGCGCTACCGCATCCGCCTGCCCGAAAACGCGGGCGGGCATGTGCTGGACGTGAACGACTGGATGTACATGGTCGAAAACGGCACCATCATCAACCGCAGCCAGTTCCGCAAGTTCGGCATCAAGGTCGCCGAACTGGTGGCCACCATGCGCCGCAAACCGGCATGAGGCGGCTTTCGGGCAAACGCTACTGGATCGTTGGCGCCTCCGAAGGGCTGGGCCGCGCGCTGGCGCTGCGGCTGAGCCGCGCGGGGGTTTCGCTGGTGCTGAGCGCGCGCGACCGCGGACGGCTGGAGGCGCTGGCCGCCGAATTGCCGGGCGCGGTCGAGGTGGTGCCCTGCGACGTATCCGACCGCGCGTCGGTCGCGGCGGCCTTCGCGGCGGTGGGCGAAGTCGACGGGATGGTGTTCCTGGCCGGGGTCTACTGGCCGTTCGGGGCAAAAGACTGGGACGCCGCGCAGGCCGAGACCATGGTGGATGTGAACTTCACCGGCGCGGTGCGGGTGCTGGGTGCGGTGGTTCCCGCATTCGTTGCGCGCGGGCACGGGCATATCGTGCTGACGGGCAGCCTCGCGGGGTTCGGGGGCCTGCCGGGGTCCATCGGTTACGGGTCTTCCAAGGCCGGGCTGATGCATCTGGCCGAATCGATGCATGCGGACCTGCGCGGCTCGGGCGTGGATGTGCAGCTTGCCAACCCCGGCTTCATCCGCACCCGGCTGACCGACAAGAACGATTTTGCAATGCCCTTCCTGATGGAACCCGACCGCGCCGCCGAAGAGATGGTGACGCTGATGCGTTCGGAACGCTTCGGCCGCAGCTTTCCGTGGGGGTTCTCGCTGGTGTTCCGGCTGGGGCGGCTGCTGCCGGATGCGCTCTATTTCCGGCTGTTCGGGGCCCGCGGCTGAGCACGTCCCGCCGATAACGGTTGCACCCGTCCCGACCCTGCGCGACACTGTGCGCCGTGGGAAAAGGCCCGGAACGGAAAGGAAGGTGCACCATGGAAATCAGCCCGCGCAAGGTTGTCCACATCATCTTTCAGTTCCGCGAAGGGCGCATGGCCGAGGGCGAACTGCACGCCTTCATCGACGCACTGAACACCGACGAGCAGGCGGCGCTGACGGCCATCGCCTGGATCGGGCGCGGGGCCTATGAACCCGAGGATTACGCCGAAGCCGTGGCCACCGCCGAGGCCGAGGCAACCACGCCGACCGCCGATTATCTGATGGGCATGCCGCATCTGGCCGAGAACCTCGAGGCCGGGCTGGAGGCGCTGGGCGTGGACGTGACCGGCGAGGAAGAGGATTTTCTCTGACCGCTGCCTCCGCGGGCCGATGGCGGAGGGGGGCTGGACTCCCCCCGGAGTATTTTCGACAAGATGAAGGGGTGGCGCGGACCTTGCCTCAGGCCGGGTGCAGGCTTTCCGGATCGATGGCGCGTTGCAGGCGCCACGCGGCCTGACGCGCCAGATCGGCGGTGAGCGCCTTGCGCCGCGCGGGGGACAGGCGGCGTTCGGGGCCGCGGGAGATGCATTCGGCATCGTAGTCATCGGCGATCAGCAGGCCGCAGTCGGCGGGCAGGATGTCGGTCGGAAAATCGGGCGGCACGGCCCAGAAGAAGCGGTCGCACCAGTCCAGATAGCCCTGCCACTTGGCATCCGCGGTGAAATCGGCGCGGCTGGACTTGCATTCGATCACCCAGACCTCGCCCTTCGGGCCGAGCGCGATCACATCGACACGCAGCCCGCGGGTGGGCGCGTATTCCAGCAGAGGGGCAAACCCTTGCGCGCGCAGGTGCCGCGCTACCCCGCGCGCCAGGCGTTGCCCCGGGGCCAGCGCAGGGCTGGCGGGGCATGGTGTCCCGGGTATGGCGGCGGGCGCAGGCGGCATGTGCCGATTATGAACAAAGCGGAAACAGAAGCAAGGCTTGCGCGGGGGGCAAACGCGCCCTATCTCTGGGGGAGGCGGGTTCTGCTCTTCGCGTGTGCGGCCCTTTTCCAGTGGCCGATAAGCATTTCCGAGGGAGCTGGCTCTGACGGGGTCCTGGCCTCGTTATCTGGCGCCCACCTGTAAATACAGGCTCTCGGGAAAATCACGTCGCCACGGTCGCTGCGGGCCCGCCGCCTTTTCAGCCGACCCGGCGTCCGTGCACACCATGCGCAAGCGGTTCAGCGCCGCGCGTCCTCGACCGTGACCTTGCGCGGTTCGATCCGCTGGCGCTGCGGCAGCAGCGCGTCCAGCCGCGACCAGAGAGTGGCGCCCTTGCCGCCCGCCGGGGTCTCGTCCTCGGCCATGCGCATGACGGCGATGGCGAACTGCACGCCCGCGAACACGATCCCGTTGAAGAACACCAGCAGAAACAGCGCCAGATACCCGCCCGGCGCGTTGAAGATCAGGTGCTGCAGATTGGCGACATTGGTCCAGATCAGAAGCGCCACGAAGACGGCGGCAAGGACAAAGCCGATCAGCACCTGCCGGATGTAGAGTTTCACGAGTTCGGGCATCTCAGTCCTCCATTTGACACCCGCAGACATAAGCTTTCATACCGATGGCACAACCCCGCGTCCCGGGTGCGGGCCGGGGCAAATCCGCGCAGCCGGGGTTGCATGCGACGCCGGGATGCGCGCATCTGGAGCCGCAATGACAGGAGGCCGATCATGAGCAGACAGGCGGCGATTGCACGCGCAACAGCAGATTTCGAGGGCGGCGGGTTTCTGCACGACCTGTCGGCGCTGATCGCGGTGCCGACCGAAAGCCAGAACCCGGAGCGGGGCGCGGTCTTGCACGCCTATCTGGCCGATCACATGCGCCCGATGCTGGACGGGATGGGATATACCGTCACCCTGCATGACAACCCCCTTGGCCTGCCCTTTCCGCTGCTGGTGGCCGAGCGGATCGAAGGCCCGGACCTGCCCACGGTGCTGACCTATGGCCATGGCGACGTGATCCTGGGCCATGAGGGGCGGTGGAGCAACGGGCGCGACCCGTGGCAGATGGACCAGGCCGACGGGCGGGTTTACGGGCGTGGCGTGGCCGACAACAAGGGCCAGCATTTCACCAACATCCGCGCGCTGGGCCATGTGATGGCGGCGCGCGGCGGGCGCCTGGGCTTCAATTCGAAGATCCTGATCGAAACCGGCGAGGAGACGGGCTCGCCCGGGCTGGCGGAGTTCTGCGCGGCCGAGGCCGAAGCGCTGCGCGCGGATGTGCTGATCGCTTCGGACGGGCCGCGAATCGATCCGGGGCGGCCGACGATCTTTCTCGGCACGCGCGGGGCGGTGAATTTTTCGCTCACGCTCGACCTGCGCGCAGGCGCGCATCATTCCGGCAACTGGGGCGGGCTGCTGGCCAATCCGGCGACGATCCTCGCGCAGGCGCTGGCCTGCATCACCGATGCGCGCGGGGCCATTCGCGTGCCCGAATGGCGCCCCGACAGCCTGACGGCGGAGGTCCGCACGGCGCTGGCCGGTCTCGCCCTGCCGGACCACCCCGACCTGCCCGCCATCGATCACGACTGGGGCGAACCGGACCTGACCCCCGAGGAACGCGTCTTCGGCTGGAACGCCTTCGAGGTGCTGGCGCTGCATGCGGGCACGCCCGAGCGTCCGGTGAACGCCATTCCGGGCCACGCGGTGGCGCATTGCCAGTTGCGTTACGTGGTGGGCACCGTCCCCGATGACATCCTGCCGGCGCTGCGCCGCCATCTGGAGCGCGAAGGTTTCGGAATGGTTACCGTGGCCCCCACGCGCGAGACGATCTTTCACGCCACGCGCGCGCCGCTGGACAGCCCGTGGGTGCGGCTGGCGGCACAGTCGCTGGAAAACACCACCGGCCAGCGCCCGGCACTGATGCCGAACCTGGGCGGGTCGCTGCCGAACGAATGCTTTGCCCACACGCTGGACCTGCCCACGGTCTGGGTGCCGCACTCCTATGGCGGCTGCAACCAGCATGCACCGGATGAACACGCGCTGATCCCGCTGATGCGCGAGGCGCTGGAGATCATGACGGGGCTGTTCTGGGACGTGGGCGCGCCGCAGACGCGATGAGGACAAACAGGCTGGGGACAGGCCATCGGTCGGGCCCCGCTCCAGCGGCCCGCAGGCGCCGGGTCCGGGACCTGCCGGGGCGCCTTGCGGGCCGATGACGCAGCGCTCCTGCAGATTTCGGCGCCCAGAGGCCAACAGCAGAGTTGAAATGCGGCCCGTTTCCCCTTAGCGGATCTGGCAGGGAAGCGTCTGGATTGCGCCGCCCGCTTCCACGCCGGGAGACCGGCACGAACAAACAGGACGGCATGACTGACTCTTCCGGAACCGCGGCGCCGCGCTCGGCGCGTGAATGGCTGTCCATTCTTGCCCGTTATCGCGAACCCTCGACCGCGCGCAGCCTGTTCGAGCTGGCCGCAACGCTTGTGCCATACCTTGCGCTCTGGGCGCTGGCCTGGGCCGCGCTGTCGGTCAGCGTCTGGCTGGCGCTGGCGGTGGCCCTGCTGAACGGGGCCTTTCTGGTGCGGGTCTTCATCATCCAGCATGATTGCGGACATGGGGCGTTCCTGAAAAACCGTCGGGCGCAGGACTGGGTGGGACGCATCCTTGGCGTGCTGACGCTGACGCCCTATGCGGTGTGGCGGCGCACGCACGCGATCCACCACGCTCACCACGGCGATCTGGACCATCGCGGGATCGGCGATGTCACCACCCTCACGGTCGAGGAATACCGCGCGCGCAATCGGTTCGGGCGGCTGCTGTACAGATTGTACCGGCACCCGGTCGTGCTGTTCGTGCTGGGCCCGAGTTACCTGTTCATCCTGCAGAACCGCCTGCCGCTGGGCCTGATGAACCAGGGCTGGCGCTACTGGACATCGGCCATGGGCACCAATGCCATGATCGGCATCGCGCTGGCGCTGATCATCTGGTTCGGCGGGCTCTGGCCGGTGCTGGTCATCTTCCTGCCCACTTCGGTCATTGCGGCGACCATCGGCGTCTGGCTGTTCTATGTGCAGCACCAGTTCGAGGAAACGCATTGGTCGAAGGGCGATGACTGGCAATTGCACGATGCCGCGCTCGAAGGCAGTTCGCATTATGTGCTGCCGCAGCCATTGCGCTGGTTCTCGGGCAATATCGGCATCCACCATGTGCATCACCTCTACAGCCGCATCCCGTTCTACCGCCTGCCCGAGGTGATCCGCGATCATGCGGAGCTGGCCGAGGCGCAGCGCCTGACCATTGGCGAGAGCCTGCGCACCGTGAAACTGCATCTGTGGGACGAAGCAGAGGGCAAGCTGACCTCGTTTCGCGATGCCGAGCAGCGCTACGGGCTGGCGTGACGCACACCGCAGGCGCGCGCGCATTCAGCGGCGCAGGGCAAGCGATCAGACCCCGGGACACCCGGCAACGGGTCCGTGCAGGCCGCCGCGTCGCATCGGGACCGTCGCACGCTGTGGTGATCCGGATCGACCGGCCGCATCGGCCGGAGCCACTTTCCAGCGCGCCGCCAAGCCGCTAACCTCGGTCCGGTCGGGGCAGGAAGTGCCCCGCAACCCCGGGAGGCTGCCATGTCCATGATCCGTGTGTCCACCTTCGACGGCCCCGGCGCCGAACCGGTGATCCGCGAGGTCCCCTGGCCGAAGGTCGGTCGCAAGGGCGCGCTGATCAAGGTTGCCGCCTGCGGGGTCTGCGGCACCGATCTGCATATCCTCAAGGGCCACTGGCCGAAGCCCCTGCCCTGGCCCTTCACGCTGGGGCATGAAATCTCGGGCGTGGTGGTGGAAATCGGCCCGGACCTGAAGACCGACTGGATGGACCAGCCCATCGGCGAAGGGTCGAAGATCATGATCCCGCCCTTCATGCCCTGCGGCGACTGTTACTATTGCAAGCATTACCCGGAGCATTCCAACCGCTGCCAGACCCCGGTCTATTACGGGCGCTATCTGGGCTTCGACATGGCGCCGCATCTGTGGGGCGGCTGGGCCGAATACGTCTATGTGGACCTGGAGAGACTGCCCGGCACCAAGATCTACAAGCTGCCCGATGACATGTCGCTGCGGCTGGGCGCCATGTCCGAGCCGATCACCTCGACCATCCGCGGGTTTGCGCGGGCGCAGCGCATGGGCGGATTCAAATGGGGCGACACGGTGGTGGTGCAGGGGTCCGGGCCGATTGGCATCCTGGCCGTGGCGGCGGCGCAGGAAATGGGCGCGGGCAAGGTGATCTGCGTGGGCGCCCCCGAAAGCCCCCGGCTGGAGCTGGGGGGGGCGGCGCGAGGGGGGGCCCCCGGGGGCCTCATCCACGAGCGGCCCCCCCCCCCCCGGGGGGGGGGGCGGGGGCGGCGGGCGCCCCCCCCCGCGACGGTGGACATCACCACCATGACCGACCAGCAGGAGCGCATCGCCCATGTGCGCGAACTCTGCGGCGGGTTCGGGGCCGATGTGGTGATGGATTGCACCGGCCACCCGACCGCCGGGCCGGAGGGGATCGAATTCCTGCGCGATTCGGGCTTCTACATCGAGATGGGCCAGTTCACCGACGCGGGGTCGATCATGACCAACTGGCACCGGTTCGTGGCCAAGGACATCACCATCATGGGGTCCTGGGCGTTCACGGAAAACGACCTGGCGCTGGGGGTGAAGATGCTGCATCACGCCGCCGACAAATACCCGTGGTTCGACATGCAGACGCTCTATCCCTTCGATGCGGACGGGGTGCGCCACGCGGTGGCCGATGCCATGGCCATGCGCACGGTCAAATCCACCATCGTCCCCTTCCCCGAGATGCTGGACGGCGACGGCTGAGGCGGCACCCCAAGCCCCGCCACGCCGCCCCGGAAGGGCGCGGGGGGGTGGGTGGGGCGCCCTGCCGGGGCGGGCGTGGCGGGGCCGGTGAACAGCCGCTGCGCACCAGCGCACTGGCGGGTCCGGCGCGGCACCGATATGTCACGGGTGTCAGGAGGTGCCCCCCATGTTCTATGAACCGAAGGACGGCCACGGGTTGCCGCACAACCCGTTCAACGCCATCGTCACCCCCCGCCCCATCGGCTGGATTTCCACCCGTGGCGCCGACGGGCAGGACAACCTTGCACCCTATTCCTTCTTCAACGCGGTCGCCTATGTGCCGCCGCAGGTCATGTTCGCCTCGACCGGCGCCAAGCCCGACCGCGACGGGACCAAGGACAGCGTGGCCAATATCCGGGACACCGGCGTCTTCTGCGTCAACATCGTCGAACATGCCGCGCGCGCGGTCATGAATCGCAGCGCCGGGCCATGGCCGCGCGAGACCGACGAATTCACCGACGCCGGGATCGCACGCGCGGACTGCCACCTGATCCCCTGCGCGCGCGTGGCAGGTGCCCCGGCCGCCCTGGAATGCCGGATGACACAGATCATCCGGCTGGAGGGCGAGGCGAATTTCCTTGTGCTGGGCGAGGTGGTGGGCGTGCATCTGCGCGATGACTGCCTGGTTGACGGGCGCTTCGACGTGACGCGCTTCCAGCCGCTCGCGCGGCTGGGCTACCGCGACTACACGATGGTGCGCGAAGTCTTCGCCATGCCCCGCCCTGACGAGTGACGGCGCCCGCGCGCCCTTTGCAAACGGCTGCGCGCTTCTTTATGCAGGCGCAAGCCCTGCAAGGAGTGCGCAATCCATGGCCGCCGACATGCTGTCCACCGTCATCAAGCCCGTCCACCGCGAGGGGCACAAGTTCATCGCCATCTTTGCGGTGGCCACACTGGTGCTGTTCCTGATCTGGCAGCCGCTGGGCTGGATCGGCGTGGGGCTGACGGTCTGGTGCTACTATTTCTTCCGCGACCCGGACCGCTACACGCCCGTGCGCGAGGGGCTGGTGATCAGCCCCGCCGACGGGGTGGTTTCGCTGCTGGAACCCGCGGTGCCGCCCGCCGAGATGGAGATGGGCGCGGCGCCCCTGACCCGTATTTCGGTGTTCATGAACGTCTTCAACTGCCATGTGAACCGCGCGCCCGTCCCCGGCACGGTGGCCAGGATCGCCTATCGCCCGGGCAAGTTCCTCAACGCTTCGCTCGACAAGGCAAGCGTGGACAACGAACGCAACGGCATGGTGATCGCCATGGCCGACGGGCGGAAGCTGGGCGTGGTGCAGATCGCCGGGCTGGTGGCGCGGCGCATCCTGTGCGAGGTCCGCGAAGGGCAGGCGCTGGCGGCGGGCGAGCGCTTCGGCATGATCCGCTTCGGTTCGCGGCTCGATATCTACCTGCCCGAGGGGGTCGCCCCGCTGGTGGCCGTGGGCCAGACCATGATCGCGGGCGAAACCGTGCTGGCGGACCTGGAGGCCGGTGAAGCGCCCCGCGCGGCCGAGGTGCGCTGACCCATGGCCGCGCCGCAGCAGCCGCGCGAGAAACTGTCCATCGTCCGGCTGATGCCGAATCTGGTGACGATCCTTGGCCTCTGCGCAGGGCTGAGCGCGATTCGCTTCACGCTGGACGACCGATTCGAGGTTGCCGCCGCGCTGATCATCTTTGCCGCGCTGCTGGATGCGGTGGACGGGATGGTGGCGCGCAGCCTGAACGCGGCCACCTCGTTCGGGGCCGAACTGGACTCGCTGGCCGATTTCGTCAACTTCGGGGTTGCACCGGGGGTGCTGGTCTTCGGCTATGCGCTCCATGGCGATTTCGCCGGGCCGGGGTGGATCTTCGTTCTGGTGTTTGCGGTCTGCACCTGCCTGCGGCTGGCGCGGTTCAACATCAACCGCGACGCCCCCAAGACCAAGGGGCGGCAGTTCTTCACCGGTGTCCCGGCCCCGGCGGGGGCCATACTGGCCCTGTTTCCGGTGTTTCTGGGGCTGGCGGGGCTGGCCGTTCCGGCCAACGCACCCCTGCTGGTGGCAATCTGGGTGGCGGCGGTGGGGCTGCTCATGGTGGCGACCCTGCGCACCCCGTCGATCAAGGGCCTGCGGATCGCAAGGGACAAGGCCGTATGGGTCCTGATCGGTGCGGCTTTCGTGGTCGGGCTGGGCATCACCCGCTTCTGGCTGCTGATGGTGCTGATCTGCGTCGCCTACCTTGTCACCATCGCGGCCTTGACGGTCGCACTGCGGCGCGGGCGGTGACAGGCCGATACGGGCGCAGCGGAAAAACCGGTTGCGCGCGACCGGATTCATGCCAAATACGCTTGACGCGGTCGGCGCCGGTGCCTATCACACCGCCATCGCAAGAGCGACGATATGGCGAGCGGTTGTAGCTCAGTTGGTTAGAGTACCGGCCTGTCACGCCGGGGGTCGCGGGTTCGAGCCCCGTCAACCGCGCCACTTCGCACTGAACCCCGGCCCTGGCCGGGGTTTTGCGTTTTCAGGGTGCTGCACGCTCCGGTCATGTCGGCTTTCGGGCGCTGTCAGACACCGCGACACGCCGGTCCGGCGCCGCCGCACAATGATCCGGATCAATAATCGCCCTCCCTGCGACATCATCTGCATTGCCCCGCCCGCAATGAGATTCTAAACACAGGGTCAAGTGTGCCTTCCGACCCACGCGGCCGGGGTGGCACCGGGTCAAAAAAAGATGGGAACGGGAGACACCTATGGCCGACGCAGCCACCCATGGCGAGGGACACGAGGACAAGCGGAGCTTTTTCGTCCGCTGGTTCATGTCCACCAACCACAAGGACATCGGTATTCTGTATCTGTTCACCGCGGGCATCGTCGGCTTCATCGCCGTGCTGTTCTCGGTCTACATGCGCCTGGAACTCATGGACCCCGGCGTTCAGTACATGTGCATGGAAGGCGCGCGCGTCCTGAGCGCCGCACCGGAGGGCGAGTGCACGCCCAACGGGCACATCTGGAACGTGATGGTCACCGCCCACGGCGTGCTGATGATGTTCTTCGTGCTGATTCCCGCGCTGTTCGGGGGGTTCGGCAACTATTTCATGCCGCTGCACATCGGTGCGCCGGACATGGCGTTCCCGCGCCTGAACAACCTCAGCTACTGGCTGTTCGTGGCCGGTTCGTCCATGGCCGTGATCTCGGTGTTTTCGCCCGGGGGCAACGGCCAGCTTGGCACCGGTGTCGGCTGGGTGCTCTATCCGCCGCTGTCCAGCACCGAAGCGGGCTACGCGATGGACCTGGCGATCTTTGCCGTGCACCTGTCGGGGGCAAGCTCGATCCTGGGCGCGATCAACATCATCACCACCTTCCTGAACATGCGCGCACCGGGCATGACGCTCCACAAGGTGCCGCTGTTCGCATGGTCGATCTTCATCACCGCCTGGATGATCCTGCTGGCGCTGCCGGTGCTGGCCGGTGCAATCACCATGCTGCTGACCGACCGGAATTTCGGCACCACCTTCTTCGACCCGGCGGGCGGCGGTGATCCGATCCTCTATCAGCACATCCTGTGGTTCTTCGGCCACCCCGAGGTGTATATCATCATCATCCCGGGCTTCGGGATCATCAGCCACGTCATCGCCACCTTCTCGCGCAAGCCGATCTTCGGATACCTGCCGATGGTCTATGCCATGGTCGCCATTGCGGTGCTGGGCTTCATCGTCTGGGCGCACCACATGTATACCGTGGGCATGTCGCTGACGCAGCAGACATATTTCATGGCAGCCACAATGGTGATTGCGGTGCCGACGGGGATCAAGATCTTCAGTTGGATCGCCACCATGTGGAAAGGGTCGGTCAGCTTCGAGACGCCGATGCTCTGGGCCTTCGGCTTCCTGTTCCTGTTCACCGTGGGCGGGGTCACCGGGCTGGTGCTGTCCCAGGCGCCCATCGACCGGGTGTATCATGACACCTATTACGTGGTGGCGCACTTCCACTACGTGATGTCGCTGGGGGCGGTGTTCGCGCTGTTTGCGGGCATCTACTTCTGGATCGGCAAGATGTCCGGGCGGCAGTATCCGGAATGGGCGGGCAAGGTGCACTTCTGGGCCATGTTCATCGGCTCGAACATCACCTTCTTCCCGCAGCATTTCCTGGGCCGCCAGGGCATGCCCCGGCGCTACATCGACTATCCGGAAGCCTTTGCCTACTGGAACTGGATCAGCTCGATCGGCGCCCTGATCTCCTTTGCCTCGTTCCTCTTCTTCCTGGGGGTGGTCTATTACACCCTGCGCCACGGCAAGAAGGTCGAGGAAAAGAACTACTGGAACGAGCACGCAGACACGCTGGAATGGACCCTGTCCAACCCGCCGCCCGAACACACGTTCGAGACGCTGCCCAAGCGCGAGGAATGGGACCGCCAGCCCGCGCACTGACGGCAGCCGCCCAACCCAGACAAGGCCCCGCCCCCCGTGGCGGGGCCTTTTGCTTGCCCCAGGACCGACGGCGGGGAATCGGCGCTTGCCTCATGGCCGGGCGCACATATGATTCGGTGAACGGACAGAATGCAGGAGCGGGACGCCGCCCATGCCCTACCACATGACCCAGGAGACACCGGCGCAAGCCCGGATCGACCTGACCCCAAACCGGTCGCTGGGGCCGCGCGGGTTTGTCTGGTTCATCGCGCTGACAGCGGGCTTCCTGCTGCTGCCGCTGATCGCGGTGCTGGGGACCGTTGTGCTCTGGGGACTGCTTCCCTTCCTGGGCGCGGCGCTCTGGGGGGTCTGGTATGCGCTGACCCGCAACAATGCCGATCAGGCGCGCCTGCGCGAGGAACTGACCCTGAACCGCGACCGCCTGCACCTGACCCGCCATCAGCCGCGCGGGCACACCCTGACCTGGGAAGCCAACCCCTACTGGGTGCGTCTGACCCTGCTGGACAAGGGTGGCCCGGTGGAGAACTACCTCACGCTCAGCGGCGGCGGGCGCGAGGTGGAGCTTGGCGCCTTCCTCAGCCCCGAGGAGCGCGCACAACTGCATGACGATCTGACCCGGGCGCTGGCGCGGTTGCGCTGACACCACCGCGAATGCGCTTTTCGCGCCCGGCGTTCTGTCCTACACAAAGCCATGCGCTGGACAGTGCCCAATATGCTGACGATTCTGCGCCTGCTGGCCGCGCCGGGCGTGGCGGTGATGTTCCTGTATTTCCACCGCCCCTGGGCGGACTGGTTCGCGCTGATCCTCTTTACCGTCGCCGCCATCACCGATTTCTTCGACGGCTATCTGGCGCGGTCGTGGAAACAGGAAAGCCGCATCGGCGCCATGCTCGACCCCATCGCCGACAAGGCGATGGTGGTGATCGCGCTGCTGGTCATCACCGGCTATTCCGGCATGGACCCCTGGCTGATCCTGCCCGCCACCG
>JAFIEE010000061.1 GCA_020832705.1 Paracoccaceae bacterium
GGGGGGGGGGGGGGGGGGGGGCGCCCCCCCCCCCCCCCCGCCGGGCTACGCGCCAGTGGGGGGGGGGGGGGGGCCCGCCGCGGGCGCTCCGCAAGGTCACGCCGACGGCGGCGGGGCCGGTGCCGTCGCTCACTGAGCGGCGCGAAAGTCGTCATGGCAGGCCGCGCAGGCGCCGCCCAGTTGCCCCACCGCGGGGCGCAACGCGTCCAGCCCGTCGCCCGCAACCCCCTGCAGGTTCTCGGCCGCTGCCTGCAACGCGCCGAACCTGGCGGCGAAATCGTCCAGATCCTCCCAGATCGCGGGCAGGGCGCGCGTGTCGTCGCGGCTTCCGGTGTCGCTGCCTTCGGGCCACATCCGGCCCTGATCATGGCGGGTCAGGTGAAACAGGTTGTCGGCGGCGGTCTGTGCGGCGTCGGCGTCATAGTCGATGCGCCCCTGCACCATCGGCCCCAGCACGGCCAGGTTATGGGCATAGAGCTTGAACTGCGACTGGCGCGCTTCGACCGCCGGATCGGTTTCGGCCAGCGCCGGACTGCCGGGAATGCTGCACAGCGCGGCCAGACCAAGGGTTGCGGCAAGCACGGGGTGGCGCAGGGACATGGGGAACCTCCGGGTTTGAAAATGTCGCTTCACGCTAAGGCGCGCCCGGCATCCTGTCAAAACGCGGGAAAGTGATTTCCGCCCCTCGCGCGTGTCCTTCAGCCGTGCTCGAATCGGACCTTGCCGATATAGGGCAGGTTGCGGTTGCGCTGGGCATAGTCGATCCCGTAGCCGACCACGAACTCGTCCGGGATTTCGAACCCGGTCCAGGTGGCGCTGATCTCGACCTCGCGGCGCGCGGGCTTGTCCAGCAGCGCGCAGACTTCCAGCCGCGCCGGGCCGCGGGCGCGCAGCAGCCCCACCACGTGGTGCAGCGTGAAGCCCGTGTCCACGATATCCTCGACCACCAGCACGTCACGGCCCGCGATCTCGCCCGAGAGATCCTTGAGGATGCGCACCTCGCGCGAGGAGGTCATGCCGCTGCCATAGGACGAGGCTTCCATGAAATCGACTTCCACCGGCAGGTCCAGTTCGCGCACCAGATCGGCGATGAACACGAAGGAGCCGCGCAACAGCCCCACCACCACCAGCTTGTCGGTGTCACGGAAATGCGCCGCGATTTCGGCGGCCAGATCCTCGATCCGCGCCGCGATCGACTTGGCACTGATCATCTGGTCGACCACGTATCCGGTCTGCGTCGAATTCTGCGTCACGCGTTGCGTCATGGCGGCCCCTTGATTTTCCGGCGCCACTCTAGGACATGAGGACGCGCCGGAAAAGAACCCCTGACAGCCGCAGTGAAAGTCCCCGTCCGCCGATGCCGAAACATACCGAACACCGCCACATGCCATACAGCGCGCGACAGATCTTCGATCTGGTGGCGGATGTGGAGCGCTACCCTGAATTCCTGCCCTGGACGGCGGCGGCGCGTATCCGCGCGCGCCGCGCGATCGACGGCGGCGAAGAGATCGACGCCGATCTGGTGATCTCGTTCCGGGTTTTCCGCGAGCGGTTCACCAGCCGGGTGCAGATGTATCCCGAACGCGGGCATATCGAGACGACCTATCTGGACGGGCCCTTCCGCCACATGCATTCAAGCTGGTCCATGCGTGACGCCGAAGACGGCGGCTGCATCGTGGATTTCCATGTCGATTTCGAGTTCCGCTCGGTGATGCTGCAGCGGCTGATCGGGGTGGTGTTCGACCAGGCGATGCGCCGGATCGTCGCCGCCTTCGAGGCGCGCGCCAAGGCGCTTTACGGCTGATCCTGCCGTGGGGGGGGGGGGGCGGCCCCCCGGGGGGGGGGGGGGGGCCGGCGCAGCGCCCTCATCCGCTGCGCGCGCACATATCCCAGACGCGCTGCGGCGTCAGCGGCATCTGCACGTCCACGCCCGCGCCCAGCGCATCCTGCACCGCATTGACCACGGCGGCGATACTGCCCACGGTCCCGGCCTCGCCACAGCCCTTGACGCCCAGCGGATTGGTGCCGGTCGGCACCGGTTCGGACCGGAAGCGGATGAAGGGCAGATCGGACGCACGCGGCATCGCGTAATCCATGAAACTGCCGGTGAGCGGCTGGCCATCCGCGTCAAACACCACCCGCTCGCACAGCGCCTGCCCGATCCCCTGCGCGACCCCGCCATGGACCTGCCCCTCCACCAGTTGCGGGTGCAGCAGGTTGCCGAAATCGTCCACCGCCGTGTAGCGCGCCAGATGCAGCGCGCCGGTGTCCGGGTCGATCTCGACCTCGGCCAGATGCGCGCCGTTGGGATAGGAGCGCGCCGTCAGTTCCGCCGCACCCTCGTGACGCAAGAGGTCCGCGCGGCCGCGCGCCCGTGCCAGCGCCGCCGCTTCCAGCAGCGTGCGCGTGCGGTTGGACCCCGGCGCGCGAAAGGCGCCATCGTCGAACGCCACATCCGGGCCCAGGTCCGCCTCCAGAAACGCGGCGAACGCCGCGGTCATGCCGCCCACCATCGCCAGCGTTGCGCTGGTCTGCACCGTGACCGAGCGCGACCCGCCCGTGCCGCCCCCCCCGCGCAATCCGGTCGCTGTCACCCTGCACCACGCGGATCGCCTCTGGCGGCACACCGGTTCGTTCGGCCAGAAACTGCGCGAACACCGTTTCATGCCCCTGCCCGTTCGACTGCGTGCCGACGAACAGCGTCACCGTCCCGTCCGGGTGGAATTCCACCGCCGCCCCCTCGGCCGGGTTGCCGAGGATGCTTTCGATATAGAAACACAGCCCCATCCCGCGCCGCAGGCCCCGCGCTTCGCTTGCAGCGCGTCGCGCGGCAAAGCCCGCCACATCGCCCTCGGCCCGCGCGCGCTCCAGCACCCGTGCGAAATCGCCATCCGAAATCCGGTCGCTGGCCAGCGTGGCATAGGGAAACCGCCCCGGCGCGATGAAATTGCGCCGCCGCAGGTCAAAGGGGCACATCCCCAACTGCCGCGCCGCCTTGTCCATCAGCCGTTCCAGCACCGTGATCGCCTCGGGGCGGCCCGCGCCGCGATAGGCATCGACCTGCGTGGTGTTGGTATAGATCCCGCGCGCATGGACCCGCGCCGCCGGAATGTCATAGGCGCCGGTGGCGACCATGGAAAACAGCCCTGACTGCATATTTTGTCCGAATTCTGAATTATACGCGCCCAGATTCGACCAGTTCGCCACGCGATAGGCCAGAATTCTCCCAGTCGCATCCAGCGCCAGTTCTGCCTCGGACCGCAGGTCGCGGCCGCCGTTGTCGGACAGCACGGACTCGGAGCGGTCGGCCTGCCAGCGCACGGGGCGGCCCAGTGCGCGCGCGGCATGGGCGATGACGAAATACTCGGGGTAGGGCATCGCCTTCATGCCGAAGCCACCGCCGACATCGGGGATGGTCACGCGCACATCTGCCGGGTCCAGCCCCAGCATCGCGGCCAGCCGCGCCTTCATGGTCCACACGCCCTGCCCGCTGAAACACAGGTGCAGGCGCGTTCCGTCCCATTCTGCAAAGGCGCCGCGCGGTTCCATCGGCGCGGCCAGCAGGCGCGGCTGCTCCACGGTGATGGCCACACGGTGCGCGGCGCCCGCGAAAGCGGCTTCGACGGCGCCTTCATCCCCCACCGCCCAGTCATAGGCTGTGTTCTCCGGCGCCTCGGCATGGACCGGCTCGCCGCCCGGGGCAAGGTCCAGCTTCGCGGGCAGCGGGTCAAGGTCCAGTTCGATCAGTTCGGCCGCATCACGCGCCTGCGCGACCGTTTCGGCGACCACCATCGCCACCGGTTCGCCCACAAAGCGCACCCGGTCGCGTGCCAGCAGCGGGCGGTCGGGGTTGGCGGCGGTGGTTCCGTCACGGTTGGTGCGCAGGCTGGCCGCCATCGTCCGCGCCACGCCCGCCGCATCCAGCGCCGCCGCGTCGAACACGGCCACCACGCCGGGTGCTTCGCGCGCGGGTGCCAGATCCAGCGCCGTGATCTGCCCATGCGCCAGCGGCGCACGCAGAAACACCGCATGCAGCGCATCCTTCGGCGCGATATCGTCCAGAAAACGCCCCTGCCCGGTCAGCAGGCGTTTGTCCTCGGTCCGGCGAACCGACTGGCTTTGTCCGAATGCGTGCATGGGGTGTCCTGTTGCTGGCCTTGCGCCGCGCACCCTAGCCGCGCCCGGCGCCGAAGGCAAAGCACTCAGAAATCCGCCAGCCACCAGTCGCGGCCGGTGCGCGGGTCGCGCGCCAGTTCGATGCTCCAGCTTCCGACCGGGAAGCGCGCCGCGGGCTGGTGTTCGCCCAGCCGCAGCCACCCCGTGGCACCCGCCGCATCGCGCCATTCCAGCACCGGCAGGGCCGCGCCGCGCGGGCCGGGGCGCGTGGCATGCCCCGTTACCCGCGCGCAGCGCACCGGCCCGGACCGCAGCGCGCGCGCCGCCGAGAGCACCGGCCGCCCCAGCACGCCCCCCGCCCCCAGCGTGATCAGCCCGAACAGCCCCGCCAGGGCCAGCCGCTGGACAGCCTGCGCCCGGTCGCGCAGCGGATCAAAGCTGTGGCGGGCCGGATCATGCGGCAGATACCAGAGCGACGGACGGTCCCCGGGCGCGGCATGGCGGGTGATGTCGCGCGGGGTCGGCCCGCGCTGACGCAGCGTTTCGCCTGCGTCCGTGTCGAAGCTGTAGTCCATCCCGTAGCGCGGGCTGCGCCGGATGTTTCCGCGCGTCACCTCGTGTATCCGGACCTCGGTCTGCACGCCGGTCCGGACCAACGTGTCCGCCGCGCGCAACTCCTCGACCCCGCTCCGTGCCAGAGACAACGCCATCAACAGCGGAATCGCCAGGATAAGGGCCGAGGGCCAGAAGTGGCGCGCAAGGCGCAGGATCAGTTTCAGGTCGTCGGGCACGTTCCGGGGCCGCCATCGCAAGCTGACCCCGCCACGTTACCAGAGGGCGCGCGCGGTGCCACCCCGCAGCGCGGCAACGCCCCGCAACTGCCTGTCATTTCAGCAGATGGTGCAGCCCTGTGCCGCACGCGGGGCTGCGGGGCGATAGCCTTCGGCCATCAGCCGGACCATGCCGCCGCGCACATCGATCACCGGAACTTCCAGCCGTGGCGTCAGAAGCGCGGTCGCCTGCGCCGTGCGGTTGCCGGTGCGGCAGATCAACATGACCGGCTGGCCCGGCGCCAGATGCGGGCGCAGCGCCCGGGCGAAACTGTCGGGATCGGTGAAGGTCAGCAACAGCGCATTGGGCAGCACGCCGGTCTGCACCCACTCCTCGGGCCGGCGGATATCGACCACCAGGGCCGAGGTTTCGGCCAGCGCCTCGGCGGGCAGCGCGGTATGGAGCAGGCGCTCCGCATACGCCGGGGATGCGGGCAGTCCCAGCATGATCGCCAGCGTCAGTGTCCAGTATCGCAGCATCTCCGGTTCCCTTTGCGGCCCCTTGCCTGTTGCCGGAACGTATGCCAGTGGTCGCATATGTTCTCCAGTGCCAACCCCGCGCGCTTTCGGCGCATTTCGTCGCACCCGCAAATCCGCCCCGCAAATCCGTTCCGCAAATCCGTTCCGAGGTCCGCCATGTCCCGCCGCCCCCTGCCGCCGCCCCTGCCGCCCCCCCTGCCTCAACGCCCGCCGGGGCTGTGGCGTGACACGCCGCCGGCGCTGTTTCCGCCGCTGATGGGGCTGCTGGGGCTGGGGCTGGGCTGGCGCGAGGCGGCGCGCACACTTGGCGCGCCCTCGGGGATCGGTGATCTGATCCTCGGAGCAGCGGCGCTGTTGTTCCTGTTCTGCCTTGTCGCCTGGCTCTCGAAACCCCTGCGCCGCCCCGGCGTGATCGCCGAAGAATTGCGGGTGCTGCCGGGCCGGGCGGGGCTGGCGGCACTGGTGCTGTCGCTGTCGCTTCTGGCAGCCGCGCTGGTGCCCTTCGTGCCGCGCGTCGCCGGGGCGGTGCTGGTGCTTTCGGTTCTGGCCCATGCCGGGCTGGTGGTGATGGTGCTGCGCGTGCTGCTGACCGGCCCGCCCGAGGCGCGGGTGGTCACGCCCGTGTTCCACCTGCTGTTCGTGGGGCCGATCCTGCTGCCTCTGGCGCTGATTCCGCTGGGGCTGACGGAGCTGTCGCGCGCGATCCTGTGGGGCACGATCCCGCTGGCGCTGGCGATCTGGGCGGTGAGCGCGGTGCAGCTTGTCCGCCGCATCCCGCCTGCGCCGCTGCGCCCGCTGCTGGCCATCCATCTGGCGCCCGCCAGCCTGTTCGCCACGGTCGCAACAGCGCTGGGCATGACCACGCTGGGCGCAGGGGCGGCGGTGCTGGGGGCGGCGATCCTGCTGGGGCTTCTGGCCAGCGCGCGCTGGTTGACCGAAGCCGGGTTCACCCCGCTCTGGGGGGCCTTCACCTTCCCGCTGGCAGCCTTTGCCACCGCGCTGCTGGGCGTTTCGGGCGGCGATGGGGCGGTGGGGATCCTGGGCGGGGTGCTGCTGGTGGCCGCGACGCTGGCGATCCCGGCCATCACCTACAAGGTGCTGAACGCCTGGGCGCAGGGCAAGCTGGCCGCGAAGACCAACGCCGCGGTTGTCTGAGCACCGGCCGCGGCGCGCACCAACGGAGCGCCCCCAACGGGGGCGCGACCTTTCGCGTGCGGCCGCAAGGCCGCTCCGCCTGGGAGCGGGATCAGAAGTGCAGCGCGCGGCCGTAGGCGTCCAGCACCGATTCGTGCATCATCTCGGACAGGGTCGGATGCGGGAACACGGTTGCCATCAGCTCGGCCTCGGTGGTTTCCAGCGTGCGGCCCACCACATAGCCCTGGATCAGTTCGGTCACTTCCGCGCCGACCATATGCGCGCCCAGCAATTCGCCCGTATCCGCATCGAAGATGGTCTTGATCATCCCCTCGGGCTCGCCCAGGGCAATCGCCTTGCCGTTGCCGATGAAGGGAAAGCGGCCGACCTTGAGCTTGTGGCCGCGTTCCCTTGCCTTCGCCTCGGTCAGGCCAACGCTCGCCACCTGCGGATGGCAATAGGTGCAGCCGGCAATCGATTCGGGCTTCACCGGGTGCGGATGGCCCCCGGCGATCATCTCGGCCACCATCACGCCTTCATGGCTGGCCTTGTGCGCCAGCCACGGCCCGGCGACCAGATCACCGATCGCCCAGACGCCCTTGACCCCGGTGCGGCAGTATTCATCGGTCACCACATGGCCCCGGTCGATCCTGACGCCCAGGCTCTCCAGCCCCAGCCCCTCGGTATTGGCCACGATCCCCACGGCGGAAATCACCGTGTCGAAGTCGTGCGTTTCGGTCTTGCCGCCGGTGTCGATATGCGCGGTGACCTTGCCCTTGCCGCGGTCCAGCTTCCTGACCATGGATTTCGCCATGATCTTCATGCCCTGCTTTTCGAACGCCTTCCTGGCGAAGGCGCTGATCTCGGCGTCTTCCACCGGCAGGATCCGGTCCATGACCTCAACAACCGTGGTCTCTGACCCCAGCGTATTGAAGAAGCTGGCGAATTCGATGCCGATGGCGCCCGAGCCGATGACCAGCAGCTTCTTCGGCATCCGCTTCGGGGTCAGGGCGTGCCTGTAGGTCCAGACCAGATCGCCGTCCGCTTCCAGCCCCGGCAGTTCCCGCGCCCGCGCGCCGGTGGCCAGGATGATGTCGGGGGCGGTCAGGTCCTGCGCGCCCTTGTCGGTCTTGACGCTGACCTTGCCGGGCGCGGTCACGCTGCCCTCGCCCATCACCACATCGACCTTGTTCTTCTTCATCAGGTGACCGATGCCGGAGGTCAGTTGCCCCGCCACCTTGCGCGAGCGCTTGACCACCGCGTCGAGGTCATAGCCGATGCCGTCGGCCTTCAGGCCGAAGTCCCTGGCGCGGTGCATCAGGTGGAACACCTCGGCCGAGCGCAGCATCGCCTTGGTGGGAATGCAGCCCCAGTTCAGGCAGATGCCGCCGAGGTGCTCGCGCTCGACGATGGCGACCTTCTTGCCCAACTGGCTGGCCCGGATCGCGGCCACATAGCCGCCCGGCCCCGCCCCGATCACGATCACATCATACGACTTGGCCGCCATGCACGCCTCCCTGCAAAATTGGTTTGGCATTAAACCATTCGAGGGAACCGCGCAATGTCGGTGGACCGAAACGGGGCGCAGCGGGCATCATGACCGACCTGCGCCCCGCGAATGGCAATGTCGCGGGGCGCGCGCGCGCATGCGCGCCTGCCGGATCAGGCCGCGACCTGCAACTCGCGCACCACCCCGCCGTAGCCGCCTTCCTTCAGAAAGGACTCCTCGGCCGGGGTGTTGGCGCGGTCGAGCGCGGCGTTGCGATACGGGAAGCGCCCGAAGTCTCGGATCACCTGACGGTGGGCACGGGCATGCAGCAGGTTCTGCGCGCCGGTTTCGGGCATCCGGGTCAGGAACATGCGCACGCAGCGGTCCTGATCGAACGGGCTTTCCGAATGCATCAGCGGCAGATAGAAGAACTGGCGCTGCGGCTCGGCAATATGCATGTCCAGCTTGTGATGGCAGGCCCGGATCGCGGCGCGCAACGCCAGCGCGTCGGTGGCAAAGGCCGTCGCCGCGCCGCGGAACATGTTGCGCGGGAACTGGTCGGTAACGATCAGATAGGCCAGCGCGCCTTCGGGGTTGCTCTGCCAGTGTCCCAGCCCGCCGCGAGCGGCGCTTTCCCACAGACCCAGGAACCGCTCCCGGATCGTTGCATCGAGATCGGGATCGACCTCATACCAGCCCTTGGGTCCGACTTCATCGAGCCAGAACCGCAGGACTGTCTTCGCGGTGTCCATCTTTGCCTCCTGTGCGACGCCACTGGAAAAAGCGTGCCACCGTGCGCGGTTCGGCGCAACAATCAGGCTGCACCATCGGCGGCAAGTCGCGCACACCTGCACGCATTGTGACCTTTCGGTGACGGATCAGGGCGCCGCATCGTCGCCCTGTGCCTCGATCACCGCCTCATAGGCCACTGCCGTGGTCCCCGGCGTGACCGCCGTGAAGGCACCGGTGTCGTCGACCCTCGGCGACGGGCGGCGGGTCATGCGCCAGGCGGCATAGCCCGCCAGCAGCGCGCAAAGCACCCCGAGATACAGGAAGAAACCATTCGGGCCGACAGCCGCCATCATCCAGCCGATGATCAGCGGCCCCACCACCGCGCCCAGCCCGTTGACGAACATCAGCCCCCCCGAGGCCGCCGCCATGTCGTCTTGTTCCAGGTAATCGTTGGTATAGGCCAGCAGCAGCGAATACAGCGGGTTGGAAACGCCCCCGATCACCATGGCCACCCCCAGCAGCGCCGTGAACCCCAGCGAAAGAACCGTCGCTACCAGACAGACCAGCGCCCCCGCCACCGCGACGATCAGGATCAGTTGCCGCCGGTCCATGCGGTCCGAAACCCAGCCGATGGGATACTGGAACACCAGCCCGCCGAAATAGATCGCCGCCACGAACATGGTGATCTCCAGCACCGACAGCCCGGCGATACCGCCCCAGACCGCCGCCATGCCGAACAGCGCCGCAAATACCCCGCCCATCAGGAAGATGCCCACCACCCCCAGCGGCGAGACGCCATAAAGCCGGGCAAACCCCATGCGCTTGGTGCTGCCGAAGGCCGGCGCGGGACTGATCGACAGCAGGATCGGCGTAAAGGCCAGCGAGACCAGCACCGAAGGGATGACAAACAGCATGAACCCCGCCGGATCGGCCAGGTTCACGATCCCCTGCGCCGAGATGATCCCCGCCATCTGCACGATCATGTAAAGCGACAGCGTCTGCCCGCGCGTGTCATTGGTGGCGGTGTTGTTCAGCCAGCTTTCGGCGGTCACATAGACGCCGGCAAAGCAAAAGCCGATCAGCACCCGCAACCCCGCCCAGACCATCCAGTCGGGCACCGCCGCATAGAGCACCAGCACCGCCGAGATCATCGACCCCAGCGCCGCGAAGACCCGCACATGCCCCACACGGCGGATCAGTTCCGGCGCCATGCGCGAGCCGAACAGGAAGCCCAGGAAATACGCCGACATGACGATCGACATCTGCTGGGTGCTGAAACCCTCGATATTGCCGCGAATGCCCAGCAGCGTGCCCTGAATGCCGTTGCCGATCATCAGCAGCAACATGCCCAGCAAAAGCGGCCAGGAGGCCATGAAGACGCGGGTCATCGGACGGGTTCCCTTCGTTCGGCGGCGATGCTGGCGGCACGATGCCGGGGTGTCTGTCTTGTCAGCGACCGTTTGCGCCGCTCTCGGCGTCGGTTTCCTGCGGGATCAGCAGCGACGCATCACCGTAGGAAAAGAACCTGTAACCCCGTTCTATCGCATGATCGTAAACGTGGCGGATGCGGTCCCGCCCCATCAGCGCCGACACCAGCATCAGAAGGGTCGATTTCGGCAGGTGGAAGTTGGTCATCAACGCATCGGTCACGCGGAAGCGAAAGCCGGGGGTGATGAAGATATCGGTTTCGCCGGTCCATGCGCCCAGAATGGTATCCGCGCAACTCTCATGCGCAAGGGCGGCCGTCTCGATCAGCCGCAGCGCGGTGGTGCCCACGGGGATGATCCGCCCGCCGTCCGCGCGGGTGGCGTTGATCTCGGCCGCCGCTTCGGCGCTGATCCGGCCCCATTCGGCGTGCATCCGGTGGTCGGTCACGTCATCGCTCTTGACCGGCAGGAACGTGCCCGCGCCGACATGCAGCGTCACCTCGGTCATGGTCACGCCGCGCGCGCGCAGCGCGGCCAGCAGCTCCGCGTCGAAATGCAGCGAGGCCGTGGGCGCGGCCACGGCGCCCGCATGGCGGGCGAACACCGTCTGATAGTCCTGGGCATCGCGCGCATCGGCGGGGCGGCGCGCGGCGATATAGGGCGGCAGAGGCATCCGCCCGGTCGCGGCCAGGGCGGCGTCGAACGCGGCGCCCGTCTGGTCGAAATGCAGCACGGCATCCTCGGCGCCGCGGTCGGTCACTTGCGCCGACAGCCGGTCCGAGAACACCAGCCGGTCCCCCGGTTGCAGCTTGCGCAGGGGGCGGGCCAGCACGCGCCAGCCGCCATCGGGCAGGGGCGCAATCAGGGTCACATCCACGCGCGCCGCGACCGTGCCCGCGCCGGTGTCGCGCAGCCGCCGCCCCGAAAGCTGCCCCGGGATCACCCGCGTGTTGTTGAGCACCAGCCGGTCACCGGGCCGCAGAAGCGCGGGCAGGTCGCGCACATGGCGGTCGGAAAGCAGATCGCCCTTCGCCACCAGCAACCGCGCCGCCGGGCGCGGGTGCACGGGCCGCGTGGCGATCAGATGCTCGGGCAGATCGAAATCGAATTCGGACAGGCGCATCGCGGCAGGCTCCGGAACGCGGGCGGAAAGGCAGTTGCCGGGCTTTAACTCTGCCGTGCTTCCCCTACAACGAGGATCGGATCAACCCAGAGTGAGGATCACCCCATGCCCGAGATCGGCGATACCGCCCCGGATTTCACCCTGCCCCGCGACGGCGGCGACACGCTCACCCTGTCGGCGCTGCGCCCGTCGAAGGTGGTGCTGTATTTCTACCCCAAGGACGACACCTCGGGCTGCACCAGGGAAGCGATCGGTTTCACCGAGGCCGCCGAGGACTTCGCCGCCGCCGGGGCGGTGGTGGTCGGCGTGTCCAGGGACAGCGTGGCGAAGCATGACAAGTTCATCGCCAAGCACGGGCTGAAGGTGGCGCTGGCGTCGGACGAAGACGGCGCGGTGTGCGAGCGCTATGGCGTCTGGGTGGAAAAATCCATGTATGGCAAGAAGTACTTCGGGATCGAACGCGCGACCTTCCTGATCGATGGCGAAGGCCGGATCGCGCAGGTCTGGCGCAAGGTCAAGGTGCCCGGCCATGTGGGGGCGGTGCTCGCGGCGGCGCGCGCGCCGGACTAGGCCGCGCCCGCCGCGCACCACTTCTGGTTGCGTCAGGTCCCCGCCGGGCAAGCCGTGTTCGGCGGGTTTTCGCTCATTTTGCGGGCCGGAATAGATGCAGGCAAGCAACAGGTTTCAAATTTGTTGCAGCCGTGTGAACTAGGTCCTAACACTCGAATCGGCGGACGTGATGTGCTGCGGGCTGAGCAGAAAACCCGCTTCGTAAGAGTCCATGAAGAACGCAGCGAACGCACGGGGACGGACCATTGCAGCGATTGATCGACCGGCTCAACGCGCGGCTTGAACGTGTTTTGCCCGAACAGCGCCTGTTTCTGAAATCCGACCAATCGACACGGTTCGTCAGACTTCGCCCCCTGTCGCAGGCTGTCGCCATCGGCGGCGTGACCGCTTTCGTGGCGTGGTCGATCCTCGCCACCTCGATCCTGCTGATGGATTCCATCGGGTCCGGCAACCTCCGTGATCAGGTGGTGCGTGAACAGGCGAATTACGAGCAGCGGCTGAACGCGCTGGCGGCCGAGCGCGACCAGCGCGCCGCCGAAACCGAAGCCGCGCATCAGCGCTTCTCCCATGCCATGGCGCGGGTTTCGGAGATGCAGACAAGCCTTCTGGCCTCCGAAGAGCGCCGGATGGAGCTTGAAACCGGGATCGAGACCATCCAGCGCACCCTGCTCCGCGCGGTGCGCGAACGCGACGAGGCGCGCGCAGAACTGGCGGCGATGGTCCAGCGCCACGAAGGGGACGGCAACGGCGTCCGCACCGCCGCCGACACCGCCCGCGATGCCAATGACACGCTGGATTTTCTGCTGACCGCGCTGGAAAGCACCGCCGTCGAACGCGACGCCGCCGCGCATACGGCAGAACAGTATCGTCAGCAGGCCGAACACATGGCCATGCAGACCCGGCTGATGGCCGAACGCAGCAACCGTATCTTCGGCCAGCTTGAAGAGGCGATCGAGTTGGCCATGGTGCCGATGGAACGCGCCTTCCGCAATGCCGGGGTGTCGCCGCAGCAGATCCTTTCAGCGGTGCGCAGCGGCGCGGCAACCGAAGCTCCGGCGCTGCGGCCCATCGCCGTGTCCACCCATGGCACGCTGGCGCCCGACAGCCCCGAAGCGCGCGCAAACGGCATCCTGAACGGGCTGGACACGCTGAACCGCTACCGCATCGGCGCGGGCCGCCTGCCACTGTCACGCCCGGTCACGGCGGGCAACGTGCGCCAGACCTCGGGCTTCGGTCCGCGCCGCCACCCGCTGACGGGTCGCACCCGGATGCACAACGGGCTGGACTGGGCCGGGCCGCGCGGAACGCCGATCCACGCCACCGCCGATGGTGTGGTCAAGACCGCCGGGCGCCAGGGCGGCTATGGAAATCTGGTGGTGATCCGGCATGATTTCGGGATCGAAACCTATTACGCCCATTTGAACAGCATCAATGTGCGGGTCGGGCAAAGGGTCTCGCGCGGGGATCGAATCGGTGGTATGGGCACCACGGGAGCTTCGACCGGCGTGCACCTGCACTACGAGGTTCGCGTCAGTGGCCGTCCCGTGAACCCGATCACGTACATAAGGGCAGGACAGAATGTTTTCTAAGAGCCGTATCAACGAACCCGGCCCCAAGGCGACCCAGACGCAGGAAGCCCCCGCGCGCAACGCACCCGAAACGGTTCCCGGGTTCCGCCCCCGTTCCGACGCGGGCGCCGATGCCGCCCAGTCCACGCGCTCCAAGCCTGCCGCCTCGGTGCTGTCGTCGGACCTGACCGTGACCGGCAACCTCAAGACTACCGGCGATATCGTCGTTGAAGGCGTGATCGATGGCGACATCCGCGCGCATCTGCTGACCGTGGGCGAAACCGCGACCATCCGCGGCGAAATCATCGCCGATGACATCGTCATCAACGGTCGTGTCATCGGCCGGGTGCGCGGGCTGAAGGTACGGCTGACCTCGTCGGCGCGGGTCGAGGGGGATATCATCCACAAGACCATCGCCATTGAATCGGGCGCCCATTTCGAAGGCTCGGTGCAGCGGCAGGACGACCCGCTGGCCACCACCCGCAAGAAAGCCGACGAACCGGTGACAACGCCGCCGGGCAATTCCGGCACCCCTGCCCGCGCGGCTGCGGCATCGGCCAGTGCTCCTGCGCCCGGCCCGTCACCGGCGGTCAAGGCGGCGACCGAACAGCGCAAGGCTTCGGAAAAGCCCCAGAGCGAACCCAGCAAGGGCTGATCCGCCGGGCGATCCGCGCGCGTTCACCAACTGCATCTAGGTCAGGAAAGCGGCGCCAGTTCGGCGCCGTTTCGCTTCTGCGCGCCGCAACATGCAATCAGTGCCCGCCCGCAGGTAACCATCCGAATCAGAAGGACCGGAAGCGCCCGACGTCTTGGCCGTCACTTGTTCATGGTATCGAGGCGCTTCTGCAATTCGGCCAACTGGCGCTTGATGTTGTCCAGATCCTCGTTGCTCTCGGGGCTTGCGGGGGCCTTGCCCTCGGTCCCGCCGTCGCCCGCCGCAACGCCCGGCCATCCGGCCATCATGGTCTTGAGGAATGCCCGTTGCTGGCGCTGCAGTTCCTCGAACCCCGGCATGCCGGCCATCGGGTGCGGCAGGCTGGTCATGTTCTCGACCATCTTGGACTGCCCCTCGCGCAGCATATCGAAGGACATGGCCAGGAACTGTGGCACAACCGACTGCGCCTGCGTGGTATAGCTGCGCACCAGATCGGTCAGCACATCAAGAGGCAGGACGTTCTCGCCCCGGCTTTCGTGCTCGGCGATGATCTGCAGCAGATACTGCCGGGTCAGATCGTCCCCAGATTTCAGGTCAACGATCTGCACCTCGCGCCCCTCGCGGATCAGGCGCGCGATATCCTCGAGCGTCACGTAGTCGCTGGTCTCGGTGTTATACAGGCGGCGGCTGGCATATCGCTTGATCAGCAGCGGTTTACTGGTCTCGGCCACGGCATTCTCCCCCTGCCCTTTTGCGCTGCAGAAAGCCTAAGCCAGCATGCGCCAAAAGGAAAGGGCGGGTCTCGATGGACCCGCCCCGGGCTTTTCACCGGCAGGGAGGAGGAACCGGTGACAAGCCAAGCTGCGCCCTCGGGCGCGTGGCTTATTTCTTGGCGCCAGCGGTGGCCGTTGCCTTCTTGGCGGCAGCGGTCATGTCGTCGGTGGCTTTCTTGGCAGCGGCGGTCATGTCTTCGGTCATGTCCTTGCCGGCAGCCATCATCAGTTCGATGGTTTCCATCTGCACCTTCTTCGCGATTTCAGCGAAGGCGGCCATGTTCTCGGCAGCCATTTCGGCCGAGGACGAGGCGAAATCGGTCATGGCTTTCGAGTAGTCTGCGGGCTCGGCCTTGACGGTCGACACTTCGCCGACCTTGGCCAGCGTGTTCTTGGTCCACTTGGTCGAGATCTCGGTCGACTTTTCGGCGGCTTCCAGAACGACCTTGCTCATGCGCTCGGTCAGGGCGGCCTGGGTCTTGAACGCTTCCTGCATCGCGCCGGTGTCCACGGGGAATGCGCCCATCATGTCTTTCATCATCTTGGTGTAGTCGGTGCTGGTCATTGTCATGCTCCTTGGTTCACGCGCCGGGGGGATGATCCGGTCTCTGCGTCTGCAAGGAATATGCATGCTGCAGTGCAGCATTTCAAGTATTTTTTCTGCAGCGCAGCAAAAAAATGCGGCGCGAGGCCTAAGTCTCTGGTTTCGCGTCCTCGGGAACCATCACGACATAGGTGCCCGGGGCATCGGCCAGGGCAGGGTAGCCCGAATCGCCGGGCATGCGCGCCTCGGTCTTTGCGCCGGAACGCTTGCGCAGCCACTCCTCCCAGCGTGGCCACCACGACCCCTGATGATACTCTGCGCGCGCGCGCCAGCTTTCGGGATCGTCCAGCGGCCCATCCGCAATGTAGTGGCCGTATTTCTTCTTGCTGGGCGGGTTGACGATCCCGGCGATATGCCCGGATTCGGACAGGATGAACTGCTTGGAGCGGCTGCCCATCTGCCCCACCCCACGAAAGCTGGATTTCCAGCCGGCGATATGGTCAGTCTCGCAGGCGATGGCACAGAGCGGCACCTTCACGTCTTTGACATTCACCTTTTCGCCGCAGATGTCGAAGTCAGCCGCGGCAAAGCGGTCCTGCTGACACAGCCCGCGCAGATACTGCACCGTCATCTTCGCCGGCAGGTTGGTGCCATCGCCGTTCCAGTAGAGCAGATCGAAGGCCGGCGGCGCCTCGCCCAGCATGTAGCTGCGGATTGCCGGGCCATAGATCAGATCCTTGGACCGCAGGAACGAGAAGGTCCGGGTCATGAACATCGACCGCAGGATGCCCGAATCCGCCACTTCGCGCTCGATCCCGTCGACGAAATCATCGTCCAGGAACACGCCGACCTCGCCCTGATCCGAGAAATCGGTGAGCGTGGTGAAGAACGTGGCCGAACGCACCGACTTGTCCTTGCGCTTGTCCAGCAGCGCCAGCGTCAGCGACAGCACCGTGCCGGCGATGCAATAGCCGATGGCGTTGACCTGATCTTCGCCGGTGATCTCCTTCGCCACCCGGATCGCCTCCAGATACCCTTCGGTGACATATTCATCCAGCCCCACCTCGGCATAGCTGGCGTCCGGGTTGACCCAACTGACCACGAACAGCGTATAGCCCTGATCGACGATCCACTTGATCAGGCTGTTGTTGGGCTTCAGGTCCAGGATGTAGAACTTGTTGATCCAGGGCGGGAATATCACCAAGGGCGTGCGGTGGACCTGCTCGGTCGTGGGCGCATACTGGATCAGTTCGAACATGCGGTTGCGGAACACCACCTTGCCGGGCGTGGTGGCGATGTTGCCGCCGACACGGAACGCATCGCGGTCGGCCAGCGTGACCAGCAATTCGCCCTTGTTGGCCTCCACGTCGCGCACAAGGTTCTCCAGCCCCCGCACCAGGCTTTCGCCCTCGGTTTCCACCGCCTTGGCCAGCGCATCGGGGTTGGTGCCCAGAAAATTCGTGGGCGCCATCATGTCGACGATCTGCTGTGTGAAATACTCGATCCGGCGCCGGTCATGCTCGTCCACGTTGTCCAGCGCCTGCACCGCGTCCTGAACCGCCTCGGCGGCCATCAGATACTGTTGCTTGACGAAGTTGAAGTAGGGATGGGTCTTCCACAGCGGGTTGGCAAAGCGGCGGTCCTCGGGGGTGTTGTCCTCGGGCGCGGCCAGCTTGCCGGTGCGCAGCGCTTCCTGCACCTCGACATAATGCTTCAGCGTCTTGCCCCAGTAGTTCACCTGCAGTTCGAGGATCTTGGACGGGTTGTGCATCATCTCGGCCCAGTAGGCGGTGCTGGCCTTGAGAAACAGGCTGTGGTCGGGGGCCTGCAATTCGGGCTTGGGCATGTCGCGCTGCGCCAGCGCCGTGACCAGCCGCTGGGTCAGTTCCTCGATCCGGGCAAGATTCTCCTTCAGGCGTTCGACCTTGGGACCGTCTTCATATTCAGAAGTTGTCATGACAGAAAAACCCCCCTATCCTCGCACCTGCAGCATAGCGCCGTGCAGGTCCGGGGGGAAGCGGCGATTCGAAAGGGCACGGGGTTCCCCCGGAAGGAGACGGCATGAAGCATATGGCGACCTACGACCTGATGGAAACCATCAGGAACACGAACGAATGGATGGGCGCTTCGGCCCGCGCCTTTGCTTCCTACCCGGTCTGGGGCATGGTCCCGCATCCGTTCTTCAAGATGATGTCCGCCTGGGGGCGGGTGACCGAGCGCAGTTTCGCCCGGATGGTGATCAAGCCCGACTGGGGCGTGCGCACCGTGGTCGATACCGACGGGCGCGACCATCTGGTGGAGCAGGTGCCCGAAATCCGGCGCCCCTTTGGCGATCTGCTGCGATTCAGGGTGCATGGCCGCCCGGAAAAGCCCCGCCGCGTGCTGCTCTGTGCGCCCATGTCTGGGCATTACGCCACGCTCTTGCGCTCAACGGTGGCCTCTCTACTTCCGGATTGCGAAGTCTGGGTGACGGACTGGCACAATGCGCGTGACATTCCGGTCTCAGAAGGCAAGTTCGATATCGAGGACTACACGCTCTACCTGATGGAGTTCATGCGCCATCTGGGACCTGACAGCCATGTGATCGCCGTGTGCCAGCCGGTGCCGCTGGCGCTGGCGGCGACCGCCTATCTGGCTGAACTGGAGCCCGAGGCGCAGCCGCGCACGCTGACTCTGATCGGCGGGCCGGTGGACCCCGATGCCGCCCCCACCGAAGTGACCGACTTCGGCCGCCGCGTGACCATGGGGCAACTGGAACACCTGGCCATCCAGCGCGTGGGCTTCAAGTATCCCGGCGTGGGGCGGCTGGTCTATCCGGGGCTGCTGCAGCTTGCGTCCTTCATCTCGATGAACGCCGAGCGCCACTCCAAGGCGTTTTCGGACAAGATCACCGCCGAAGCCAAGGGCGACGGGCGCGAGCGCGACAAGCACAACCGCTTCTATGACGAATACCTTGCCGTCATGGACATGACGGCGGAATTCTACCTCTCGACCGTGGAGCGCATCTTCAAGAGCCGCGAGATCGCGCGCAACGCCTTCGTGGTCGACGGGCACAGGATCGACTTCGCCAAGGTCACCAACGTTGCCGTCAAGGTGGTCGAAGGCTCCAAGGATGATATCAGCGCCCCGGGTCAGTGCCTGGCCGCGCTGGATCTGCTGACCGGGCTGGACGACAGCAAGAAGGCGCAGCATCTGGAAGAAGGCGCGGGCCATTACGGCATCTTTGCCGGGAAAAGCTGGCGCACCAACATCCGGCCGCTGGTGATGGAATTCATGGATACCCATTCCGGACCACCGCCCGCGGAGCGTCGGCCCAACATCTCGCTGGCTGCCTCGAACGGCTGAGCGATCGCGCCCGGACATATCGCGCCCGGACAGTCAGGCATCGCCCCGCCCGCGCGCCAGCGCGGGCAGGGGCCCCCGGGGGGGGGGGGGGGGGGGGGGGGGGGCCGCCCCCCGGGGCGTTTTT
>JAFIEE010000062.1 GCA_020832705.1 Paracoccaceae bacterium
CCCGGGGCCCCCCGCCCGGTCACCGAATGAACGGGCCCGGCCCCCCCCCCCCGCCCGCCCCCCCCGGGGGGCCCCCCGGGCAGCGCCCGCGAAGCGCCATGGGCGGGTGGCGGGGCGCTGAGCGGGCGCTTTTTCTACGGACAGGACGCGCCGCAGCGCCTGACGGTCAGCCCCTAGCGCCGACGGCATGCCCGCAGTTGCGCGTCATAGGTGATCGCGCGGGTTTCGACCCGCTGCGCCACGCCCAGCAGCCAGGGCTTGGCGTTGTAGCTGCCGCGGCGGAAGCCTGCGTGCCCTTCGTGATAGGCCAGATACTGGTTGCGCGCGTCGGTGAGCGGGATGCTGTTGCGCTCGAGCGTCTTGCGTGAATACCAGCCGATGAAATCCGTCGCATCACGGATATTCTCGCGCTGGGCGCGGCGGTTGCCGGTTTCCTGCTGGTATTCCTCCCATGTGCGATCCAGCGCCTGACTGTAGCCGAAGGCCGAGGATTGCCGCCCCATGGGGATCACGCCCAGCGTGTAGCGCACCGGGGTCCGGGCGTCACCGATGAAGCGGCTTTCGGCGTGGATGATCGCCATCTGGACCGGCACCGGGATCCCCCAGCGCCGTTCGGCGTTGCGCATGGCCTGAAGGTAATGCGGCCGCTCGGCGACGATTGCGCAGGCATCGTTCAGGTTGCGCGGGGCGCTGAACTCCTGCCGCCCGCCGCAAGCCGCCAGCAGCGCCGCGACCACGGCGATGCGCAAGAAGATGTTCATCATGGTTACTGCCTTGCTGCCTCTGCATGCATTCTTTTTTTCCGGATAATACCTGAATTCGGCGTCTGTGGAAACGGCATTCGCGGTGCCTCGGGCGCGTCGGTGGCGCCGCACCGGTCACACTGGCGCGAGGACCGGGCCCCCGGTCCGTCCGACCCGGTGGCGGCTTTACGGATTGTTCATGGACCGGCGCTAGCCTGCGGAGTGTGGGTAAGACATCGGGTGTGGGTATGCGTGGACAGAATGAGTCCCGTCCCATCGTCATCAAGCGGCGCAGGATCGTCGCGGGCGGTGGGCATCACGGGGGCGCGTGGAAAGTTGCCTATGCGGATTTCGTCACCGCCATGATGGCCTTCTTCCTCATGCTCTGGCTGCTCGGCTCCACAACCGACGATCAGCGCAAGGGGCTGGCGGATTATTTCAGCCCAACCGTCCCCGTGCACCGGGTTTCGGGGGGGGGAGACGGTCTTGATGGCGGTGACACGGTCATCGACCGGCGCCACCTGGCCGGAGACCACGCACAGCCGGCTGTCGATGCCGCAGGGCCGGGCGGCGGGGCGCCGGACGCGCCGAGTGAGTCGGAGCCTCCGCTCGAGACCATCGAGGCGCTGCTCAATGACGCCGCGAGCGCGGATGCGCAAGGTGCCGAATTGCTGCGTCACCTCCTGCTGCGCATCACCGAAGACGGGCTGCAGATCGAAGTCTTCGATCTGGACGATTCGCCCCTCTTCGCCCCCGGCACCGCCGAGCCGATGCCGGTGCTGCAGGCGCTGGGCGGTCTCCTGGCCGAGGTGCTGGGGCTGGTGTCGAATCCGATAACGCTGGATGGCCATGTCCGCGCCCATGCCGTGGTCGAACGCGAGGACCGCGCCTGGGACCTGTCCATGAGCCGCCCGCAGACCCTGCGCCAGTTGCTCGAGGATGGCGGGATCATGGCGCAGCGGTTCCGTCACGTGACCGGACACGGGGACCGCCAGCCGGTCACCGGCAATCCGGTCTCGCCGCGCAACAACCGTGTGGTGCTGTTGCTGCGCACGCCGGACCGCGCGCGGCGGGTGCGACCGGGGCCGTTCTGACGGCGGCCTGCGCGCGTGTTAGGCGGAAATTAAGCCGTGGCGGCGATGCTGACCCGAGTCGGTGCAGGACACCTCCACGGCACAGGAACAGCTTCAATGACCATGAACATGTCGTCATCGATGAACGCCGGGATCGCCGGGTTGCAGTCGAATGCAACGCGGATGGCGGGCATCTCGGACAATATCGCCAACGCCAGCACCCACGGCTATCGCCGGGTTCAGACCAGTTTCCACTCCATGGTGCTGGGCGATCCGGTGGCGAATCGCGGCACCTATGCGGCTGGCGGCGTGCGCACGACCACGACGCGGCTGGTGGATCAGGGCGGGCAGATCACCGGCACGCAGAATGCCACCGACCTTGCCGTGAACGGCCGTGGCTTCCTGCCCGTCACCACGCATACCGGCGCCCGCCATGGGGGCGCGGCGATGCCCTTCATGCTCACCCCGACCGGGTCCTTCCGATTCGATGCCGACGGCTATCTGCGCAGCGATTCGGACCTCGTCCTGCTGGGCTGGCCCGCGAATGCCGATGGCACGGTGCCGGCCTTTGCCCGCAACAGCACCGACGGGCTGGTGCCCGTCCGGCTCGATGACCTTCAGCAGGCGCCGCAGCCCACCACGCGCATTGCACTGGGAGTGAACCTGCCCGCCAGCGCGACCCTGCCGGATGCGCCGGGCACGCCGAGCGAGTTGTCGCTGGACTATGTCGATCCTGTTGGCCTGAACCGCAACCTTGGGATCAGTTTCGTGCCCGCCATCACACCGGGAGCGCAAAGCAACGCCTGGACCATGCAGATGGACGATCCCGCTACCGGAACGGCGCTGGGCGCCTGGACGCTGGAATTCGGCAGCGGCGTATCGGATGGCGGCCGGCTGACCGGTGTTTCCGCAGAGCCCGGCAGTGCCGCGTATGACCCGGATGCCGGGACCGTCGGCATCACCGTCGACGGTCAGGCCATCGCAATCGAGATCGGGCGCCTGCTGGACCCGCAGGGCATCACCCAGACCGCGGGTGCGTTCCAGCCGCACAGGATCACGCAGGATGGATTCGGCACCGGCGATGTGCTCGGTGTTTCCGTTACCGAAGAGGGCATCGTGCAGGCGATCTATGATCAGGGTATCGTGCGCGCGCTCTATCAGATCCCGCTCGTCGATGTGCCCAATCCCAACGGGTTGGTGTCGCTCAGCAATCAGGCCTATCGCGTTTCGGCCGAAAGCGGCGCCTTCATGCTGTGGAACGCGGGCGAAGGGCCTGTTGGGACAGTGATGGGCAACGCGCTGCAGCAGTCGGCGACCGACATCGCCGAGGAACTGACCGGACTGATCCAGACGCAGCGCGCGTATTCCTCGAACGCGAAGCTGATCCAGACCGTGGACGAGATGCTGCAGGAAACCACCAACATCAAGCGCTGAACCTGATGCGCTGCACGGGTGCAGGCCGGGAGACCTTGCCATGTCGCTGAACGCTGCCCTTCTGGCCGCAGGGTCGGGGCTGAACGCCGCGTCACGCGGCGCCGCCGTTGTGGCGGACAACATCGCCAACAGCGCGACCGAGGGGTTTGGCCCGCGGCGGCTGGCGTTGTCATCGACCGTGCTGGGGGGGTCCGGGGTCGGCGTTACCGTCGCCGGGGTGCAACGGGATGAGAATCCGGCCCTGACCGCGTCCCTGCGCGCGGCCAGTGCCGAAGACGGCGCCGCCCGGACGCTGCAGGCGCACTGGGCCGGGATGGCGGCTCTGGTGGGCAACGGCGACGCGCCCGGCGGGCTGGCCGGCCGGGTGGACGCACTGGAAACCGCGCTCGCCCATGCCGCCGCGCACCCCGAAAGCACCGCGCGGCTTGATCAGGTCGCGTCCGAGGCCCGCGCCCTGACCGCCACGCTGGCCCGAATCGAAACCGGGATCACCGAGGCCAGGGCCGCGGCCGACCGCAGCATCGCCCGCGATGTGGAGGCGCTGAACACCGGCCTGCGCCAGGTCGAGGCTCTGAACGCCGAGGTCACACGCCAGAAGCTGGCGGGCGGCGACCCGAACGGGCTGATCGACGAGCGCGCGCGGTTGATCGACGCCATGGCCGAACGGGTGCCGCTGCGCGCGCTCCCGGGGGCCAATGGCGCGGTGCGGCTGATCACCGACGGGGGCGCGGTGCTGCTGGGGGAACGTGCCGTGGCGGTCGGTTTCGCGCCGACGCCTGCGATGGCACCGGGCGACGATCTGGCTTCCGGGGGGCTGTCCGGGCTCACACTTGGCGGCCGACCCGTCGATACCGGCCCCGGAGGGCCGCTCGCCGGGGGCAGCCTGGGCGCCGCCTTTGACATTCGCGACCGGCATGCGCCGATGCTGCAGGCGGGGCTGGACCGGTTGGCCCATGACCTTGCGGCGCGCTTTGCGGAGCCGGTCACCGATCCGACCCTGCCCCCCGGCGCGGCGGGCCTGTTCGCCGATCCGGACCCCGGCGCCGGGTCCGCGGGACTGGCGGGACGCCTGCAGTTCAATCCGCTGGCCGACCCCGAGGCAGGCGGCGCACTCTGGCGTTTGCGCAGCGGGCTGGGCGCTCCGGCGCCCGGGCCGGTGGGCGACCCGGCGCGCCTGCACGCCTTGGCGCGGGCACTGGACCGGCCCACGGTGCTGGCGCCCGGCATGGCGGCAGGGGGGCTGGCGGCGCATGCCGCTGATCTGGGTGCCGAGGTCGGCATGGCGCACCACCGGGCCGAGGCGCAGCAGGCCTTCACCGCCAGCACCCGGGCGCATCTGTCCGAAACGCGTGCCGCCGAAGGCGTGGATACCGATGCGCAGTTGCAGAAGCTGATGATGATCGAAGCGGCCTATGCTGCCAACGCCCGGGTGCTGCGGGCGGTGGATGACATGCTGCGCCGCCTGATGGAGATCTGAGCGATGTTGGGACCGACAATTGGCGACATGACCCGCCCGCAGATGCTGACCCGGCTGGGCACCGCCCTGCGCCAGGACATCCAGACCCGCACGCAGGAACTGTCAACCGGACGCGTCGCCGACCGCACACAGGCGCTGCGCGGCGACATCGGGCGCGTGACCCGGCTGGAAAGCGCCCGCGCGGCCGCCACCGCAGGGCTGGAAATCGCGCGCGGCGCGGCGCTGCGGCTGGAGGCCACGCAGCACGCGCTGGCGCGGATCGCGGAGCCGGCTGCCGAAACCCGCAACACGCTTCTGCGCAGCGTCCAGACCGGCACCGCAGGGGCGCTGGCTGCGGCGCAGTTGGACGCCGAAGGCACCTTTCGTCAGGTTGTCGCCACGCTGGACACCGCGCTGGCCGGGCGCAGCCTGTTCGCGGGTGTGGCCAGTGATGGCCCCGCGCTGGCCGCCGCTGACACCATGCTCGATGCACTGCGCGCGGGGATTGCAGGCGCGCCCACCGCAGAAGCTGCCGCCGCCGCAATTTCGGCCTGGTTCGCACCGGGCGGCGGGTTCGACGACAGCGGCTATCTCGGCGGACCGGCCGCCGATGTGCCGCTGCGGTTGCCGGGCAACATGGCGCTGCCGCCGGGGCCCACCGCCGCCGCGCCGGCCTTTCGCGAAACCCTTGCGGCACTGGCGACGGCCGCGCTGTCCGGGGACGGCCCGGGCGCCAGCGACCTGCGCATCCGGTCCGACATGGCCGCCACGGCCGCCGCGCGCCTCGGCGCGGCGGGCGATGCGCTCATCGGCCTGGCCGAAACCCTCGGCCGGGACGAGGCTCGCGCCGCCGCGGCCGAAACCGTCGCGCGCAGCGAAGGCCATGCCCTTGACACGGCCATCGCCGGGCTGCTGGAGGCCGACCCCTTTGAGACCGCCGCCCGGCTGGAGGACGCGATGACCCGGCTCGAGGCGCTTTACACCGTCGCCGCGCGCAGCGCCCGGCTCAACCTGACGGGCTTCCTGCGATGAGCGGGCGCGGCATCCTGCATGCGCAGATGGCTGTGCTGCTCCTCACCCTGCTGCTGCCGCTGCAGGCGCTGGCCGATGTGCGGCTGAAGGATCTGGTGGAATTCGACGGGGTGCGCGGCAACGACCTGCTGGGCTACGGGCTGGTGGTGGGGCTGGACGGCACCGGCGACGGCATCCGCAACGCGCCCTTCACCGAAGACATCATGGCCAATATCCTTGAACGTCTGGGCGTGAACGTCACCGGCGAGCAGGTGCGCCCGCGCAACGTTGCGGCGGTGATCGTCACCGCCACGCTGCCCCCCTTTGCCCGCACCGGCGGGCGGGTGGATGTCACCGTCTCGGCCATCGGCGATGCCTCGAGCCTGCTGGGCGGCACGCTGGTGATGACGCCGCTGAACGGTGCCGACGGGCAGATCTATGCCGTGGCGCAGGGGGCGGTGCTGGCGGGTGGCGTGGCCGCCGGCGGGGAGGCCGCGCGCGAGGTGCGTGGCGTGCCCACCGCCGGGATCATCCCGCTGGGCGCGCGGGTGGAGCGCGAGATCGATTTCAACCTTTCCAGTCTGGGCAATATCCGGCTGGCCCTGCGCGCGCCGGATTTCACCACCGCCGCGCAGATCGAAGGGGTCATCAACCAGTTCTTCGGTCGCGGCGTGGCGCGGATGCTGGACGCCGGGACCGTGGCGCTCGACATCGGTGCCACCGGCGCGCGCTCGCCCGCGCATGCGCTCAGCCGGATCGAAAATCTGACCGTGCGGCCGCAGACACGGGCGCGGGTGGTGGTGGACCAGCGCTCGGGCACCATCGTCATGGGCGCGGATGTGCGCATCAGCCGGGTCGCGGTGGCGCAGGGCGGACTGACCCTGCGCGTGGCCGAGGAACCGGCGGTGGTCCAGCCAAACCCCTTCGCCGAGGGCGAGACCATCGTGGTCCCGCGCACCCGCGCCGAGATCGAGGACCGGCCCCCCACCGCGATGGCCGAACTGCCTTCGGGGACTTCGCTGACCGATATCGTGGCCGGGTTGAACGCGCTTGGCGTCGCCCCGCGCGAGATGATCGACATCCTCAACAGCATCAACGCCGCCGGTGCGCTGCACGCCGAGCTGATCGTGCGGTGAGGGCACCTTCGCGCGCCAGGAAACGGCCGTCTGGGCAGCGGACTCCCGGTTCGGGCGCGAAACACCTGAGTTATCCCGGCGGCTGGACGGCGCCAGAATGCCATCCGGCCCCGCATGGCGCGCTGGCGAAACAAGGACCCCGCCGCTGTTCCCCCGGGGCAGGGGCGCCAGTGGTTGCGCGGCGCATGTAAGGCCCGCACTGCCCGGTCTGCCAACGAAAGGCCGCGTGATGGGCGACGCTGCGTTCGCGTTTCGGGATCGGCGCGGCCCGCACGCAGTTCGCCCGGGCCGCGAAGACGCGTGCGGTTTCAGGGGGGGCGCGCCGGACCTGCGGGCGGATGTTGCGGCCCCATGTGAGCGCCACGCCCGCGCCGCCATGCCTGCACCGTCATGCGCGCGCCGTCACGCCCGCGCCGTCATGCGCGCCGCCTCAGCGCCGCCGCAGAAGCGCCAGCGCCAGCAAGGTCATCACGCCCAGCCCGGCGGTGAGCCAGATCGCCTGCACGCCCCAGAGGGTCAGGGCCGCGCCAAAAACCAGCGGGGCTGCGGCCTGCAGGATCCGCGCGGGCGCGTTCAGCCAGCCGATCCGCTGACCATATCCGGCCGGGCCGAACAGCGCCAGCGGCAGCGTGCCCTTGGCGATGGTCAGGATGCCGTTGCCCGCCCCGTGCAGAATGGCAAAGGCATAGGCCGCGGGCCCGCCGAAACCGATCAGCGTCACCGCCGCGACCGGATGCGCCGCCGCTGCCATGCGCGCCGAAATCAGCGGATGGAACCGGCGCATGAGCCCGAATTCCAGCACCCGCGCGGCCACCTGCGCCGGGCCGATCAGCGCCCCCGCCGCAATCGCCATCGCCGTGCTGGCGCCCGCCGCCTGCAACAGGCCGGGCAGATGCGCTGCCATGGCCGTGGCGTTGAACCATGTCGCGGCAAAGACGAAGGCCAGCAACCAGAGCGCCAGCCGCGACGGGGGCGGGCCAGCAGGCGCGGGGTCGGCCGCCCCGGGTGTTGTTGCCTTCCCTGTCGGCAGGCAGGCGTTCAGCGGCAGCGCGATCAGCAGATGAATCACGGCCCAGCCCAGGCAGGCCTCGCGCCAGCCCCATGCCGCCAGCATCAGGGCCGAAAGCGGCCAGCCAACGGTGCTGGCAAAACCCGCAATCAGGGTGATGCCGGTGATCGGGCCGCGCGCCTCCTTGCCGTAGATACCTGTCAGAGTGGCGAAACCGGCTTCATAGAGCCCGACCCCCATGCCCAGTCCGATCACCGCCCAACCCGCAAAGAGCATCAGCGGTGTCGGGGCAAGGGCCAGCATCACCAGTCCGGTGGCGAAGACCAGGTTCGAGCCGATCAGCACGCCGCGCCCGCCTGCGCCGTCGATCCGCGCCCCGGCCCAGGGGCCGACCATGGCCGAAACGACCATCGCCATCGAGAAGGCGCCGAACACCCAGACGGGCGAGAGGCCCAGATCCTCGGCCATCGGCACGGCAAGGACCGCAGGAATGTAGTAGCTTGACGCCCAGGCAACGGTCAGCGAGGTGCCGAGCGCGGCGACCACGCCGCCGCGCCGGGTCGGGGCCAGTCTCGGGATCATCGCGGCGCGTGCCTGCGCGGCCCTGCGATGGGGGCATGGGCGGGGGCATGGGCGCAGACCTGACCCCTCATCCCGGCGGCTTCCAGGGATGACGCCGCACGGCAACCAGCCTGTTGCACGGCCCGGGCCGTGGCCTGGATGCGGCCAGGAACGTTTGTGTCATTACCGTTTCTCCAGTCATGCCGTGATTTCCAGCCTCGGGCACGCAGGCCGCATCACGCGCGATCCCCGGTCGCGCGCAGCGTGACGCCCGCGCAGCATTCCGAGGTCAGGAAGCCCACAAGCCGGTGCATGGCCGGAAAGTCGATCCTGTTGAATACCTCGCGCCCCTGCCGGTCCTGAAGCACGAGACCGGCCTCCACCAGGGTCGACAGGTGATGCGCCAGCGTCGACGGGGCCATGTCCAGATGCACGCCGATGTCCCCGACACGCAGGCCACCTTCGCCGGCCTGCACCAGCAGCCGAAAGATCGACAGGCGTGCATCATGGCCCAGGGCGGACAGCGCGCGGGCGTGGTCTGTTGTCGTTGTCATGATATGATCATAACCACAATTCCGGTTATGTAAATGAAATCCCCACCCCTCTTGAGGCGCAGGTGTCCACCCGGCACCCGCGCCGCGCGCCCCGAGGCATCACCCTTCGCGCAAGCCGTGACGCGCCAGCCCTTCCAGCGCCGCGAAAAGCACCAGGCTCATCCCGGCCAGAACGATCAGCGCGGCGAACATGAGTTCGGTCTGACCGCGCCCGTTGGCCAGCAGCATGAGATGGCCCAGTCCGCGCGACGCGCCCACCCATTCCCCGATGATGACAGCAAACGGGGCATAGACCACCGCCAGCCGGAGCCCCGAAAACAAGGCCGGTACGGCATGCGGCACCTGCAGCAGGAACAGTCGTCGCAACGGCGTGGCGCGCATCATCTGCGCCAGATCGGCCAGCGGTGCGGGCAATCGCATCAGCCCGTCGAAAAAGGCCGAGGTGACCGGGAAATAGATGACCAGCATGACGATCACGATCTTGGACGCCGCGCCATAGCCCAGCCACAGCGTCAGGATCGGCGCCAGCGCGAAGACCGGCACCGCCTGCGCGAAGATCAGCATGGGCCGCAGCATGAGCCGCGCGCCGGGCGACAGCGCCAGGTTCAGCGCGGTTGCCACGCCCAGCGCGATGCCCGCGGCCAGCCCGGTCAACAGGTTGACCACCGTGAAGCGTGCGTGTTCGGCCAGAAGGGCCGCATTGTCCCACAGCGCCGCGCCCACGCGGCCCGGGCCGGGCAGGATGAAACGGGGCACGCCGGTCAGCCAGACCACCGCCTGCCAGAGCGCCAGCGCCACGCCCAGCGCCAGCGCCGCGCGCAGCGGGGCAATGGTCAGACGCCGCATGCTGCGTCCCCCTGCAGGCGCGCCAGCAGCGCGGCCTGTGCCGTCAGCACCTCGGGGGCGCGGAAATCGCGCGGCGCCGGGGTCTCGGGCAGGGCCAGCGGTTGCGCCCCCGCGTCGCCCAGCAGCCAGGCGCGGTCGGCCAGGCGCAGGGCTTCCAGCGGGTCATGGGTGATCAGGATGACCGTGCGCCCGGTCAGCATCCGCGCCGCCAGATCCTGCATCGCCAGTCGCGTGGCGGTGTCAAGCGCGGAGAACGGCTCGTCCAGCAGGACCACCGGCGCGTCCTCCATCAGCACACGGGCCAGCGCGACGCGCTGTTGCTGGCCACCCGAAAGCGCGGTCGGGCGGCGCGCTTCCAGCCCTGAAAGCCCCGCCTGCGCCAGCAGTGCCCTTGCGCGCGCCACATCCGGCCGCGCGCCCCGGAGCCGCGCGCCGACGGTCACATTGGCGACCAGATCGGCCCAGGGCAGAAGCTGCCCGCCCTGCGCCATCAGCGCCACCCGCCCCGCCAGCGGCAGGCCGTCATGGGTGCGCAACGCCCCTTCCAGCCGCTGCGGCCCCGGCAGCCCCGCGATCAGCCGCGCGATGCTGGACTTGCCGATCCCCGAGGGCCCCAGCAGGCAGGACCAGCGCCCGGCTGGCATGTCGATCGACAGGTTGCGGATCAGGGGCACATCGCCCATCCACAGCGTGCCCCGCAGGGCGAGCGCGGTCATGGCCCCTCAAGCCCCATCTGCCAGAAACCAACCTCCAGCCGCGTTGCCGTGGCGAAGCGCTGCGACAGGTGGCCTGCGCGCGGCAGGCCTGTCCAGTCGTGCCCCAGCCGATGTACGAGTGCCCCGTCGATCAGTGCGCCGACATCGCGGCACAGGGCCTGATAGTCCGCGCCTGCATAGGTATCGATCCAGTCGGCATAGGGTCCGCCGCTGCCCGCCAGCCGCGCGCCGATCTCGCCATAGCCCAGCACGCAGGGTGCCAGCGCCGCCATCAGGTCCAGGAAATCGCCCGAATAACCCGATTCCAGCACATAGCGGGTATAGGCAAGGTTTGCGGGCGCCTCCTGCGTCGTTTCCAGCATGGCCGCATCGATCCCCGCCTGCGCGCAGATCTGCACATGCAGCGGCATCTCCACATGCGCCAGGGCCTGCACCGTGGCCGATGCCGCCTGAATTTCGGCGAGCGTCTCGCCCTTGGCCGCCGCCAGTGCCCAGGCGCGGGCGAAATGGATCAGGAAGATGTAATCCTGCCGCAGGTAATGCAGGAAATGCGCGTGCGGCAGGTCACCCCGGCGCAGCCCTTCGACAAAGGGATGGTGGGTGTAGGCGTGCCATGCAGGGGTTTGCGCGCGCCACAGCGCGAAGGCGCGGCCATAATCTGGGGCGGTCATGGGGCCACCGCCGTCACATCGATGGCCAGCGCATCCACCGGCAGGCCACCGGGCGTGGCGCCGCGTTCGGCCAGAAACGCCTCGAACCGCGCATAGCGCCCCGCATCCATCGCCGCCGGGCGGGTGGCGAAACGCGGCCAGGTATCCGCCCAGGCGCGGCGGTTCAGCTCGCTTTGCAGCTCGGAGGCCGTGGCCGAGAAGACATCCCACGCCTGCTCGGGCTGGTTCAGGATGAAACTCACGGCCTGCGTTGTGGCCTCCAGAAACCGGGCGATCACCTCGGCATCCATGGTTTCAGGGTTGGCGACATAGATCAGTTCGTCATAGGCGGGCACGCCCTCGGCCTCGGGGAAGAAACAGCGCCCCTCGGTCCCCTCGATCGCCAACTGGTTCAGTTCGAAATTGCGAAAGGCGCCGATCACGCCATCGACCTGCCCGGCCATCAGCGCGGGCGAGATCGACCACCCGATATTGATGCGCTCCACAGCATCCGGCGCCAGCCCGTGATGGGCCAGCATCGCGTCCAGCATCACCTCCTGCACCCCGGCGACGGCAAACCCCACCTTTCCGCCTGCCAGATCGCCGAAATCCTGCGCCGGGTGGTCGGCCAGCACCGCCAGACAGGTCAGCGGCGTGGCGATCAGCGTGCCGACACGGCGCAGCGGCAGATCGTCATGGCGGCTGAGATGCAGTTGCGGCTGATAGCTGATCGCCAGATCAACCCGGCCAGCCGCAGCCATGCGCGGCGGCGCGTTCGGATCAGAGGGGGTGATCACCTCGATCTCCAGCCCGGCGTCAGTGAAATAGCCCAGTTCCTGCGCCAGCACGATGGGCGCGTGATTGGGGTTCACGAACCAGTCCAGCATGATGCTGAGCCGGTCCTGTGCTTGCGCGGGCAGGGCAAGGGCCGAGAGGGCGAGCGCGGCAAGAAGGTGTTTCATGCGCAGGGGGTCCTTTCAGTCGGTCAGGGCCAGCAGGGCGATATCGCCCGGCCAGCGGGATTGCAGTGTCTGGCCCGCGTTATGGGCACGCAGCCCGGTGGCACAGGCGAGCACAACGCGGGCACCGGCGGGGGGTGTCAGGCTGGCGATTTCCGCGGGCGGGATATGGCGGGCGGCGGCGCAGAAGGGCGCGGCTTCGGTGCGCAGGTCGATCAGCAGATCATCCGCGCGGGTCTGGCTGCGGGCGATGAAGGGCAGGCGCTGCGCGGGCTCGGGCGCGGAGTCGAAGCGAAAGCCGCCCATGCGCCAGCGGCGCGCATCCAGGCTGACAAGCTGGCCCAGCGGCGAAGGGGTCAGACCCAGCACCACCGACAGCGCCATTTGCGCCTGCAGCGCGCCGATGGCGCCGACGACGGGGCCCATCACGCCCGCGGTGGCACAGGTCGCCCCGCGTTCCGGCAGGTCGGGGAAAATCGCGCGCAGGCTTGGTGCCCCCCCGCAGCAGCCCGCGACATAGCCCGACAGCCCCAGCGCCGAGGCGGTGATCAGCGGCTTGCCCTGCGCCCGGCATGTATCCGACAGCGTCAGGCTGGCCGCGAAAGTGTCGGCACAATCAAGCACGATATCCGCCGCCGCCACCAGCGCGGGCGCGTTGGCCGGGTCCAGCATCTTGCAGACCGGATGCACCGTCACATCCGGGTTCAGCGCGGCCAGCGCGGCGGCGGCGGCCTGCACCTTTGGCGCGCCGATCTGGTCCATCCGGTAAAGCGGCTGGCGGTGCAGGTTGTGTTCGGCCACCGTGTCGCCATCGACCAGCGTGATCCGGCCCACGCCCGCGCCCGCCAGATATTGCAGCACCGGCACGCCCAGACCGCCAGCCCCCACAACCAGCGCATGCGCGCGGGCAAGCCGCGCCTGCCCCTGCGCGCCGATTTCCGGCAGCACGGTCTGGCGCGCATAGCGGCTCATGCGCAGACCCGCAGCCAGTCGCGCATCTGCCCCTCGGGGTCAGGATTCAGCGTTATGTCGGTGACGGCCGAGACCAGATCGGCGCCCGCGTGGAACGCCCCCGGCGCGCGATCGACGCTCATGCCGCCGATGGCGCATAGGGGAATGTCCCCCACCAGCCGCTTCCATTCGGTCACACGCTCCAGCCCCTGCCGGTGCCATTTCATCGCCTTCAGGATGGTCGGATAGACCGGGCCGAGTGCAACGTAATCCGGCGAGAGCGCCAGCGCGCGGTCCAGTTCGGCGTGGTCATGGGTCGAGATGCCCAGCTTCAGCCCGGCGCGGCGGATCGCGGGCAGGTCCGCCGTATCAAGGTCCTCCTGCCCCAGATGCAGCCAGTCGGCGCCCTCGTCGATGGCGAGTTGCCAATGGTCATTGATCACCAGCGCCGCACCATGCGCCCGCGCCAGCGCCAGCCCGGCGCGAATGTCCCCGCGCAGCGCGTCCGGCGCGCGGTCCTTGATCCGCAACTGCACCAGTTTCACGCCAAGCGGCAGGGCGCGTTCCAGCCAGTCCAGGCTGTCGAATATGGGATAGAAACGGGGCAGCGTCATAGCCAGGCCTTTCCGATAACCGGGGTCGAAGGCTGGGCCATGTCGCGCGGGGCCATCGGGTCGGCATCGCGCGCCAGTGCGCCCGCCTGCACCGCCAGCGCGAAGGCCCGCGCCATGGCCACCGGGTCGCCCGCCTGCGCAACCGCCGAGTTCAGCAGCACCGCGTCAAACCCCATTTCCAGCGCATCGGCCGCATGGCTGGGCCGGCCAAGCCCCGCGTCGATCACCATGGGCACCTCCGGGAAGGCCGCGCGCAGGGTGCGCAGCCCGTAGCGGTTGTTCAGCCCCAGACCCGAGCCGATGGGCGCGCCCCAGGGCATCAGCACCCGCGCGCCTGCGTCCAGCAGCCGCGCGCCCAGCACCTGATCCTCGGTCGTGTAAGGGAAGACCTGAAACCCGTCCGCCGCCAGCGTCTCGGTTGCTTCCAGCAGGCCGAATGGGTCGGGCTGCAGCGTGTCGGCATGGCCGATGACTTCCAGCTTGATCCAGTCGGTTTCGAACAATTCGCGGGCCATCTGGGCGGTGGTGATCGCCTCGCGCGCGCTGTGGCAGCCGGCGGTGTTGGGCAGGATATGAACGCCCAGGCCCTTGATGATCTCCCAGAATGCCTGCCCCTGTCCGCCCTCGCGGCGCAACGAGACTGTGGCGACGGCCGCGCCGGACTGACGGAAGGCCGCTTCCAGCACGGCGGGCGAGGGGTATTGCGCCGTGCCCAGCATCAGCGGGTTGGCAAGGGTGACACCGTAGAAATCGCGCATCCGCTCAGCCCCCCTGCATGGGTGCCAGCACTTCCAGCCGGTCGCCTTCGGTCAGCGGGGTTTCGGCGCGCGCGCCCTTGGGCACGAACGCGCCGTTCAGCGCCGTGGCCACGCGCGCCTCGGCCCAGCCGAGTTCGGCCAGCGCGTCGGCCAGACTTGGCCCCGACACCTCGCGCATCGCGCCATTCACCTCAATCCGCATGAACCAGATCCCCCTTGATGCCTTTGGTCAGATAGTCGACCGCCTGCGCGGCCAGTGCGGGCGCCATCAGATAGCCGTGCCGGAACAGCCCGTTCAGATGCATCACCCGCCCCCGGACGGTGACGCGCGGCACGTTGTCGGCATAGGCCGGGCGCAGATCGGCGCCGGTTTCCAGAACCTCGGCCTCGGCAAAGCGGGGGTCCAGCGCATAGGCCGCGCTCAGCAGTTCCAGCACCGCCCGCGCCGTCACCCCGCGCCGGTCCGCGCTTTCAAGCTGCGTGGCCCCCAGCATGAACACCCCATCCGCGCGCGGCACGATGTAAAGCGGATGGCGCGGATGCAGCAGGCGCACCGGGCGCGAAAGCCGGATTTCCGGTGCGCGCAGAACCAGCATCTCGCCGCGCACACCGCGCAGGCCGGGCAGGGATGCAGCCATGCCGCGCGCGTCGATGACAGGGCCTGCGATGGCGTCAGGCGTCACCTCGGCGCATTCGATTTCCACGCCTTTCTCTGCGAGCGCGGTGACCAGATCAGCCAGTGCCGCGCGCGGGTCGAGATGTGCCTCACTCTCGAAAAACAGCGCCTCGCGGTGCGCGCCAAGGTCGGGCTCCAGCGCGGCCAGGTCGGTGATGCGCTGATGCGCGCTTGTGCGGCGGGCGAAACGGTCCAGTTCGCCCCGGTCGCGCTGCAATGCCACGACGAGCGAGCCACGATGCGTGACCGGCGTGACCGCGCCCCAGAAGGCCGCCGCGTTTTGCCCATGCGTGATGATCGCAGGCTCGGCCACGGCCCCTTCACAGAACGGCGCAAGCATCCCCCCGGCCCACCATGAACAGCCATGCGGCCCCGGCGCGCCCATGCGGTCGATCAGGCGCGGGGTCAGCCCGGCCTTGCAGGCGGTCAGGGCCGCACAAAGCCCCGCCACGCCCGCGCCGATGACGGTGACATCAGCCATGCGACCGGACCTGATGGAAGTGATGCACCGGACCGTGGCCGCTGCCGACGCACAGGGTATCAGCCGCCGCAATCGCGCCGTGCAGATAGGCATGCGCGCGCGTCACCGCAGCCTCCATCGCCATGCCCTGCGCCAGTCCTGCGGCAATCGCCGCTGACAGGGTGCAGCCCGTGCCGTGAGTGTTGCGCGTCTCGATCCGCGGTGCGGCAAGGCGGGTGACACCGGTCTCGGTGACCAGCAGGTCGACACATTCCGCACCCGCCGCATGGCCGCCCTTCATCAGCACCGCCCGTGCGCCCAGGGTGCGCAAATCCTGCCCCTGGCGGATCATCTCTTCCTCGGCCTGCGCCACGGCGCAGCCCAGCAGGTCGGCGGCCTCGGGCAGGTTCGGGGTCAGCAGCGTGGCGCGGGGCAGAAGCTGGCGGCGCAGGGCCTCCAGCGCCTCGGTGGGCAACAGGCGGTCGCCCGATTTCGCCACCATCACCGGGTCCAGCAGCACGGGCAGATCGCGCCCCGCCAGCCCCTGCGCGACCGTCGCAATCGCTTCCGGCCCGCCCAGCATGCCAAGCTTGACCGCCCGCACGTCCAGATCGTCGAACACCGCGCCGATCTGCGCGGCGATCATCGCGGCGCTGGCAGGTTCGACCATGGTGACAGCGCGGGTGTTCTGCGCGGTCAGCGCGGTGATGACGCTGGCGCCATAGACGCCCAGCGCGGAAAACGCCTTGAGATCGGCCTGGATGCCCGCCCCACCGCCCGAGTCGGACCCCGCTATGGTCAATGCGATCGGGATCACTGTCCCCTCCTTGCTTCTGATGCCAGCGCAAGGAGACGGATGGCGCGCGACGTGCCGCGCAGATTCACCGTTCCCTCCGCCGGTATGACCCGGATCAGGTTCGATGGGTTGGCTGTTGCCTCTCAGCCCCGGACAGGGCACCCCAACGGTTTCACGCAAGACGTATTCAAGATGAGCGCCGTTGGCAAGTGCAGGCGTGCGGGTTTGCGCGTGACCTGGGCACAGCCGGCGGGGCGGGTAGGGCGCGGCGGTGCCGTTTCACCTGCGTTGCGGGGGTGGCGACCGGCGAAAGCGCAAGGGTCAGCGCGGCTGGCACATCCAGCGCCGCGCCGCGTGGTTCCAACCGGTTGCCCGTGTGTCGCGGCCTACTCCGGGGCCGCGCGGACAAGCCGTGCATTCTTTACCGGAAACACCCCATCGAAGGTGACCGGGAGCGGCTCTCCGCGCAGGGGCGCTTCCGGGTCGGTGCCGCGCTGGACATGGATGTGCAGATGCGGCTCGCCCGAATGGCCGGAATTGCCGACCTCGGCCAGCGTGGCGCCGGTAGTCACCGTATCGCCGACATCCACACGCAGCGAGCCCTGCCGCAGATGCGCCAGATAGACATGGACCGCGCCGCAATCGATCATCAGTTCGTTGCCGCCGCGGTCCACGGTGTCGAGTTCCGGCACCGGCAGGTCGGGCCGGTCGCCCACGGCATGGATCACGGTGCCGTCGCAGGGGGCCAGCACCCGCTGGCCGAAGATCAGGTAATCGGCCGGATCCTCGGTGCCCAGCGGGGTTGTGGCGCGCCAGCCGATCCGGTCGATGCCGATCAGATCCACCGCGAAGCTCTGGCCGCGATAATCCGCAAGCGCCGGGTCATCGAGGGTCATGAAATGCGCGTTCAAGAGCGGGTGATGCCCGCCGTTGATCACCAGATAGCGCCCCGGCTCCAGCGGAAAGGCGATATCCACGGCATCGGGCGGCACCTGACGCCCGCTGATGACCCCCGGGAGTGCCAGCAGCACCAGCGCCAGAAGCGTAGTCGAAAGAGCATACTCGCTGCGACGCCGCCACCGCCCCGGATGCGGACCATGGTGCTGAAGACGCCGGCTTGCGTGCCATGTCGCCAAAGCCGCAAGGACCACCAGCACATAGGGCGTCCACCATGGCGGGAAGGCCCAGAACCCCACCAGAGCCAGCAGCCCGCACAACCCCAGCAATGAGACGCTGCGCAACCACAGTCCGGGGGCCGAGGCCGGGCGCACGAACGCATGGCCGGTGATCAGTGCAACCGGCAACAATATCTGCACGGCAAGCACAGCGAGGAACAGCAGCATGACGACCCCTTGCAGGCATGAATTGTCAAGTGATGCGCAGCACGATCAGGTGGTATTTCCAGTCTCGCGTTGACCTGCGTCAAGGGGCTCTGACGGCTCGGATGCAGGTCGGTCCGAGGCCGGCCCGAGGGTGCGCGCCCGGCGGATGCTGAGCGCCAGATAGCCGAAGAAGGCCACAGGCATGATGAAGGTGTCATAGGCGACCCAGACATCGGTGGAGAAGTTGCGCCAGATCGCCTCGTTTGCCCCGGCCAGAACCAGCAGGACGGCTGCGAAACGGCGGGTCAGGTATGTCCAGCCTGCGGGCGAAAGGGCCACCATCCCGCCCATGACGCCGGAAAGCCACGCCTGCCCACGGGCCAGACCGACCCACAGAATGGCCGAGAGCGTCAGGCACACCACCGTGGTGCGCATCTTGAAGAAGCGTTCGTCGTTGAAGCCCACGGTCAGCGCGCCGGACAGTGTCATGATGATCAATGTCAGCACCTGCACCGGGGTGATCCGGCCGGTCAGCCGCCACATGGCCGCGCTGCTGGCCAGCACCACCGGCACAAAGCCGCCGACCAATAACACGAAGCCGTCCCAGTCGCGGCCGGCCAGCGTGTAGGTCTGCTCCCGCACGACCAGATAGACCGCGACGAAGCCGAGGATCGGCCCGAACTCCAGCGCTGCCTTCAGCTTCGGCCCGATCCCCGCGGCATGCAGCGCGGCCTCGACCGGCTCGCTCATGGCTGCGGCTCCAGCAGCACCACCTGCCCGCTCTGCCCGTCCACCCGCACGCGCTGGCCGTCCTGCAACCGCGTGGTGGCATCCGCCACCCCCGCCACCGCCGGCAGCCCGTATTCGCGCGCCACGATCGAGCCATGCGAGACCG
>JAFIEE010000063.1 GCA_020832705.1 Paracoccaceae bacterium
CCCCCCCCCCGGCGGCCCCCCCCCCCCCGCGGGGCGCGCGGGGGCGGGGGGCGGGGGGGCGCGGGGGGGGAGGGCCCGCCGGAACCCTGCGCGACCGAACCGCGGGCGCCTCGATCAGTCGCGCCGCCCCTCGAGATGCTTGCGCAGCTTCGACGGGGCCGCCTTCTTGCGGCCCTTGTAGGGGTTCCGGTCGGCCTGCGACCGCAGGAAAACCCGGATCGGCGTGCCCGGCATGTCAAAGGCCTCGCGCAGCCCGCCCACCAGATAGCGGGTGTAGCTGTTCGGCAGCTCCTCGGGGTTCGAGCACATGATCACGAACCCCGGCGGCCGGGTCTTCGCCTGGGTGATGTAGCGCAGCCGGATGCGGCGCCCGCCCGGGGCCGGGGGCGGGTGGGCCTCGACCATCCCCGCCAGCCACTGATTCAGCTTCGCCGTGCTCACGCGCCGGTTCCACACCGCATGTGCCCGCAGGATCGCGCCGTGCAGCCGGTCCAGCCCCTTGCCGGTCCGGGCCGAGACGGTGACCAGCGGCGCCCCCTTCAGTTGTGGCAGGAGTTTCTCGAACTGCAGTTTCAGTTCCTTCAGCCGCGCCTGTTTCTCGGGCTCCAGATCCCACTTGTTCACCGCCACCACCACGGCGCGGCCCTCGGTCTCGGCGAAATCGGCGATGCGCAGGTCCTGGGTCTCGAACGGGATGTCCGCGTCCAGCAGCACCACCACCACCTCGGCGAAGCGCACCGCGCGCAGCCCGTCGGCGACCGACAGCTTCTCGACCTTGTCCTGCACCTTCGCCTTCTTGCGCATTCCCGCCGTGTCGAAGATCCGCATCGGCGTGCCGCGCCAGTCGGTGCGGATGGAAATCGCATCGCGGGTGATCCCGGCCTCGGGCCCGGTCAGCAGCCGGTCCTCGCCCAGGATGGCGTTGACGAGCGTGGACTTGCCCGCGTTGGGCCGTCCGATCACCGCCACCTGCAAGGGACGCGCGGGCGTCGGGGCGTGGTCGGAGGTGTCTGCATCCCCGGCGCCCTCCGCATCGGTCAGGTCCGCATCGGTCAGGTCCGCATCGGTCACGTCCACATCGGTCGCGGGCGCGGCCTCTTCCGCCCGTGCCTCGAACCCCTCGGCCAGCGGGCGCAGCCGGTGATACAGTTCGTCCATCCCGCCGCCATGCTCGGCCGAGATCGCCACCGGCTCGCCCAGCCCCAGCGACCAGGCCTCGATCACGCCCCCCTCGGCGGCCGACCCCTCGGCCTTGTTGGCGGCCAGGATCACATGGCGCGCCCGGCGCCGCAGGATATCGGCGAAAATCTCGTCCGCAGGCGTCACCCCCTGCCGCGCATCGATCACGAAGAGGCAGACATCGGCGCTGTCCACCGCGCGCTCGGTCAGTTTGCGCATGCGGCCCTTCAGGCTGTCGCCCTCCTCCAGTTCCAGCCCGGCGCTGTCGACCACCGCGAACCGCAGATCACCCAGCCGGGCCGCCCCCTCGCGCAGATCGCGCGTCACCCCGGGGCGGTCGTCCACCAGCGCCAGCCGCTTGCCGACCAGCCGGTTGAACAGCGTCGACTTGCCGACATTGGGCCGCCCGACGATGGCAAGGGTAAAACTCATGGGGCAGGGCTCCGAAACCGGGTCCGACAGCGGGACAGGGTGGCACGATCACGCCGCGACAACGGCAACGAACCGCGCTTCTAACCGCTCGCGGCCCGCTTGGCAATTTGGCCCGGCATGGCTGCAGGCGCCGCGCTTGCGCTTGCGGCAACCGGAGCCGCGTCTTCCCCGTGGTTCATCTTGCCTGAAATACCCAGGGGCGGCGGCCGCGTGCCCGGGCATCGTGTCAGGGGCCCGGTTTCGGCAAGGGAACGGTCGGGGCCCTGCAGCCCTGCCGCGCCGGGGACGCCCGCCGACGGGGGCGCCCGCCCCGGCCCGCCGCAGGCGCCCGGCCCAACCGGCGCGGTGGCATCTCCGATGCCTCCGGCGCCGGGCGGGAGAGCCCCTTTCCCGAGGGCTCAGCGATAGGCGTGGAGCTGCCCGTTGCCAGAGACGACATAGAGCGTGCGGTCCACGACGATCGGGCTTGCCGCAGCGCCGCCGGGGATCTCGATACTGCCCAGATGCTGGCCCGAAACCGGGTCGAAGCTGCGCAGATGCCCGTCGTTCGAGGCGACATAAAGCCGCCCGCCCGCCAGCACCGGCCCGTAATGGCCGAAGATCTCGGCCCGGCGGCGTTCGCGCTCCTGGGTGAAGAGCGGCAGGTCCTGCGCCCAGACCCGCGCGCCGGTGGCCGCATCCAGCCGCAGCAGCCGGTTGCGGTCGGTCAGCATGAACAGCGCATTGCCCACCGGCCAGACGGGTCCATAGGCGGCCTCGTCGGCCGTCCAGCGCACCGAGCCGTCGCGGCGGTTGAGCGCCATGATCCGGCCTGACTGGTTGCCCACATAGATCGTGTCGCCCACCACCACCGGGTCGCCGGTGATGTCGGTGACCCCGGCATAGGCCATGCCCTGACGCTGCCCGGCGATCACCCGGCGCCACAACTCCATCCCGGTGTCGCGCCGCGCGGCGATCAGCTCGCCCGAGGGCGCGGGAAACAGCACCGCCTCGCCCGCGGTCGCCGGAGCGGCGCCGCCGACCATCGAGGCCGGGCTCGGCGTGCCCGGCAATTGCCAGTCGACCTTGCCGTCGCGGGTGTCGAGCACCCAGGCGGAACTGTCGGCGGCGACCACGAACACCCGGTCGCCGACCACCGTGGGCGCGCCTTTGACGGGCGCATCGAAACGGTGGGTCCAGCGGGTTTCGCCGCTGGCGGCATCGAGCGCGTGCAGCCGCCCGTAGGCGGAACTGACGTAGAGCACCCCGTCGGCCAGCGCCAGCCCGCCGCCCGAGGCGCCATCGCCGCGCAGGCCCGTAGGCGTCAGGTCACGCCGCCAGGCGGTTTCGCCGCCTGCGGTGGTGGCGGTCACCGTGGCGCGGCTGTCCAGCGTGTAGATGCGCCCGCCCGCCGCCACCGGCTCGGCGGTGATGCGGTGGCGCCGGTCGTTGCCCGCACCGATCGACGCCGACCAGGCGCGCTGCGGCGCGCTTCCCAGCGCCGGGTGGCTGATGCGGTGGTTCGGCGTGCCCAACCGGTGGGTCCAGGCGCTGTGCGCCTGCGCAGCGGGCAGCGCCACCGGCTCGGCCCGGTTTTCGGGTTCCATACCGGCGGTTTCGGAAAACGGCGCCCGCAGGTGGAAACGCTCGCCTTCAAGGATGAATTCGCGTTCGCATGCGGCAAGTGTCAGCACCGCCGCCGCGATCGAGGCATATCTGATCAGACCCACCGATTCCCGCTCCCGTTTCCTGCCTGCCCGCGCGGGTCCGGCAAGGCCCTGCCAGGACACCCGCACCGCCCCGCCAGGACACCCGCACCGCCCGCCGGGGCGCCGCTCTGCGGCGTTCCCTTCCGGCGCTTGTGCAACGCTTGTGCCATTACCCTGCAACGGGGGTCAAGCGTGCCGCGCAAAAGCCTGCCGTCATTGTGGCCCGCAGGTCCATGCCGTGACTTGTCGGCCTCCGGACCGGTATCGGCCCCACTTCCTGCCTGCCGCGCTGCGCGCGCCGCCTCCTGACCACGACATCATGAACCGGCGTATCCTGCCCCGGCCTGCCTCAGGCGGCGTCTTCTTCCCCGCCCAGGGCGGCGATCATCTGCGTCACCCGGCGGCGCAACTGTTCGGTCACGTCGGGTTCGTCCAGCAGGTCGCGCAGAATCGCCAGCGCCGCATCGCCCTCGCCCTGTTCCAGCCGCAGGAGCGCCAGTTGTTCCAGCGCCAGCGGGCGATAGGCCTGCCCCGGCTGCGCCAGCCCGCTCAGGAGCGACTCGCGCTCGCCCGCGTCGATATCGCTGCCCGCCAGCATCAGCCGCTTCAGCGCCGCAAGCTGGCGGTAGCTGTCGGGCAGATCGGTATCGGCCTCGGCGGCGCTCAGGGCCGCCAACGCGGCGTCGCGGTCGTCGCGGATGGCTTCGGCGGCGATCAGCAGGTTCAGGATGCCCTGCTGTGCCGGGTCGGCATCAATCCCGCGCAGGGCGCTGCGGCGGCTGGCGTCGTCGGGGGCTTCCAGCGCGGCCAGCACCGCGTCCCCGAAGGCTTCGGCGCTGGCGCGCGCGCTGGCGCGCTGCCATTCGAACCAGGCCGCGCCGCCGACCACCGCCACCACCAGCAGCACGGCCAGCCAGCCGTAGCGCTTCATGGCCCGGGTGATCCGGTCGCGGCGCAGTTCCTCGCTGACTTCGTCGATAAAGCTGTCGGTATTGCTCAAGATGCACCTCTGCGCGTTGCGCGGCCGTCTTAGCGCGAAGCGGGTGCGAATGCAAAGCCCTGCGCGGCGGGCGCGCGCGGACTTGAAAACGCCCGTGTCCCGCCCGATTTCAGCGTGAAATGCCTGCGCGGGCGGCACGGAATGCGCATCCTTGCGGCACAGGGCGCAGCGCGCGGCGCAGGTCTGCCGGCATGGCCCGGAATCGCGTCCGGCGCCACTTGTGCCGCCGTGCAGAAAATTCTAATCTGAACTGGTCGGTTCAGCATATAACGCGTATACGACAGCGCGGCGGGCCGCGCCGCTGCACATCGAGGCTGACCCATGCGTTTCTTTCCGGTCCTGACGGCGCTCGCGATTTCGGGCTTTCTGTATCTGTTCATCCTGGAGCGCGAGGCGCTGATGGCCTTTGCCTCGGGCGGTGCGGTCGCGGTGACCGCCGCCGAGGACGCGGCTGCGGAGGCGGCTGCGGACGCGGATGCGACGGAAACACGGCGCGTGCGCGTGGTGGTGCAGCATGCGCAGAAACAGCCGGTCGAGACCTCGGTGATCCTGCGCGGGCGGACCGAAGCCGCGCGCCGGGTCGAAGTGCGGGCCGAAACCTCGGGTCTGGTGGTGTCCGAACCGCTGCGCCGCGGCGCCGAGATCGACGCCGGTGACGCGCTGTGCGAATTGTCCTCGGGCACCCGCAGCGCCGCGCTGGCCGAGGCCCGCGCCCGGCTGAGCGAGGCCGAGATCAATTTCAACGCCGCCAAACGGCTTTCCGAGGACGGGTTCGCCAGCCAGACGCGGCTGGCGGCGGCCCGCGCCGCGCTGGAAGGTGCGCAGGCAGGGGTGGACGCGGCGGTCGAGGAAATGGCGCGTCTTGTCATGCACGCCCCCTTTGACGGCATTCTGGATGCCGACACCGCCGAACTGGGCACGCTGCTGCAACCCGGCGCGCTCTGCGCCACGGTCATCAAGATGGATCCGATCCGGCTTGTGGGTTTTGTGTCCGAATCGCAGGTGGACCGGCTGGAACACGGCGCGCTGGCGGGGGGGCGGCTGGCCTCGGGGCGCGAGGTGATGGGGCGTGTGCGCTTCGTCGCGCGCACCGCCGATGCCGCGACCCGCACCTTCCGCGTGGAGGTCGAGGTGGAAAACCCCGACAATGCGATCCGTGAGGGCCAGAGCGCGGAAATGCTGATCCAGGCGGCGGGGCAGGAGGGGCATCTGCTGCCCGGCTCGGCGCTGACGCTGAACGATGACGGCGCGCTCGGCCTGCGCGCCATCGACGATGACGACCGCGTGGTGTTCAAGCCCGTCACCGTGCTGCGCGACACCACCGAAGGTGTCTGGCTGGCCGGGCTGCCCGATAGCGTGAATGCCATTGTCGTGGGGCAGGAATTCGTCCGCGAGGGCGTTCAGGTGCATGTCACCTGGCGCGGCGAGGCGCCGGAGGGCCGCGAATGAAGGCGATCGTCGATTGGGCCGGTGCGCATGCGCGCATGGTGCTGGCGCTGGTGGTGCTGACCCTCGGCGCGGGCATCATGGCCTATACCGGCCTGCCCAAGGAGGGCGAGCCGGACATCGAGGTGCCGGCCGTCATCATCACCGTGCCGTTTCCCGGCATTTCGGCGGTGGACAGCGAAACCCTGCTGGTCCGGCCCATGGAAAGCGAGATGTCCGATCTGGACGAGCTCAAGACCATGAGCGCCTTTGCCGCCGAGGGCATTGCCGGGATGGTGCTGGAGTTCGAATTCGGCTGGGACAAGACCGCCACCCTGGCCGATGTGCGCGACGCCATGAACCGGGCCGAGGCGAGCTTTCCCGCAGGTGCCGACAATTACAGCATTTCCGAATTCAACTTCTCGCAGTTTCCGATCATCATCGTGGCGGTTTCGGGCGACGTGCCGGAACGCGCGCTGCTGCGCGCCGCGAATGACCTGAAAAGCGCGATCGAGGATATCGATGCAATCCTCGAGGTCAGCACCGCCGGGTCACGCGACGAGATGGTCGAGGTCATCATCGACCCGCTGCGCCTGGAGGCCTACAACGTCACCGCCGACGAGCTGGTGCGCGTCATCACCCGCAACAACCAGCTTGTCGCGGCGGGCGATGTGGAAACCGATGCGGGCACTTTCGGGGTCACCGTGCCCTCGACCTTCGAAGGGGTCGAGGATGTCTATGCCCTGCCGATCAAGGTCAACGGCGACAGTGTGGTGCGGCTGGGTGATCTGGCCGACATCCGCCTGACCTACGAGGACCGCACCGGCACCGCGCGGTTTGACGGGGAAACCAACATCGCCCTGCAGGTGGTGATGCGCAAGGGGTTCAACGTCATCGACACGGCCGCCGAAGTGCGCGCCGTGGTCGAGGCCACCCGCGCCGAATGGCCCGAGGAACTGCAGGACGCGATCCGCACCACCCCGGCGCTGGACCGCTCGTTCCAGGTGGACGAAATGGTGCGCCAGCTTGAAACCTCGGTCATGACGGCGATTGCGCTGGTGATGATCGTGGTGCTGGCGGCGCTGGGCCTGCGGTCGGCGATGCTGGTGGGGATCGCGATTCCGACCTCGTTCATGCTGTGCTTCATCCTGCTGGGCGTCATGGGCGTGGCGATTTCCAACATCACCATGTTCGGGCTGATCCTCGCGGTGGGGATCCTGGTGGACGGGGCGGTGGTGGTCACCGAATACGCCGACAAGCGCCTGGCCGAAGGCGACGGGCCGATGAAGGCCTATACCGCCGCCGCCAAGCGCATGTTCTGGCCGATCACCGCCTCCACCGCGACCACGCTCTGCGCTTTCCTGCCGATGCTGTTCTGGCCCGGCGTGGCGGGCGAGTTCATGGGCATGCTGCCGGTGACGCTGATTTTCGTGCTGACCGCCTCGCTGGTGGTGGCACTGGTGTTCCTGCCGGTGCTGGGGGGCGTGACCGGGCGGCTGGCGCGGCATCTGGGCAATATCTCGGCCGGGCTGCGGCGCCTGCCGCTGCTGCTGCGCCTGCCGTTTCTGGCGCTGGCATGGTTCGGGCTGTTCGCGGGCGTCATGCTGGTCCTGAACCCGGCCTGGCCCACCGGCCCGGTGCCGTCGGAGACCGGCGCGCTGGAGCGGTTGCCGGGGGCGCTGCTGCTCGCGCTGTCGGCGATGGCCAGTTCCACGGTCGTCTCGGCAGTGGTGCCGCCCAGGCGTCCGAAGCGCGTGCACGCCGGGCACCGGCGCCGCCCGTTCGGCCATCTGGTCAAGCTTCTGGTCGGCAACCCGGTGATGCCGGTGGTCACCATCGTCGCCGTCGCCGCCTTTGTGATGGGGGTGTTCCAGTATTACGGCGAGAACAGCCGCGGCGTGGAATTCTTCGTGGACACCGAGCCGGAGCAGGGCATCCTTTATGTCCGCGCGCGCGGCAATCTCGCGCTTGCGGAAAAGGACGCGCTGGTGCGCGAGGTCGAGGCCGTGATGCTGGCCGAGGAAGGCTTTGACGCAATCTTCGCCTTTGCCGGGGCGGGCGGGCTGAACACCAACACCGCCGGGGCCGGTCCCCCGGGCGACACCATCGGCCAGATCCAGTTCGAACTGACCCACTGGACCAAGCGCCAGGGCGTGCCGGGGATGCGCGGGCAGCAGGTGCTGGACCGGGTGCAGGGCAAGCTCGACGACTTGCCGGGCATCCAGACCGAATTCCTGGTCGCCTCGGGCGGGCCGGCGGGGCAGAAACCGGTGCATCTGCGCCTGACGGGGAGCGATTTCGGCGTGCTCGAGGAGGCGGTCGAGATCGCGCTGGGGCGCTTCGCCGAGACCGCGGCGCTGATCGATCTGGAAGACACGCGCCCGGTGCCCGGCATCGACTGGAAGATCGATGTCGATGTGGACCGCGCCGGGCGATTCGGCGCCGATGTGGCCACGGTGGGCGGCATGATCCAGCTTGTGACACGCGGCATCCTGCTGGACACGATGCGGGTGGATACATCCGATGATGAAATCGACATCCGCGTGCGCCTGCCGCAGGCCGACCGGTTGCTGTCCACGCTGGACGATCTGCGGGTGCAGACGCCTTCGGGGCTGATCCCGCTGTCGAATTTCATCACCCGCGAGCCGGTGGCGCGGCGCGGCCAGATCGACCGCGTGAACCGGGAGCGGTTCTTCGACGTGAAGGCCGATGTCGCCGCCGGGCAGGTGCGGCTGGTGGACAGCGCGGGCGAAACCATCGATGTGGTCCCGCGCGAGCTGACCACGACCGACCGGCTGGAGCCTGGCAGCGCCGAGCACGCGCGCGCCGAAGCCATCGCGGCGCGAATCGCCGACGAAGGGCTGCGCGTGGTGCCGATCAATGCCAACGAGCGCATCGCGGTGCTGACCGACTGGCTGGAGGCGGAAAACCCTCTGCCCGCCGGTGTGAACTGGGAATGGACCGGCGAGCAGCAGGACCAGGAGGAAAGCACCCAGTTCCTGACCGTCGCCTTCGGCGCGGCGCTGGGGCTGATGTTCGTGATCCTGCTGACGCAGTTCAACAGCTTCTACAACTCGGTGCTGGTTCTGCTGGCGGTGATCCTGTCCTCGACCGGCGTGCTGATCGGAATGCTGGTGATGGACCAGACGTTTTCGGTGATCATGACCGGCACCGGGATCGTGGCGCTGGCCGGGATCGTGGTGAACAACAACATCGTGCTGATCGACACCTATCAGTATTATGCCCAGATCATGCCCCGGATCGAGGCGATCATCCGCACCGCCGAAGCACGCCTGCGCCCGGTGCTGATGACTACCATCACCACCATGGCCGGGCTGACGCCGATGATGCTGGGCCTGAGCATCGATTTCGTCAACGGCGGCTATGCCATCGACAGCCCGGTGGCGCTGTGGTGGAAGCAACTGGCCACGGCGGTTGTCTTCGGTCTGGGCATCGCGACCCTGCTGACGCTGCTGGTCACGCCGTCCTTCCTGGCGCTGCGGGTGTGGATCGAGGCCGGCGCCTATCGCGGCGCGCTGGGGCTGCGCTGGCTGCTTTCGGCGCGCGAGGGCGCGGCGCGGCGCGACCGGGCGCTGGAGCAGCGCCTGCGCAGGGTGCGCGGTGCCGAAATCATCTGGGAAGTGCCGCCACCGACTGGTCCCGCCGCCCTGCAGCCGCTGATGCTGGAGCCGGGTGATCTGGTCGACGGACCGGGACGGGTGCGCGCCGCCGAATAGGGGGCGCGCGGGGGCGCACCCCGTGCCCGGCTTGCATTCGCCCGGCGGCTCGGGCAGTCAGGGCGGCAGCAACGCGCGGCGATTACAGGAGCGACAGACCATGACCGAGACCCGTCACACGCGGCTTCTGATCATCGGCTCGGGCCCGGCGGGCTATACGGCGGCCGTCTATGGCGCCCGTGCCATGCTGGAGCCGCTGCTGGTGCAGGGCATCCAGCCCGGGGGGCAACTGACCATCACCACCGATGTGGAGAACTGGCCCGGGGACACCACAACCACCGGCCCGGAACTGATGCAGCGGATGGAAGCCCATGCCCGCGCCATGGGCACCGAGATCGTCAGCGACCATATCACCGCGCTGGACCTGTCGGTGCGCCCCTTCGTCGCCACCGGGGACACCGGCACGCGCTACACCGGCGACGCGGTGATCCTGGCCACCGGGGCGCAGGCGAAATGGCTGGGCCTGCCCTCCGAGGAGCGCCTGCAGGGCATGGGCGTGTCGGCCTGCGCCACCTGTGACGGGTTCTTCTATCGCGGCAAGGAGGTGGTGGTCGTCGGCGGCGGGAACACCGCGGTCGAGGAAGCGCTGTTCCTGACCAATTTCGCCACCAGGGTCACGCTGATCCACCGCCGCGACAGCCTGCGCGCCGAGAAGATCATGCAGGAGCGGCTGTTCAGGCACCCGAAGATCCGCGTGCTCTGGGATCACACCGTGGCCGAGATCCTGGGCGGCGATGATGGCGCCGGCGTGACCGGGGTGCGCGCCGCGCATGCGACCACCGGCGACGCGCAGGTGATCCCCTGCGACGGGGTATTCATCGCCATCGGCCACGCGCCCGCCACCGAACTGGTGCGCGGGCAGGTGGAGATGCACCATGGCGATTACGTCAAGGTGAAGCCGGGGACCACCGAAACCTCGGTTCCCGGTGTCTTTGCGGCCGGGGACGTGACCGATCATGTCTACCGCCAGGCCGTGACCAGCGCCGGCATGGGCTGCATGGCCGCGCTGGACGCCGAGCGCTGGCTGGCCGCGCAGGGGGCGGATGCGCCGGTGCCCGCCGACGCCGAAGCCTGAGCCCGCAATGCCAGGGGGCCGTGCCCGCCCCCCTTCGCACGGCGCGCCCACCCACCCACCCTCGCGCACCGCGCGAAGGGGGGCGGGCACGGCGGCGGGCGGATGCCAGGTGGTGCACGTTGACCGCGCGGCCACCCGCGCGCTACGCTGTCCGGGTCGGATTTGGGGAAGATCAGGGGCCGATGGCGGGTATTCGGGGCATGACGACACGCGGTGCGTGGCTGGTGGTGGCACTGGCGCTTGCGCTCTGGTTGCCGCGCAGCGCCGCTGCGGAAACGATGGTCCACCACGGCCCCTTCCATTTCGATCCCGCCGCACCGGGCATCATCCACCTGTCGGGCGAGATCGACCTGCGCGCGGGGCTGAGTTTCCAGCGCATCCTTGATGCGTCGGGGGAGGCGCGGGAACTGGTGCTGGATTCGGGCGGCGGGCTGGTGCATGTGGCGCTGCCGATCGCCATCGAGGTGCGCCGCAGGGGGCTTGTGACCCGGGTGCCCGAGGGGGCGGGTTGCTATTCCTCCTGCACGTTCCTGTGGTTTGCCGGGACCACCCGCCACGCCGGGGGCGAGATCGGCGTGCATCAACTGGCCAGCGACAGCGGCGATCTGGAGGCGGGGCAACTGGCTATCGCCGATATCGTCGATGTGCTGACCGGGTTCGGCGTGCCCAGCGCGGTGATCGTGCGGATGCTGCAGACCCCGTCCACCGGGATCGATGTGTTGAGCCAGGACGACCTGCGCCGCTACGGGCTGATCGCGGCGTCCCCGGCCTTTGCCACCGTGCCACTGCGCCCCGAGGCTGCCCCGCCAGACCCCGCCGCGCCAGATCTGACCCCGCCCGAACCCGCCCCGCCCGCCGAACCATCGCTTGCCGAACTTGCGGCACCGGGGCCGGGGACAGCGGTGCCCCGGCCGCGCCCGAGCATCACGGAGCCGGACGCGGATGGGTCGGAAACGGCGGTGCTGCGGGCACTGCCCGCACCGCCTGCCCCCGGAGCGGATGCCCCAAGGACGCCAGTCGCCGCCCGCCCCGCACCCGAATCCGGCCCGCCCCCGGAGCAGCGCGCCATCGACTTCCTGGCGCGCAATACCCGCGACTGGTCACGCCCCAACGATGTGGCGCTTTCCCGCATCGCCGAGGACTATGCCGACGCCGTGGACTTCTACGGCGGCCCGCACAGCCATGCAGAGGTCATGGCGGACAAGCGCGCCTTTGCCCGGCGCTGGCCGGTGCGTGACTACGAACTGGATCTCTCGACCGCCCGCGCCGACTGCGACGCCGCGCGCTGCGTGGTGACGGGCGAGATCCTCTGGGACGCGCGCAGCCCCGAACGCGGCGCGGTCTCGCGCGGGCGCTCGATCATCGAGGTGACACTTGCCCGCGCGGCTGACGGCTTTCGCATCACCGCCGAGGGCGGGCGCGTGATCGAACGGTATTGACGGGGCGGCAGCGCGCCGGGCATCGGACGCGTGCTGCATCCGAGGGCTGTTCCCGTCCTGCGCGACTTCGCGCAGGGCAGCGCCCGCGAAACGCCTTGGGCGGGCGGTGGGGCGTTGAGCGGGCGCTTTGCTGCCCGGCACGGGGAACGCCCTCCCTTGCGTCTAGGGCGCCACCCCGCGCGCCGCGGTGTCGATGGCACGGACCCCGGCCAGCAGCGCCGCCAGTTCCCCCACGGGCACCATGTTCGGCCCGTCCGAAGGCGCGTTGTCCGGGTCCTCGTGGGTTTCGATGAAGAGCGCGTCCACCCCCACCGCACAGGCCGCCCGCGCCAGCACCGGGACGAAGGCGCGTTGCCCGCCGCTGACCGTGCCGCCCCCGCCGGGCGCCTGCACCGAATGGGTGGCGTCGAAGACCACCGGCCAGCCGGTTTCGGCCAGGATCGGCAGGGCGCGGAAATCGCTGACCAGCGTGTTGTAACCAAAGGATGTGCCGCGCTCGCACAGCAGGATGCGGTCGTTCCCGGTGGATGCGATCTTGGCGGCCACATGCGCCATGTCCCAGGGGGCGAGGAACGGGCCTTTCTTGACGTTGACCGCGCGCCCTGTGCGCCCCGCGGCCAGCAGGAGATCGGTCTGCCGGCACAGGAAGGCGGGGATCTGGAGGGCGTCGCAGACCTCGGCCACCGGGCCGCATTGCGCGGGTTCGTGCACATCGGTCAGCACCGGCACGCCGAATTCGGCCCGCACGCGGGCAAGGATGTCCAGCCCCGCCGCCAGCCCCGGGCCGCGCGCGCTTTCCAGTGCGGTGCGGTTGGCCTTGTCGAAACTGGCCTTGAAGATCAGGGGCGTGCCGGTGGGCGCGCAGGCCGCGAGGATCCGTTCGGCCAGCCGCAGCGCGTGATCGAGGGTTTCGAGCTGGCACGGCCCGGCGATCAGCGCCAGCGGCGCGCCGCCGCCGACCTCGACGCCGCCGACCTCGACGCCCCCGACCTCGACGCCCCCGACCGCGACGCTCCCGGCCGCGACGTCACCGACAAGCACCCTGCGCGGGGTCATGCCATCGTCCGCAAAGCGGCCTCGATGCGGGGCACGTCCTCGGGGTGGTTCACCTCCCAGAACACCCGGCCGCGGGCCTCGACCGGGACGCAGAGCACCTTGTGCCCGTGTTCCAGAAAGCGCAACTGCTCCAACCCCTCCAGCAGTTCCAGCCGCCCCTCGGGCAGGGCGGCATAGGCGGCCAGCGCGGCGCGGCGATAGGCATAGACCCCGACATGATGCCAGACCGGGGTCGCCCCCAGCGGCCGGGCCGGGTCATGCCAGGGGAGCAGTTCCTTGGAAAAGTAGAGCGCGTTGCCCTGAGCATCGAAAACGGCAGTGGTGGCGCCGACGCGCCCGTGGCGGCGATCCTCGATCAGATGCGCATGGGTGGCCGGGTCGCAGCGCAGGACCGGCGTGGCCATGGCGATATCGGGCGGGGCGGCGCGCAGCGCGGCGATCAGATCGGCGACGAACCAGGGCGGGGTCAGCGGTGCGTCCCCCTGCAGGTTGACGATGATCTCGGCCTCCAGCGCGGCTGCGGCTTCGGCGCAGCGTTCGGTGCCGTTGCGGCATTCGGGCGCGGTAAGGATCACCGCGGCACCGAAGCCCGTGGCGGCCTCGGCGATGCGGGTGTCATCGGTCAGCACATGGACCGGGTGGCCACCGGGGACGGCGCAGGCGGCTTCCCAGGTCGATTGCAGCAGGGTGCGGTGCGTCCCGTCGGGCTGCGTGATCCGCGCCAGCGGCTTGCCGGGAAACCGCGCCGAGCGGTAGCGCGCGGGGATCAGGATGGCAACGCTCATGCCGGGCCCGTCCTTGGCCGGACGGCGCGCGGCGCGGCGCGGCGGCGCGGGCGCCACAGGCCGGGTTCAGGGCGCGACACGGTGAGCCGACAGCGCAAGGCCAAGGGGTATCCTTTCGGTTCGCGATACAGGCCGATCCATAGCGACCCCGCCGGGGCGGGCGCAACAGGGATTGCCGCGCCGGGGCGCCGCGCCGGGTTTGCGGCCCGGCATGGCCGGCCTGGGCGCGTGGTCCGGCTCATGGGCAGGCGGCGCGGGTGATGGTGAAGCTGCCGGTGCGGTCGCCGACGTCCATATAGACCGTGCGCGATGCGCCCGGCGGCGGGATGTCCACGCGGATATTCGTGCCCCAGCGCAGCTCGCCGCTGGCGGTATGCTGCCCCTGCGCGTTCTGGGCGGTGGGGTTTCCGTCGCCACGCAGGGAGAATGCCGTGTTCGCGTCGAAATTGAAGGTCATCCAGTTCGATACCGCGCGGTCGCTCCACCAGCAACCGATGTCCAGATCGTCAAAGGTGAAATCGACCTCCCGGGGCGCGGTATCGCTCTCGTCGTTGCTGCCGCCGCCGCCCGAGCCGCCGCCGCCCGAGCCGCCGCCGCCGCCACCTGTGCCGCCGCCACTGCCACCGCCTGCGCCGCCCCCGCCGCCGCCTGCGCCGCCGCCACTGCCACCGCCTGCGGTCGAACTGTCGTTGCCGCCCGATCCGCCGCCCGATCCGCCGCCCGAACCGCCAGCCCCCGAGTCGCCCGCTGCCGAATCGCCCGGATCGCCGGAGCCCCCGGTTGCGTGGTCGGATGCCGGATCCTGCGCGGGGTCGCCGGAATGCGGGTCATGCGCGCCGGAACCGCCGCCGGAGGTGTTGACCGGGGTCGAGGCACCACCGCCCGCGCCGGACGAGGGTTCCGGTGCCGCGCTGAGTTCTTCATCGACCGCGCGCGCCACCGTTTCGGTGCCCCGGCTCACCGCCGTCAGGGAGGCAAGACCGATGCCGACCACCGCAGCGGTCAGCACCACCCAGTCCACCGTGACGGCACCGGACTGGGCGTGCAGGAATCGCAAGAGCCTGGGTGCTGCGACCCGCTTTCCGAACTTTCGCATGTGAATTTCATCTGCGCGTCTGCGCGCGCATGCCTTCTACCGCCAATTTTCCGCATATTGGGCGCGGAATGCGCCAGGATGAGGTCGGAATCCTGGCCTCAAGGTGTCAGGTGGCGACCTTGGCGGCGTCGCGGGCCAGTTCCTCGCGCGTGGCGTTGCGGCGATACCAGATCGTCACCAGGGTCGAGCTGATGACAATGAACAGCGAATACAGCACCGGAATGAACAGCACGTCCTGCTGCATCTGCCCGGTGAAGGACAGGGTGATGACCAGCACCGCCAGCGGCCCGTTCTGGATGCCGGTTTCCAGGCTGATGGTGCGCGCGCGGTTGCTGTCCTGCCGCAACGCCCGCGCGAACCAGTAGCCGAACAGCATCCCCGCCAGCCCGATGCCGATGGTTGCGGTGTAGAACTCGGGGCCGGTGTCCAGAAGCATCTGATAGTTGCGCGGCACCCAGGTCAGGATCAGGAACAGGATCACCACCACCCCCATGAGCGAGCCGATCAGTTCGACCGTGGCGCCGATGTTGGGGTTGACCTTGCGCAGCACCATGCCGATGGCCGTGGGCACCAGCAGCACCACCAGCACCTGCGCCACATTGCCCGCAGGGATGACGAATTCGGCGCCGATCCCCGCCTGCCCGCTGTAGAAGGTCAGCAGGATCGGCACCATCACCACCGCCACCATGGTCGAGGCCGTGGTCATCATGATCGACAGCGCCAGCACCCCCTTGGAGAAATAGGCGAAGATGTTCGAGGTGGTGCCGCCGGGCATGCAGGCGATCAGGATCAGCCCCACCACCATCGCCGGCGGCAGCCCCAGCGCCATGGCCAGTGTGAACCCCAGCGCCGGCATGACCAGGAACTGGCTGGTCAGCCCGACCAGGATGCCCTTTGGCTTGCGAAACGCCAGCATGAAGTCACGCCAGGTCATCGACGCCCCCATGCCCAGCATGATGACCATCATCATGATCCCCAGAAGCGTTGTCTCAAGCGGTGTGATCATGGTGCGAATCCGTCTCTCGGGGGCTGTTGGGGCGGGGAACGGGGGTCAGACGCTCTCGAACTCCTTGCGCACCTCGGCCTTGAGGTCCTTGCGCAGGATCTTTCCGATGGGGGATTTGGGCAACTCGTCCCGGATCATGACCGAGCGCGGCACCTTGTAGGGTGCCAGCAGCGTGCGGCAGTGCTTGATGATCGCCTCGCGCGTCAGCGGCTCGCCCACATGGTCGGGGTTGGGCACCACATAGGCGCGCACCGCCTCGCCGGTCTTGTCGTCGGGGATTCCGACCACGGCGGCCTCCAGCACGGCGTCGAACTTGGCCAGCGCGTCCTCGATCTCGTTCGGATAGACGTTGAAGCCCGAGACGATCACCAGGTCCTTCTTGCGGTCCACGATGTGCAGGTAGCCGTCATCCTCCATGGTGGCCACATCGCCGGTGTAGACCCAGCCGTTGCGCAGCGTGCTGTCGGTGTCTTCGGGGCGGCGCCAGTAGCCGTCCATGTTCTGCGGCCCCTTGACCAGCAGTTCGCCCGGCTGGCCCGGCGCCACCGGCGCGTCATCGTCATCGACCAGCGCCACCTCGGTTCCGGGCACGGGGATGCCGATGCTGCCGGGCCGCGAGCGGTCGCCCATGGGGTTGAAGCTGACCACCGGGGCACATTCCGTCAGCCCGTAGCCTTCGGCGACCGGGGTGCCCGTGACCTCGTGCCAGCGCCGGGCCACGGCGGCGTGCAGGGCGGTGCCGCCCGCGATGGCGGCGACCAGATGCTTCGGCGGGTGGGCGGTGAACCACTCCTCATTCGTCAGCGCGTTGAACAGCGTGTTGACGCCGGTGATCCAGGTGATCGGATAATTCTCGACCGCGCGTTGCAGGTTCTGCACCGGGCGCGGCGAGGGAATGAGCACATTGCGCGCGCCGATGTCGAAGAAGGACAGGAAATTCGCCGTGAAGGCGAAGATGTGATAGAGAGGCAGCGCCGTCAGGACGCAGGTTTCGCGGTCCATATAGGCCCGGCCCATGGCCAGCACCTGATCGACATTGGCCAGCATCGCGCCATGGCTGAGCATCGCACCCTTGGCCACACCCGTGGTCCCTCCGGTGTATTGCAGCAGCGCCAGGTTGCGCCGCTCCAGCCCCTGCCACCATTGCCTTGCATCGGCCTTGTGCCGACGCCCGGCGGCAAGCGCGGCGCGAATGCGCGTCACCGGGACCGCAAGCGGCGGGATCGGCGGCAGCGTGCGGTTCCATACCTTCTGCACGGTCCGGACGATGAATTCGGGCACGCGCGGGAAGAACTCGGGCACGCCCGCCAGCACCACCCGTTCGATCCCGGTCTGCGGGACCACATCGGCCAGCTTGTCGGCAAAGATGTCGACGATCACCAGCACCTTGACCTCGGCGTCGGTGAACTGGTGCAGCATTTCCGAACGGGTATAGAGCGGGTTGGTGTTGACCAGAACGCAGCCTGCCTTGAACACCCCCAGCGCCACCACAGGATAGGACAGCGTGTTGGGAAGCTGCACCGCCACCCGGTCGCCGGGGTCCAGATCGCAGTCGATGCGCAGGAAGGCGGCGAAGGCATCCGACATGGCATCGACCTGACCATAGGTCAGCGAGCCGTTCATGCCGTTGGGCACCACGCAGGTAAAGGCCGTGCGCGCGGCGAAACGGGTGCAGGCGCTGTGCCCCATCTCGGCGAGGCTCGCATATCTGGGCGCGGGGAGTTCCGCCGCGATGTCGTCGCCATAGGCGTTCAGCCATGGCCGCCCGGTCGTGCTGGACGACGTCATGCGCTCCTCCTCGCTTGCCGCTCCCGTGCGGTGCCTCCAACCGCGTCCTGCAGCATTGTCGCCCCGGACGTGCTGCGTCAAGCCTGCTGGCGCGCTTGACGTCGGGGCGCAAGCGTCTGACGCAACGGCGTTTGGCGGTAACGCAACGTCGTTGCCACGCGGGTTCGCGCGGATGCGCGGCGGCCACTCCGGCAAGGCGGTGCCGGTTCGGCCACGCCGATCTGCACCGCGGGCCGCTGCATGCTGCAGGGTTGGGGCACGTTGACAGAACGCACCGACACGGACGCCCGTAGCGCATCGTCTGTCTGGTGGCGCCAAGGTCAGTCGGTGAAGCCTCTCGGCAGGTCGGTCCAGAGCCGCTCGCGCTCTGGCCCGGTCAGGAACCGGGCAGTGCCCGCGATCACCGCGCGAGGGGTGCGCGGGGCGCAGGACAGCAGATTGGGCGAGATTGCGCCCCGTCAGCCGTGCCGATCAGCAACTCGGACCGGCGCATGTTGCAGGGATGTCGCAGAAACACGATAGCCGCTGATCTTTCGATCGGCGGCTATCGTTTGTTTTCAGTCGGTTGATTTGGTGGAGCCAAGGGGAGTCGAACCCCTGACCTCTTGAATGCCATTCAAGCGCT
>JAFIEE010000064.1 GCA_020832705.1 Paracoccaceae bacterium
CCCCCCCCCCCCCCCCCCCCCCCCCCCCCCCCCCCCCCCCCCCCCCCCCTTTCCCCGGCCTTCAGTTCTTGACCACGTCCTTGAGCAGCAGGAAGAACGACGGCTCCAGCCGGAAGTCTTCAACCCGGTCGGAATGCACCGCGTTCTGCAGCCAGTTGGCGACAAAGACCCAGGGCGCGTCCTCCTGCACGATCACCTGCATCTCGCGGTAAAGCCGCGCGCGCTCATCCTGATCGGTGCTCACGCGGGCCTGTTCCAGCAGCGAATCGACCATCGCGTTGGAGTAATAGCCCGAGTTGAAGCCGCCATCCTCGGGGAAGGCCTCGGTGCGCAGGGTCAGGAAGGGCAGCGTGTCGGGATCGTTCGTCATCCAGGCCATCTGCGCCATGTCGGCGCGCCCCTCCAGCCCCGGGTTCACCCGGCCGAGGAAGGTGTTCCACTCATAGGTCTCGATGGTCACATCGAACCCGGCGGCGGCCAGGTCGGCCTGGATCGCGGTGCCCATGGGCACGGGGTCCAGCATCCCCGAGCCGCCTTCGGTCACGTAGAAGGTGATCGCGGGCGACTCCACCCCGGCCTCGGCCAGCAGGGCGCGGGCGCGATCCGGGTCGTAGGGATAGGGCTCAAGCTCTTCATTGTAGGCCCAGGCAAAGGCCGGGGGCGTGGGGCCGGCGGCCACGGTCGCGGTGCCTTCCAGCACATCGTTCACCAGCGCCTCCTTGTTGATCGCATAATTCGCCGCCTGGCGCACGCGCTGGTCGGTGAACGGGCCTTCGCGCATGTTCAGGATCAGGAACCACACATGCGGCCCGGCCTGATCGACCACGGTATAGCCCGGGCCATCGAACTGCCCCAGCGCCACGGGCGGCACCTCGACCATCACGTCGATTCCCCCCGACAGCATTTCGGCCACGCGGGTGTTGGCGTCGGTGATGGGGCGGAAGATCACCGCCTCGGACGCCGCCGCGCCATCCCAGTAGTCTTCGTTCCGGGTGACCACCACGCGTTCGTTCGAGCGCCATTCGGCAAACTGGAACGGTCCGGTGCCCGAAGGATTGCGCCCGAAATCGGCGCCATGTTCCTCGACCGCGGCGGGCGAGACGATCAACCCGGTGGGATAGGCCAGGTTCGACAGGAAGGGCGCAAAGGGTTCGTTCAGCGTGAAGCGCACGGTGTGGTCGTCCAGCGCCTCGACCACCTGCACCGCCGAGAAGAAGAAGGACAGCGGAAACGGCCCCGTCGCCTCGTGCATCGGGTGTTCCTCGTCCAGCATGCGCTCGAAGTTCCAGACCACGGCCTCTGCATTGAAGGCGGTGCCGTCATGGAAGGTGACGCCTTCGCGCAGGGTGAAGTCATAGACCAGCCCGTCGTCGCTGATCTCCCAGCCCGTGGCCAGCGCCGGTTCCACCTCCAGCGTGCCGGGCGCGTAGCGCACCAGCCCGTCATAGACGTTCATGAGGATGCGGAAGTCGTTGACCGCCGTGACGGCATGCGGGTCGAGCGCCTGCGGCTCGGCGATCTGGCCCACAACCAGCACGCCCGGCGGCGTTTGTGCCAGTGCGGGCGCGGTCAGCGCCGAGGTGCCCAGAAGCGCGGCGCTCAGCAGGCCGAATCCACGGCGGGTAATGGCGTTTCGAATCATGGCAGTGGTCTCCCTGTGGGTCAGTGATGCGGGCTCGTTGCCTCGTGGCCTGCGCTCAATTTATCATGATAATTTGCATCGGTCAAAATTTTCATGATAAATTGGAATGATTGGCAGGGGGGCGCGCGATGACCTTTTCACTTCTTGCACGCGATCCGGGCAGCGGTGCCCTGGGCGGAGCGGCGGCGACCGGCAGCCTGTGCGTGGGCGGCTGGGTGCTGCGCGGCGATTCGCGCGCCGGGCTCAGCGCATCGCAGGGCGCGGCCCCGTCGCACCTGTGGGGCGAGGACGCGGTCGCGGCCATGGCCGCAGGCGAAACCGCAGCGGATGCGGTGGCGCGGCTGACGGCGGCTGATACGGGACGCGACTGGCGCCAGCTTTCGGCGCTGGGGCGCACGGGCGCGGGCGCCGCGTTCACCGGCGCGCGCAACACCGACTGGAAAGGGCATGCGACGGGCGCCGATCTGGTGGTGGCGGGAAACATGCTGACCGGCGCCAAGGTGCTGGACGCACTGCAAGACGGGTTCGCGCGCGCCAGCGGACCCTTCCCCGACCGGCTGCTGGCCGGGATGCGCGCGGCCGAAGCGGCGGGCGGCGATTTCCGCGGTCTGCAGTCGGCGGCGCTGCTGGTGGTGTCGGACGATGCCGCGCCGCTGAGCCTGCGCGTGGACTGGGCGCAGGCGCCGCTCGATGCGCTGGCCGCGCTGCTGGACCGCACCCGGGCGCCGGGCTACGCCGACTGGCTACCCAGCGTGCCCAGCCGCGCCGCGCCCTTCCGCATTCCGCCCGACGATGGGCCGGGTTCCTGAGAAGGTCGGCGCCAAACTTCTGAGCGTGCCCGCCCTGCCCGCTCCGGCATCCGCTCAGCCGCCGGTGCCCTCCGTCGCCGCCGCGTCCGGCGCGGTCCAGCGCACCCGCGCGTCGCCTGCCGCCATGGGCCCGCTGGCCCGGGCGGCCCGGTCGAAGCGCAGGTAAGCGATCCCCTGCCCCCCGGACTGGGTGTAAAGCATGCCGACGCTCTTGCCGTCGGCGGTGATCTCGGTGCCCACGGGCGCGGTCCCGTCCACCTCCACACTCACCAGCCCCTTGCGCAATTCGGTCTTGTGGCGCATCCGCGCGGTGACTTCCTGCCCGACATAGCAGCCCTTGCGGAAATCGACCCCGTGCAAGCGGTCGAGCCCGCATTCGAGGATGAAGCTCTCGCCGGGGATCAGTTCGATCCCGGTCTCGGGGATGCAATGCGTGACGCGCAGCGCATCGCGGTCGGTGCCGTCATCGCCGCCTTCGGGGCCATAGCGCCGCCAGCCAAGCGCCGGATGGCGCGGGTCGGTCAGCGCGCCTGCAGGCGCGGGGCCGGTGCCAAGGCGCACCTGCATCGGATCGGGCGCGATGGTCAGCGGCTTGCGCAGCCGATACATGGTCAGGCGGCGCTGCAGGTCATCGGCAACCGGCGCGGCCACGTCCAGCAGCAGGTCGTCGCCTTCGGCGATGACGAAGAAATCCGACAGATACTTGCCCTGCGGCGTGAGCAGCGCGGCATAGACGATTCCGCCGCCATCCGGTGCGTCCAGACGGTTGAGGTCATTGCTGACCAGCCCCTGCAGGAAGGCGCCCGCGCCTTCGCCCGCGATGCGCAGCAATCTTCTGGGTGAGCCTTCGGTCATGGTGTGCCGTGTGTTATGAGTGCGTGATCTGCCTGCGCAGGTGATATATGCCGGACAAGGGCGCCGGACAGGGGCACCGCGTCGCCAGGATACATGACCCAGACAGGACGACGGGACGGGATGAAGGATAACGACCCGGATACGGGCCAGGCAATGGCCGATGACAGCGCCTCCACCGGGGACGCGCGCGTCCCCGGCACGTGCGCGCCACCGTCGCGCCAAACCGAACAGGCGCAGGCGCTGGTGGTGTCGATCATCAATGACCTGCTCTGCGCCGATACCGCGGAGCTGGACAGACATATCGACACGGCGCTGGAACGGCTGGGCCGGTTCGCGGATTGTGACCGCACCTATCTGTTCCAGATCCGTGACACGGTCTATCTGAACAATACCCATGAATGGTGCGCCGAGGGCATCGTGCCCATGATCGACACGCTGCAGGACCTGCCCATGGCGCTGGGCGAGGTCTGGTGGCGCGAGTTCCGGCGCCAGGGGCACGTCTATGTGCCCGATGTGCACAACTTCCAGGACGATGGCGACCTGCGCGAGCTGCTTGAGCATCAGCAGATCCGCTCGGTACTGGGGGTGCCGCTGCGGCAGGGGGAGGAACTTGCGGGATTCGTCGGCTACGACGCGGTGCGCGGGCCACGCAGTTTTTCGGAAATCGAGATCGAGTTGATCAAGTCGGTGGCCAATGTCATCGGCACCGTCCTGCACCGGCGCGACACCGAGGCACAGATCGAACTGGCCCGGCGCGACCTGACCGCCGAGCGCAACCGCGCCGAGGCGATGATGAACGCCCTGCCCGATCTGGTGCTTGAGGCCGATGCCGACGGCGATTTCATCGGCTATCACCAGACCTCGCCCATGACCATGGCGGTAGAGCCCTCCGAGATCGTGGGCCAACCGCCCGAAGCGGTGCTGCCCCCCGAGATCGCGGCGCTGGCCAGAAGAATGATGGCCGAAACCGACCGCCGCGGCCATGCCGGCCCCGAGGAATATTCCCTTGATCTGCCGCACGGCCGACGCTGGTATTCCGCCTTCATGTCGGCGCGGATGCCCGGGACACCGGGCGGGCGGCACGGCTACGTCTATGTGGTGCGCGACATCACCGATGAAACGGCGCAGCGTCATCAGATCCAGCAACTGGGCGCGATCGTCGAACAGACATCGAGCCTGGTAATCCTGACCGATACCGCGGGCCACATCCGGTGGATCAACGCCGCCTGCGAACGCCGCACCGGCTTCACGCCCGGGTCTTCGCGTGGGTTGCGCCCGCGCGATATCCTGCGTCTGGATGAAGCGATGCCCGGCGAGGCTGACCGCATCTGCAACTGGCTCGCCGCGGACGAGGTTGTCCTGTCCGAGATCCGCGCACTGGACCGCGATGGTGCGCCCTGGTGGGCCAGTGTCGATTCGCGGCGCCTGCATCTGGACTGCGACAATGCCCCGGGGCATGTGCTGGTGCTGACCGACATTACTGACCGAAAGCGCGCCGAACTGGCGCAGGCCGCCGCGACCGCGCAGGCCGAGGCTGCGCGCGTGCGGCTGGGGAACGCGGTGAACGCGTTGCAGGATGCCTTTGTCTATTTCGACCGCGACCGTCGCCTGGTGCTGTGCAACGCGCCGTATCGCGCCCTGTATCCGAAAACGGCGCATCTGCTGATTCCGGGGGCGCGACTGGAGGATGTGATTGCCGAGGCCGCGCGCCAGGGCGAAACCGCGGCGGCCCTGGATCCCGCCCACCCCGAAACGCACCCGCTTATCATCCGCTATGACACGCCGCGCTTCGAGACCGAGCGCGCCCTGCCCGATGGCCGATGGCTGCGCATCCTGGAAAAGGCCACCAGCGACGGCGGGCGGGTCGGCATGATGATCGATATCACCGCGCTCAAGAACGCCGAGGCCCGCGCGCTCAACGACCGGGCCGCGGTGCTGGATGCCTCGCGCGAGGGGATCGCCTTCGTCAACGCCGACGGCGTGGTGACCCATGCCAACCCCGCCTTTCTGACGCTGTTCGGCATCGCCGATCCGGCGCTGATCGTGGGCAGGCACTGGACCGCCTTCTATCCGCCCGAGGTTACGAAAGCGCTGCTTCAGGAAGCCCAACCCGCGCTTGACCGGTCCGGATTCTGGCAGGGCGAGATCACCATCCCGGACGGCACCATGGATGGCGACAGCGCCCCCCGTGTGCACGAGCTGTCGATCACGCGCGAAAGCCGCGGCATGCTGCTCTGCCTCTTGCGCGACAAGTCGCTCGAACGCCGCGCGCAGCAGGAGCAGGCCCGGCTGCGCGAGGACCTCCAGCACGCCCAGCGGCGCGAGGTGATTGCCCAGATCGCCACCGAGACCGCGCATGACTTCGCCAACCTGCTGGCGGCGATTTCGGCGGCGCTGGCGGCCATCGATGCGGACACGCGGGACGCAAAGGCGCCGGAACTGCGCCGGATTGAGTCCGCAATCAACCAGGGTACGGGCCTGCTGCGTCGGCTGACCAGACTGGGCAGCCGGGAGCGCGCCCCGTCGCGGCTCGACCTGCGCCAGCCCGTGATCGATGCCGCCGATCTGGTCCGGCCCAGCCTGCGCCCGGGCGAAAGCATCCGGCTTGCCCTGCCCGATACCCCGGTTGCGGTGACCGCCGATCCGACCGATGTGCTGCAGGTTGTGCTCAACCTGCTGATCAATGCGCGCGACGCGGTCGCCGAATTGCCGCTCCGCCCTGACCGGCCGGCCATCACCGTCCGCCTGCGCACGGCCGGAAGCGAGGACCTGCGCGGCGCATTTGATTCCGGGCGGGTCGATCCGCAGCGTGCCTTTCTGCGCCTGGACATCGCCGACAGCGGCGCCGGGATTGCCGAAGACGCCCGCGCCCATGTCTACACCCCGTCCTTCACCACCAAGACCGGCAAGGGCAGCGGCCTTGGCCTGGTGATCGTGCGCAATGTCCTGCGCGCGGTCGGCGGCCATATCCGTCTGGCCGCAGGCCCCGACGGCGGGACGATCGCGACCGTGCTGTGGCCCGTCGAAGCCCGGGATTGCCAACCGCGGCCCGCCGCGGCTTCGTCCGGACCTGCCGATGCCGCGGCGGTTCAGGACGACCATGCGCTGGCCGGGGTGCAGGTGCTCGTGGTGGACGATGACGACGACCAGCTCGCCTGGGTCTGCAGCACCCTCGAAGCCCGCGGCGCCGAGGTGGCCGGCTGCATCAGCGCCGCCGATGCGCTGGAAACCATGGCCGAAGACCCCGCCCCCTGGGATGTGGTCATCACCGACATGCAGATGCCCGACATGTCCGGAATCGAACTGGGCACACGGATTGCGGCGGGCGCTCACAGCCCCGCGATGATCCTGCTGACCGCACTTGCGATCAGCGATCTCAGGGACCAGATACCGCAGGAACTGTTCGACGCTGTCCTGCGCAAACCCGTCACCCCGGCACAGCTTGCGGCAACAATCGCCGCCGTGCTGCGCCCAACCGCCCGAGCCCCGGATGCCGATGCGCCTGCTGCTGGCTGATGATCACGAGTTGCTGACCGACGCGCTGACCGCGTATCTGGTGCGCGAGAGCGGCCACGAGGTCGTCTGCACCCCGGATCTGGACGAGGCGTTGCAGCGCATGGCCGAAGAGCCTCCCTTCGACCTCATCCTGCTCGATTACCACATGCCCGGCATGGACGGGCTTGATGGCTTGCGCCGGGCGCTCGAACTGGCCGACGGCCACCCGGTGGCGATCATTTCGGGCACTGCCTCGCGCAGCCTGGCCGAGGCGGCGCTGGCGATGGGCGCGGCGGGGTTCCTGCCAAAGTCCATGCCCGGCAAGTCGCTGGCCCATGCCATCGCCTTCATGGGGCTGGGTGAACGCTTCGTGCCGGTGGATATCCTGACCGGCGGTCCCTGCCCGCCCGGCGCGCCCCCGGCCACGGCGGACCGCGCACAGGCCCTGGCCGCTCGGCTGACCCGGCGCGAAAGTGACGTGCTGCGCGGGCTGTGCCAGGGCCAGTCCAACAAGGAAATCGCCCGCAGCCTGTCGCTGAGCGAGGCCACGGTGAAGCTGCACGTCAAGACCCTTTATCGCCGTCTGGGGGTGAACAATCGCACGCAGGCCGCGCTGCTGGGGCGGCAGGCGGGCATGGACTGACGCCCTGCCAGACACGTCTGCCGCAGGCCGCCGCGTCCGCCATCGCCGCCACAGAGCCACCTGCGCCCTGAGCCCGTTTTGCGCCCCCGCCCCCCGCCACCCGCCCCCCGCCCGGCGGGTGCTCACAGATCAAGCCGAAGCTGCGCCCCGTCATCCCTCCGTCGCGCGCCGCTGCGCGCGGGCGGGCGCTTGCGGCTGGCGTGCCGCGCCGCAACCGCTGCGGCCGGGTACGCGAAAAACGGACCTGCGCGCAGCCTTGCCCAGGCGCCCCGGGCGGCGCCCCCCCCCCCCTCCGGGTCCACCACCGGCGCCGGATAGCGCTGCCCCGCAAGCCGCCCCGCCCCCGGCCAGATCCAGGGCTGGTGCACGAAGGCATCGGGCACCGGCGCCAGTTCCGGCACCCAGCGACGGATGAAGCGCCCGTCCGGATCCTGATCCAGCCCCTGCTTGACCGGGTTGTAGACCCGCATGGTGTTGATCCCCGTGGTGCCGGCCTGCATCTGGCACTGACTCCAGTGGATGCCCGGTTCGTAATCGGTAAACAGCCGCGCCAGATGCTGCCCCACCGGGCGCCAGTCCAGCCACAGGTGATGCGTGGCCACTGACACCAGCATCGCCCGCATGCGGAAATTCAGCCAGCCCGTGGCGCGCAGATACCGCATGCAGGCATCGACAAACGGAAGCCCCGTCTCGCCCGCCGCCCAGGCCGCCAGCCGCGCCGCGTCCGGGTCGCGCGGGCGCACCCCCTCCCAGGCCGGGTGCAGGCAGCGGCGTTCCAGCGCGGGTTCATCCTCCAGCTTCTGGATGAAATGGTCGCGCCAGGCCAGCCGCTTGTCGAAACTCGCCAGCGCGCCGCCCCAGCCCCCGGACGCGCCGCGCAGCGCACCCCGCCGCCCGGCCGTGGCCTGCACCACCTCACGCACCGAAAGCGCCCCCAGCGCCAGATGCGGCGAAAGCCGCGAACAGGCCCGCTCGCCCCCCAGCGGCGAGGACATGGCGCGCCGATACCCCGCCGCGCGCTCGGTCAGGAAACTCTCCATCAGCGCCAGTGCCTCGGTCCGGCCGCCGCGCTGGCGGTGCGGGCAGGGATCGGGCGCCAGCCCCGGCCCCGGCACCACCGGCACCGCCCCGGGCGCAATCTCGAGCGGCGCCAGCGCCGCCGGCGCGGTCCCCTGCGCCGCCGCCATGAACCGGTCGCGCCGCCCCTGCCAGCCATCGCGCGACGAAAGCCGCCGCACCACGCCGCATTGCGGCAGTTCCTCCCATCGCACGCCCTGCGCGCGGGCCCAGCCCGCCACACGGCGGTCACGGGCAAAGGTCCAGCCGTTGCCCGTCTCCTCGTGCGAGACCATGCGCGTGATCCCGAACCGCCGCCGCATCCGCTCCAGCACCTCCACCGCATCGCCCTGGCGCAGCACCAGTGGCTGGCCCAGCGCGGCAAGCTCCGTCTGCAACGCCGCCAGCGTCTCGGACAGGAACGCCCAATGCCGACCGGAAACATCGGGCAGCGCCCAATACCCCGGCTCCACGATATACAGCGGCAGCACCGGACCCAGTGCCGCCGCATGCGCCAGCGCCGGGTGATCGTGCACCCGCAGGTCGCGCTTGAACCACAGAAGGATCGGAGCCGTCATCACCCGAAGCTATCGCAGACCCACGCCGGATCAACCGGCCCATGTTCACGGTTTATCCCGGCACCCCCGCCCGGGCAACCTGCCCCATTCATCTTGCCGAAAATACTCCGGGCGGGGTCGCGCGCAGGCGCGACGGGGGGCAGCGCCCCCCTTCCCCGAAGCGGGTTCAGAGCCGCCGCAGGGCCAGCACCGCGTTCAGTCCGCCAAAGGCAAAGGCGTTCGACAGCGCGGCGCGCACCTCCACCCCGTCCCGCGCCGTGTTGGGCACCGCGTCCACGGGGCAGTCGGGGTCTGCGGCGTCGAAATTCACCGTGGGCGCAATCACGCCCTCGCGCAGCGCCATCACGCAGGCCAGCAGTTCCACCGCCCCGGTGCCGCCGATCAGATGCCCGTGCATGGATTTGGTCGAGGACACGGGCACCCGGCCCGCGCCCGCGCCCAGCACCGTATGCAGCGCCTGCGCCTCGGTCCGGTCATTCGCCCGCGTTCCGGTGCCATGGGCATTGACATAGCCGACATCCCCGGCCGCCATGCCGGCATCGGCCAGCGCCAGGCGCATCGCCCGCACCGGCCCGTCCAGTGTCGGCGCGACAATGTCGCCGGCATCGGCGCTCATGCCGAACCCCGCCACCTCGGCCAGCGGCTCGGCCCCGCGCGCGCGGGCGTGTTCCAGCGCCTCGAACACGAAGACCGCGCCGCCCTCGCCCATGACCAGCCCGTTGCGCGAGGCGGCGAAGGGGCGGCAGCCATCGCGCGACATCACCCGCAGCCCCTCCCAGGCCTTCAGCCCGCCGAAGCTCAGCATCGCCTCGGACCCGCCCGCGAGGATCACATCCGCCGCGCCCCCCCGGATCAGGTGCAGCGCCAGCCCCATGGCGTGGTTGGACGAGGCGCAGGCCGTGGACACCGCAAGCCCCGGCCCGCGCAGCCCGAATTCCATCGACAGATGCGAGGCGGCGGCATTGTGCATCAGGCGTGGCACCACGAACGGGTGGACCCGGTTCTTCCCTTCGGCAAAGACGCTGCGGTAATTGTCATCGACGGTGGTATTGCCGCCCCCGGCGGTGCCCATGACCACGCCCGCGCGGTCACTGGCCGTGCCCTCGAAGGACAGCCCCGCCTGCGCCACCGCCTCGCGCGCGGCGACCAGCGCGAACTGCGCGAAACGGTCGAGGATCGGCAGGCGCTGGCGGTCGATATGCGTTGCCGGATCGAACCCCCGGACCTGCGCGCCGATCTGCACCGCAAGCCGGTCCTGGTCCTGCAGCCCCTCCAGCGCGGTGATGGCGCAACGGCCTTCGCGCATGGCGGCCAGTGTCGAGGGCACGTCATGGCCCAGCGGATTGACGGTGCCCGCGCCGGTGATGACGACCTTTCTCATGCCCGCCTCATCCGCGCAGCCCTGTCCGCGCCGCCCTGTCCGCGCCGCCTCGGCTTGCCGGACCCGGCACGCCCGCCTCAGCCACGGCCCTCGGCCACCAGCTTTTCGACCTCGGCAATCACCGATCCCACGGTCGAGATGTCAAAGGCGCTTTCCTCGGGGTTGTTGGCGTTGAAGGGCACGGTGACGTCGAAGCTCTCCTCGATCTGGAAGATGCATTCGACCACGCCCAGGCTGTCGATGCCAAGTGCTTCGAGACGGTCCTCGACCGTCACTTCCGAGGGCGTGCGCATGGCCTGTTCGGCGATGATCTCGATCACCTTCGCGGCGATGGCGGGGTCCTTCGTCATCACGTCCTGTTCTTCCACGGGGGCGGTTCCTGCGCGTTCCGGCTGCCGCCCTTGTCGCTGCGGTTTGTAACAGTTTTGCGAAGCGCGGCAACCTGATTTACCAGCCGCGGCAGGCGCCGCAGCGCCTTGTATATCTCGATCTGGGTTTCCATCTTCGTCGCCGGGGTGCCGAACATCACCCGCCCCGCGGGCACGTCCGACAGCACGCCGGTCCCGCCTCCCGTCACCACATCATCGCCCACGGTGATATGGTCGCTGACGGCGGTGCGCCCACCCAGCACCACCCGGTCACCGATCCGCGCCGAACCCGCCACGCCCGCCTGCCCGCAGATCAGGCAGTCGCGGCCGATCCGCGCGTTGTGGCCCACCTGCACCAGATTGTCGATCCGTGTGCCGGAGCCGATTTCGGTGTCGCGGATGGTGCCCCGGTCGACGGTGGAATTGGCGCCGATTTCCACATCATCGCCCAGGGTCACGGACCCGAGGCTGTGGATCCGCGTCCAGGACTGGCCCGCCGTCTCGCCCCGGTCGCCCAGGGTCTCGCGCACCGCCTCGACCGCCGATTTTTCCGGCGTGACAAAGGAAAACCCGTCGGCACCGATCACCGCGCCGGGCTGGGCGATGAACCGGTCGCCGATGCGCACCCGCGCGCCGATGCGCACCCCGGCGTGGATCAGTGCGTCATCGCCGATGCGCGCGCCTTCGGCAATGCTCACATGCGCCGCAATCCGCGCGCGCGCGCCGACCTGCGCGCCGGGACCGATCCAGACAAAGGGGCCGATGGCCGCCCCCGGCCCCACCGTCGCGCCCGGGTCGATCACCGCCGATGGATGCACGCCCGGCGCAATTTCCGGTCCCGGGTCCATGGCCGCTGTCAGCCCGGCCAGGGCATAGCGCGGGCGCGGTGCGAAAACCGCGGCCTGCAGCCCCAGCGCCTGCCAGTCGGCCCCTTCCCAGAGCAGGGCGGCGCGGGCGGTGCCCTGTTCCAGACCTGCGGCGTATTTCGGGTCCGATGCGATGGCCAGCGCCTCGGGCCCGGCCTGCGCGGGTTCGGCGGCATGGGTGAATTCCAGCGCGCCGTTCCCTTCGAACCGCGCGCCCTGGGCGCGCGCGATGGTGTCGATTCGGTAGCGCATGGCAGCCTCGGACCTGGGGCGCCGCGCCCGCAGCGGGCGCGGCCTCAGCGACCCCGCTTAGCTGCGAATCCCCGGCATTTCCACCCCGGCGTTCTGCAACGCGCGGAAGATCGCGGCGTCACGGCCATAGACATCGGGGCGGAAATTCAGCGCCCCGCGCGCATCCGTGAACGCGGTGCGATAAACCAGATGCGTGGGCACCGGCGTATCCAGATAGATCCGCGTCTGCTGGCCGGAATTGCGGGTGCGATGGAACAGCCCCTGCGGGTCATCGGTCTGGCGCCCCAGCAGTTCATAGGCGAATTCCTCCGGGTCGCTCAGACGAATGCACCCCGAGGAATGGGTGAGCACCTGCGTGTTGAACAGCGAGCGCGCGGGCGTGTCATGCAGATAGATCGCATGCGGGTTGGGGAACATGAATTTCACCGTGCCCAGCGGATTCGACGGCCCCGGAGGCTGGCGCACGTTGAAGGGAAAGTTGCGCGGCGTGTAGCGCGAGAAGTCGATGGCGCTGCGCGGCACCACACGGCCCTGTGCGTCGATGATCTGCATGTACTGCGCCCCGCCCGAAGACAGCGCCCCCCAGTAACTGCGCGCCAGGATCGAGCGCGGCAGCGTCCAGTCGGGGTTGATCTCCAGATAGGTCATGTCCTCCGAGAACTCAGGCGTGCGCTGCTCGCTGTTGCGCGCGCCGATGATCGACACGGTTTCAAAGGTCACCTCGTCGAAATCGACGATCCGCGACGAGAAATCCGCCAGATTGACCCAGATGTGCCGGTCGCCGCGCGGAATGTTCAGCCAGCGCTCCCGCTCCATGGCGACAATGACGGACTGCAGCCGCTCCTCGGGGGCGACGTTGACGGCGCGCAGCGTCGCCTGCCCTGCCACCCCGTCGGCATCGAGCCCGTGGTTGATCTGGAAGCGCTGCACCGCCGACTGCAGCGCCGCGTCATAGCTGGCGGTGGCGGTGCGCGGCATGTAGCCCATGGCGATCAGCCGGTTGCGCAGGGCCACGACGCCCGGGCCGGTGTCGCCCGGACGCAGCGCCGATTCCGGCACCGTCGGCCCCCAGCCCCCCTGCGCAATGACCGTCTCCAGGTCGCGCTTGGCGCGGAAAAGCCGCGCGTATTCCGGCGCGCGCGGCGCCAGGTTGCGAATGAAGGACACCGGCTCGGACGCGGCGAATTCGGTCAACAGCTCCAGCGGGTCCGGGCGCGGCAGGCTGCGCACGATATCACGGTCAACCCGCGAAGGGGTCAGCACGCCGCTGGTCATGTCGCGCGCGAACCGCAGGAAGGTCTCGGTCACCTTCGCTTCCAGAAAGCCGCGGTCGCGCTCGCTCTCCACGGCGCCGAAGGCGGCGATCAGCCCGTCAAGGTCATAGCGTGCCACCGGCAGCCCGTGCTCGGACGCGCGGCTGATGGCGGTGATGAGCGCGCTGCGGCGCACGTCATCGGCGGGTCCGGTCCAGAGCGGCTGATACCCATGCTCCCGATAGAAGGCCGACAGCCCGCGATCCTGCGCCACGCCTTCGGCGAGCGCCTGCTTGAACGCGCTGAACTGCTGCGCCTGCGCCGTCGGCGCCAAAGGCGCTGCCAGCAGCACGCCAAGTGCCATCGCCGCGGTCAGACGCCGCAAACCGGCACCGAGCGCCCGCGTCACCGAATCCAGACCTGCCATAATGCCCATCCCCCGAAATTTCCCGTATCCAGCGCCCGAGGGCGCGTCGACCACATTGGCAAGAATACGCCAAGCCGGTCCATTCACAACCCTGCTATCCTTGAACGCGCAGAACCTTAGTGTGTTCTTCATGCATTGCTCTTATCACGAGAGCCGGGAATGAGGCAGGACGGCGGCGCGCACGGGTGCCGGAGCAACAAACCGGCAGATTCTTGCCGATCCCCTGCGTCCGGCCAGAAACGCCCTTGGGAGCTCACGGCGCCGTGTGGCATAGAGGTGTCACGGCGAGCAAAAAGTGAAAAGGGTTGAGTTCGGTCAAGTGTTGTGTCCTCACGGTGACAGGTGGCACGGGGCGCACTACAGGGATCACGTCAGCGCGGCAGGGTCGGAAGAATCCCACGCAGGCGGTTCCTGACAGACCGGAAAAGCAACCGGGAAACTGCAACGGGACAGGCAGATAATGGCTGAAAAGGCAACGGATGTCACACGCAGGGCGCTGCTGGGCGCGTTTGCGGCAACGGCGGTGAGCGCGGCGCCCTTCTTTCCCGGGGTCACGGCCTACGCGCGCGGTTCGGGCGATATCCGCAGGCTGCGCATGTATTCCGGGCGCACCGGCGAGAACATCGACATGGTCTACTGGGTCGATGGCAGCTACATCCCCGAAGCGCTTCAGTTGATTGACCATTTCAGCCGCGACTGGCGCAACAACCAGGTCCACAGGATCGACACCCGCACCATCGACATCATGGCTGCGACCGCGAATCTGCTGCGGGTCAACGAACCCTACATGCTGCTGTCGGGCTTCCGGTCGCCGGCGACCAACCAGATGCTGCGCGCGCGGTCACGGAACGTGGCGCAGAATTCGCTGCACCTGACCGGCAAGGCCGCCGATGTGCGTCTGCGCTCGCGCAGCGTGTCCGAGATGGCGCGCGCCGCCGCCGCGTGCCGCGCAGGCGGTGTGGGGCGCTACTCGCGGTCGGATTTCGTGCATGTCGACTGCGGACCGGTGCGCACCTGGGGCGCCTGAGCCGATTGCCCTCCACCGCACTGCGGCATCCGGGGGCCGCGATGCGGCCGCGGAGCCGGTGACGTTTACCCGGGTTTCAGACAAAAGTGATTGTCTGCGCCGTGGCTTCTGCGGCATATTTCCCGCAAATTGCCATAAAGGTGCGGAAAACAGCGCCCTGACACCCGGTGCGGCCAGCAGTCGTATCCGGCTCATCGAGGGTGGTCGCGCGGTTCATGATCGAGTTCGCAAATGTCAGCAAGTCCTTCTGGACAGGAAAGCAGCGCAAGGTGATCCTGGACCGCGCCAGCTTCCGCGTGGACCTTGGCCAGTCGCTCGGCATCCTGGCGCCCAACGGCAGCGGCAAGACCACCATCATCAACATGATGGCCGGGCTGGAAAAACCCGATGAAGGCCGGATCACCCGCACCTGCCGCGTGTCCTTTCCGCTGGGCTTCATGGGCGGGGTGGTCAACCGCCACACCGGGACCGAAAACGCGCGCTACATTGCCCGTCTCTACGGGCTGGACCCGGACGAGGTTGAAGCCTTCTGCCGCTGGATGTGCGATATCGGCGAGTATTTCGACATGCCGGTCGGCACCTACAGCCAGGGCATGCGGGCGCGATTCTCGTTTTCGCTGATGGCGGCGCTGGAATTCGACATCTATCTGATCGACGAAGGCATGCCGACCACGACCGACGTCAGTTTCAATCGGCGCGCCGGGCAGGTGCTGCGCGAAAAGCTGCACAACGGCACCGTGGTGATGGTCTCGCATCAGGCGCGCACGCTGGAAAGGTTCTGCAAGCAGGCGGCGGTGCTGCGTGACGGGCAGGTGTTCATGTTCGACACGCTGGAAGAGGCGCGGGAACTCTATGACTATGCAGATTAAGGCCCGCAGGTTCCGCATCCGCCGCGGTCGCGATGGCGCGGACCAGGGCGACGCTCCCGCCGCCCCGGCAGCCGCGACCACGAACCAGAGAGCGGCCCCACCGCCGCACCCGGCCGGACCCGGCGCCGAAAGCGTGATCGACAACGACACCCCGCTGGAGGATCACACCCCGGCGACGCCGCGCGCAGACGATCCCGCCCCTGCCCGGACGGCCGCGGCACAGACGGGCCCGGATGCCGAAAGCGCGCGTCCGGAAACGATCCACAGCGCCGATATCGACGGCGACGCGCAGGTGCATCGCGAACTGGAAGCGATCCGCGGCGAGGCGCTGACCCCGCGCCAGTTGCGCATGGCAATGCGCGTGGCCACGCGCCACGGAGTGCGGGCCACCTCGGGGCTGGATGCGGTGCGGCTGTTGCGCAAGCGCGGCATCGACCCGTTCGAACGCTCCACGATGCTGGAACTGATCCGCCCGCAAGAGGGTGACGGCACCGCGGTTGCCGTGCCGCAGGACACCGGAGACAAGCTGCCCGCCGTCCGGCGCCCCGGCGCGACCCTGCCCGACACCGCAGCCAGCGACCGGATGCGCCAGATTGCCCTGGAGCGCGAGGCAGAGCTGCGCCGGATCCGCAAGGGCATTTCGTCCCGGCGCCGCAGGCGGCTGGTGCTGCTGGCCACCCGGTTGCTGATATTCGTGTCGCTGCCGACCTTCCTTGTGGGATACTACTTCTACATCCTGGCCACGCCCCTCTATGCGACCGATGCCGAATTCGTCATCCAGCAGGCCGACAGTTCCGTTTCCGCCGGGTCCGACGGTTTGGGGGGTATTTTTGCGGGCACGGGCACTGCAGGCAATTCACAGGATTCGATCACGGTTCAAAGCTACCTGCAATCGCGCGGCGCCATGCGGCGCCTGAACGCCGAAGAAGGGTTCCGCGAGCATTTCAGCGGCGAGAACATCGACATCCTGCGCCGCCTTGCCCCCGATGCCTCCGAGGAAGCCGTCTATCGCCTGTATCAGCGCCAGGTCCGGATCAGCTTCGACCCGAGCGAAGGGATCGTCCGGCTCGAGGTGGCCGCCGCCACGCCCGAGGACAGCGAGCGTTTTGCCAATGCGCTGATCACCTATGCCGAAGAGCAGGTGGACCTGATGACCGCCCGCATCCGCGACAGCGCCATGCGTGACGCGCGCCAGAGCTTCGAGCAGGCCGAGACCCGCATGACCGAGGCGCGCCAGGCGGCGGTGGACCTGCAGGAGCGCTTTGCCGTCCTGTCCGGTGATGTCGAGGTGTCGCTGATCTCGCAGCAGATCGTCGCGCTGGAAAGCGAACTGACCCAGGCACGGCTGAGCCTGCAGGAGTTGCTGTCGAATCCGCGTCCGAACCCCGCCCGCGTGGACCCGCTGCAACGCCGCGTCAACGCGCTGGAGGCGCAGATCGCCACCCTGCGCGGGTCGATGACACAGGGCACCGAAGGCGGCGCGTCGCTCGCCCGGATCCAGAGCGAACTGGTGATGGCCGAGGCTGATGTGCAGACCCGGCAGATGCTGCTGACCCAGGCGCTGCAACAGCTTGAAACCGCCCGGATCGAGGCCGGGCGCCAGGTGCGGTATCTGTCGCTCAGCGTCACCCCGATCGCGCCGGACGAACCCACCTACCCCCGCGCGTTCGAGAATACCGCATTGGCTTTCCTGATCTTTTCCGGGATCTATCTGATGCTGTCGATGACCGCGGCGATCCTGCGCGAGCAGGTTTCAAGCTGACACCCCCCCTGCGGGACCGGCAGCCACCCGCGCCCGGAAACGCCGGATTTTCCGCTTGCAGGCTGAAACCCGCTTCGCTAAACACCGCCGCAGTTGGGGTGTAGCCAAGTGGTAAGGCAGCGGTTTTTGGTACCGTGTACCGTAGGTTCGAATCCTACCACCCCAGCCATCCCGTTGGTTGTTGATATTGGTTATTGAATCCGATCCGACACCGGGTCAGGCCCCGACTGGCTGCACCCGCAGCACATTGACGCGACACACAGGCTGGCGGCGGCCTGTGACCTGCCCCGAACTTGCACGTGTTTTCCCGCCCGCTCTGGCCCGACCAGGAGACGGCAGATCGGACAGATCAGGCACTCATGTGCAGAGGCGCGGCCTGATGCGCCCTGAAGAATTCGTTCTGTTGGTTTCTGGTTTGACCTGATCGGCTGGACACGGCCTGCGGGTGCAGTCAGGGCAGAGACAGCGCACGTGAATCTCGGCCTTCCAGTCCAAGCGGCAGTCCTGCCATGCCTCGCGGCCATGCGCTGGCGCGGGCGCCGGTCGCGTGCGGCGGGGGTGTCGTGGTCGAACCCGGCGCGCGGCCGGCGATGATATCGCGGGCGAAAAGGCGCCAAAGACCGCCGAATGCGCGCCCCAAATCTCCCCCCCCCGGCACAAGCACCGGTCCGCGGCTTTCCCGCCCCCGCCCCCCCGGCCGCCCCGGGGGCCCGCCCCACCCGGGGGGGGGGGGTTTTTAAAACGGCCCCCCCGGGCGGGGCCCCCCC
>JAFIEE010000065.1 GCA_020832705.1 Paracoccaceae bacterium
CCGCATGCCCGGAGACCGCATGCCCGGAGACCGCATGCCCGGAGACCGCATGCCCCGGAGACCGCAAGCGCCGGAGACCGCAAGCGTCGGCTTTCGCCCGCGCCGGAGTGGCGCGGCGCGTGTCGCACCCGGTTGGTACGCGCATGAAAAGACCCCCGCATCATCGATGCAGGGGTCTTTTCGGTTCGGGCAGTGTCGGCTGGCGTGACCGCCGTTCAGGCGGCTTCGGCCTCGGCTGCGGCGGCGGCGTTGCGCCGCTCGCTTTCCTCGCGCGACAGCGCCACCGAGGTGCGCACCCCGCGACCGACGAAGTCCATCAGGCCCTGCACCACCCGCTCGTTCGGGTCGATCCCGGCGCAGGACAGGACCTCGCGCCCATCGCGCGAGCGTGCCCAGCGGGCGATCTGTTCCGGGCCGTTACCGTATTTCTTGTCATCGGCAATGGCGTCATCCAGCGCGGCCAGCACCACGGCAGCGAACAGTTTGCGCGCACGAGCGCCCTGTTCGTGGTTGAACGCTGTGCCATCCGTGGAATCGAACATACTGACGTCCTTTGCTCTTGTTCTTGCACTTGCATTTTCGCGTCCGGTGTTCCTACGCCTTTGCGGGGGCGATTCGCTACGGCCCGAACGCATAACGGCCATGCGATTTGCGCATATCGGCGGGACCTTGCCGGGAACAAGCTGACCTTGCGCGAAACGCATCCGCAAGATATAGGGGCGCCGATCGATCGCGCAACCGTCTGCAAGGTGTCTCATGCCTAAAATCAACGGCAACGAAATCCGTCCGGGCAACGTGCTGGAGCACGACTCCGGGTTGTGGGTCGCGGTCAAGGTCAACCATGTGAAACCCGGCAAGGGCGGTGCCTTTGCCCAGGTCGAGATGAAGAACCTGCGCGACGGGCGCAAGCTGAACGAACGCTTCCGCTCCGAAGACAAGGTCGAGCGCGTGCGGCTGGAGCAGAAGGACCAGCAGTTTCTTTACGAAAACGACGATATGCTGGTGTTCATGGACATGGAGACCTTCGAGCAACTGGAACTGCCCGCCGATGTTCTGGGCGAGCGGCGCCCGTTCCTGCAGGACGGCATGACCGTGACCATCGAATATTACGGCGAAGAGGCACTGAACGTCACCTTGCCGCAAAAGGTGACCTGCACCGTGGTCGAAACCGAACCGGTGGTGAAGGGACAGACCGCGGCCAACAGCTACAAGCCCGCGATCCTGGACAATGGCGTGCGGGTCATGGTGCCGCCCTTCGTGGGCACGGACGAGGCGATCGTGGTCAACACCGAAACCTTTGAGTACGCCGAACGCGCGTGACCTTTCGGGCCTGACCCTCTGGCAGGGGCGCGCGCGGACCGAACAGATGGAGTTCCGCGATGCGCGGCCTGGCAGCGTCAATCCTGGCATTTGGTCTGGCTGCCGCACCGGCGCCGGCGCGTGACATCGGCGTCACCCTGGACTGGCCGGACCTCGGCCCGGTGTCGGCCCGGGCCGAAGCGGTCTTCGAATTCCAGAGCGCCGACGGCGAGCCGTTGCGCCGCCAGCGGGTGCCGCTGGAGGCGGGCGACGCCGGGCTGCAAACCATCCTGACCGACGTTCCCGGCCCGGCGGCGGCCCTGCGCGCGGGCATCGTGCACCGGGCGCAGGTGGTGGCGTCCACGCCGCGCATCACCATGCCGGAAACCCGGTCGCTGACGCTCGATCCGCTGACCGCCGATCCGTTCCTGGCCATGGGGTTCGCGCAGCAACTGTCCTGCGCGCAGACCGATGTCGCCTTTTCCATCGCCGCCGACGGGGCGCTCTGGCTGCGCCAGGACCGCGATGTCATCGTGTTGCCGCCGATCGCCGAGGCGCCACCGGGCTGGTTCGGCGCCGACAATTCCGAAGCCTGGCTGCACGGCAACCGACTGCAGATCACCCTTGACGGCGCGGATCTGGGCGAGTGCGTGCCGGTCCTTGGCCCGGCGCTCTTCCCGCTCGATGCGGCCGGGCGCGCGGGGGAATGGGTGCTGCGCATCACCCGGGACGAGGTTTCGCTGCGGCTCGATGGCGACGCGGATACACTGACCCGCGCCCGCCCGGAGATCGAGGCGCGGGAGGGGCGGCTGCATCTGGACGCCGGGGCCTTCGAGGTGACGCTGAGCGATGTCATCTGCAATGACCGGGCCAGCGGCATGCCGTTTCCGGTGCAGGTCAGCATCCTGCACGCGGATGAGGTCATGCACGGCTGCGGCGGTGATCCGGTGTCGCTGTTGCGCGGCGCCGAATGGCAAGTGACCAGCCTGTTCGGCGTTCCGGTCGATGCCACGCTGGACGAATTCCCGGAACTGACCATGCGCTTCGTCAATGGCCGCGTCACCGGGCGGGCGGCCTGCAACCTGTATTTCGGCGACGTGACGGCGGATCGCGCCGGGCTGCGCTTCGGCCAGATGGCCAGCACCCGTGTCGCCTGTCCCGCGGCGCTGCTGACGCTGGAGCGGCGGTTTCTGGATGCGCTGGATCATGTGACGCGCTTTGATCTGGGCCGCGCGGGGCTGGTCATCTTCTACGCCGGACAGTCGCCGGTGGTCACCGCGCGGCGCTGAGACCGCCCGGAACGCGGCCCCCGGATTTACAGCACCGCGCAGGATGGTAACACTGCGCGTGCCCGGGTGGTGTGCAAGCGGGTGCCGGTGACAGGGGGAAGGGCAGGATGCGGATCATAGTCTGTGGCGCCGGGCAGGTCGGCTGGCAGATCGCCCGCCACCTTGCGGGCGAGGCCAACGAGGTCACCATCGTCGACAACAACCCCGCGCTGGTGCGCCGGGCCACCGACGCGCTGGATGTGGTGGGCGTCACCGGTTTTGCCAGCCACCCGCACGTCCTGGAAGAGGCCGGCGCCGAACACGCCGACATGCTGATCGCCGCCACCCATTCGGACGAGGTGAACATGGTCACCTGCCAGGTGGCGCATTCGGTGTTCAACGTCACCCGCAAGATCGCGCGCCTGCGCGAGCAGACCTATCTGGAACCGCAATACGCCGGGCTGTTCCGGCGCGCGCACATGCCCATCGACATTGTCATCAGCCCCGAGCGCGAGGTCTCCAAGGCGGTGCTGCAGCGCATCTCCTATCCCGCGACCTTCGATATCGAGGATTTCATGGACGGGCGCGCGCAGCTTCTGGGCATCGCCCTTGACGAGGACTGCCCGGTGCTCAACACGCCGCTGCGGCAATTGACCGAGCTGTTCTCGACCCTGCGCGCCACGGTTGTGGGCGTGCGCCGCGGCAAGCGGCTGTTCGCGCCCGAGCCCATGGACCAGCTTTTCGCGGGCGATGCCATCTATGTCTTCACCGAGGCCCGCGACACCGCGCGCACGCTGGAAATCTTCGGCAAGACCAGCCCGCAGTTGCGCCGCGTGGTGGTGGTGGGCGGCGGCAATGTCGGGCTGTCGGTGGCGCGGATGCTGGAAAGCCGCCCCGAACGGGTGCGGGTGCGGATGATCGAGCGGAGCCGCGAGCGCGCCGAGCGCGCCGCCGACGCGCTGGAGCGCTCCATCGTGCTGCATGGTGACGGCATGGACATCGATCTGCTGACCGAGGCCGAGGTGGCGCGCGCGGATTCGGTCGTCGTGGTGACCGATGACGACAAGACCAACATGCTGGTCCCGGTCCGGGCCAAGGCGCTGGGCTGTCCGCTGGCCATCGCGCTGATCAACGACCCTTCGCTGGTGGAACTGAGCGCGCCGCTGGGGATCGATGCCTGGATCAACCCGCGCACCACCACCGTGTCGTCGATCCTGCGCCACATCCGGCACGGGCGGGTGCGCGCGGTCTATTCGCTGGGCGACAACGAGGCCGAGGTGATCGAGGCGCAGGTGCTGTCCACCTCGCCGCTGGCAGGGCGCACGGTGCGCGATATCGAATTCCCCGAAGGCGCGCTGCTGGCGGGCATCCTGCGCAAGGGCGAATTCATGCGCCCGCACGGCGGCACGCGGCTGGAAGAGGGCGACACCGTGGTGATCTTTGCGCTGGTGGGCGATGTGGGCGCGGTCGAGCACCTGTTGCAGGTCGCGGTCGAGTATTTCTGAATGCCGGGGCTGCTGCGTCAGACCCCGGTGCTGCCCCTGCTGATCGGCACGCTGGGGCTGGCGATGCTGCTGCCCGCGGGCTTCGGCTTTGCCACGGGCGATTCCCCATCGGGGCGGGCGTTCCTGTATTCGGGTGTGCTGGTCTGCGTGCTGGGCCTGTTCATGGCACTGGCCACCGCACCGGGGCGGCGGGGTGCCATGGCGCGTGGCCGCATGGACGATCCGCTGTTCCTGCTGGTCGCGGTGCTGGTGCTGGCGCCCCTGCTGATGGCTGTGCCGCTGGTCGAGGCGGTCGCAGGGCTGCGTTTCGCGCTGGCGTGGTTCGAGATGGTGTCCAGCTTCACCACCACCGGGGCCACGATCTTCGACGCGCCGCGCGCCGTGCCCGATACGGTGCATCTGTGGCGCGGCCTGGCCGGATGGCTGGGCGGGGCCTTCGTGCTGTCGGTGGTGGCGGCGGTGTCGTCGCGGCTTTCGGGCGCGGGGCTTGACCCGCGCCGGCCCGCTGACCCGCCGGGGCTGCGGGCTGGCCCGGGGTCCGGCACGCCGACCGGATCGCCGCTGCGCGCGTCCGAAGGCGCGGGCGGGTTGCGCGCGCCGATCCTGCACGAAGCGGGCCTTGTCCTGCCCGCCTATGCGTTGTTCACCGCCGTTCTGTGGATCGCGCTTGTGGCGTTTGGAAATCCGGCCTTTCTCGCGCTCATGCAGGCCATGGCCGCGATGTCCACCTCGGGGATCCTGCCGGGTCCGGGCATGGGACCGGCCGGGTTCCGCGGCGAGGTGCTGCTGTTCCTTGTTCTGGCCCTGGCGCTGACGCGGCGCAGTCTGCCGGGTGTGCCCGCCGACGCGCGCGCCACATCGCCGCTGCGCGATCCGGAACTGCGGCTGGGCGCGGTGCTGATCGGGCTGGCGGCGCTGCTGCTGGTGCTGCCGCTTTGGCTGGCACTGCCGGGGGCCGCCGAGGGGCAGGCGCTGTTTGCCGCGCTGCGCGCGTTCTGGGGGGCGCTGTTCACGGCGGCGTCCTTCCTGACCACCACGGGGCTGGTCAGCAATGACTGGTTCATGGTGCGGGCGTGGTCGGGGCCGAGTGCGCCGGGGCTTATCCTCCTGGGGCTGGCCATGGCCGGGGGCGGCGTGGCCACCACCGCCGGGGGGATGAAGCTGATGCGGGTCCATGCGCTGATCCTGCAGGGGCGGCGTGAAATGGAGCGGATGGTGTTTCCGTCCTCGGTCGGGGGCGAGGGCGTGCGCCGCCGGGCGCTGCGCGGGCAGGCGGCGGTGGCGTCATGGCTGTTCCTGATGCTGTTCCTGCTGGGCATGATCATGGCGCTGGCGGCGCTGACGGCGCTTGGCGTGCCGTTCGAAAGGGCGCTGGTCTTTGCCACCGCCGCAATCAGCACCACCGGCCCGCTGGCCCAGGTCGCGGCCGATGTGCCGCTCAGTTGGGCAGCGCTGAGCGATCCGGCGCGCGCGGTGCTGGGCGCGACGATGATCCTGGGTCGGCTGGAACTTCTTCTGGTTCTGGCACTGGTGCTGGGCCGCGGCGGGCGCTGAGAAACTATCTTTCGCGCGCATGTGCAATTCATGCTGGAAACTCCCGTCTGTCCCCTGCATACTGCGCCGACGGGGAGTGACGCGGGGCTGACGAACGGCCGCGCAGGAAAGACCAGAACAACAAAAAGGCTTATTCCATGGCCGGCGACAAACAGAACTTGCAGGACGCATTTCTCAATCATGTCCGGAAGAACAAGGTCGCGGTGACCGTTTTTCTCATCAACGGGGTCAAGCTGCAGGGTGTGATCACCTGGTTTGACAATTTCTGCGTTCTGCTGCGCCGCGACGGGCAGAGCCAGCTTGTCTACAAGCACGCCATTTCGACGATCATGCCGGGCCAGCCGATCACCCTTTATGAAGGTGACTGACGTTTCGCAGTGGATCGAGGGCGTGCGTGCCCATTGATGTCGCCGAACTCGGGGGCGAGGGGGGCACGCGCCCGACCCGCGCACTGGTGCTGCACCCCGATATCCGCGGGGCGGCACGGTCGCGCGATCCCGCCGATGCGCTGGCCGAGGCCATGGCGCTGGCCCGGGCCCTGCCGGGCCTGGATCTGCTGGGCGGCGAGGTTGTGCGCCTGCCGCGTGCGCATCCGGGGCAGTTGTTCGGCAGCGGCAAGATCGAGGACCTCAAAGCCCGCGTGGCCGAGGACGAAATCGAGCTTGTCCTGATCGACGGCCCGGTGTCCCCGGTCCAGCAGCGCAATCTGGAACGCGCGCTGGAGGTGAAGCTGCTGGACCGCACCGGGCTGATCCTGGAAATCTTTGCCGACCGCGCCCAGACCCGCGAAGGCGTGCTGCAGGTGGAACTGGCGGCGCTCAGCTACCAGCGCACCCGGCTGGTGCGGGCCTGGACCCATCTGGAGCGGCAGCGCGGGGGGCTGGGGTTTGTCGGCGGGCCGGGCGAGACGCAGATCGAGGCCGACCGCCGCGCCATCGACGAACAGATGGTCCGCCTGCGTCGTCAGCTTGAAAAGGTGGTGCGCACGCGCGAGTTGCACCGCGCCGCGCGGCGCCGGGTGCCGTTTCCGGTGGTGGCGCTGGTCGGCTATACCAACGCGGGTAAGTCCACGCTTTTCAACCGTCTGACCGGCGCCGAGGTGCTGGCCAAGGACATGCTCTTTGCCACCCTGGACCCGACCATGCGCGCCGTGGACCTGCCCGGCGCGGGGCGGGTGATCCTGTCGGACACGGTGGGCTTCATCTCGGACCTGCCGCCGCAACTGGTTGCAGCCTTCCGCGCCACGCTCGAGGAGGTGCTGGAGGCTGATGTGATCGTCCATGTCCGCGATATCGCCCACCCCGAGACCGAGGCGCAGGCGGCGGATGTGGTGGCGATCCTCTCGGACCTGGGCGTGCGCGACACCGTGCCGGTGTTCGAGTTGTGGAACAAATGCGACCTGCTGGCCCCTGACGAACGCGCCGCCGTCGAGGCCCGCGCCCTGCGTGACCCGCGTGTGCTGACCGGATCCTCGCTGACCGGCGAGGGGTTGGCGCCGCTTTACGCCGCCATCGGCGCGCAACTGGACGGCGAACGCCAGCGCGTCACGGTGACGCTGACCCACGCCGAAGGCCGCGCCCGCGCCTGGCTGCACGAACAGGGCGTGGTCGAGGCCGAGGAGGCAGGCGCGGACGGGGTGACGCTGACCGTCAACTGGACCGCCCGGCAGGCGGCGCGGTTCGACGGGCTGCGCGCGGAGTGACACCGCCGCGCCGGCGGACATGGCAGCGGCCGTTCCGCACAGGGCAGGACGTGGCGACGGGCCGTCGAAAGCGCCTGCTCGGGCCACGCCTCCGGGCCACGCCTCCGGTCCACGCTCACGGTCCAAGCTCACGGGGAGCGACCATCTCCGGCGCGACCCTCGCAGGCGCTCCCCCTGCGCAGGGGCAGGGGCCAGGCAGGTGGCGCGCCTCCGGCATGGCGCGACCGGAGCGCCGCGCCTGAAGATCATGGTGGCAATCGCCGCACCGCGCGCCATCTTTGGCGCCAGAGCGTGACGGAGGCGGCATGACACAGCAGGATCGATCCCCGCCAGCCTATCCCGTCCCCGGAGGGCGGGCCGGGCGGATGCTGCGGCTGGGGGGCATGACCGGGGGGATCGTCGGCGGGGTGCTGGCCCATGGTGCGGCGCAACTGGCGCGCGGGGAGCGGCCTCGGCTGGACCGGGCGCTGCTGACCCCCGCCACGGCGGAGCGGATCGCCCGCGATCTGGGCCGGATGCGCGGCGCGGCGATGAAGCTGGGCCAGATGCTGTCGATGGACACCGGTCTGGTCCTGCCGCCCGAGATGACCGCGATCCTCGCCGCCCTGCGCGCCGAGGCGCCGCACATGCCGCCGCGCCAGTTGCGCGCGGTGCTCGATACCGCCTGGGGCGCGGGCTGGTACGGGCGCTTTGCGCGCTTTGACCTGCGCCCGTTCGCCGCCGCGTCCATCGGCCAGGTCCATCGCGCCCGCACCCGGGACGGGCAGGATCTGGCGATCAAGGTGCAATACCCCGGCGTGCGCGCCAGCATCGACAGCGATATCGACAATGTGGCAGCGCTGTTGCGGGTGCTGGGCGTGCTGGGCCGCGATCTGGACCTGCGCCCGCTCCTGGCCGAGGCCAAGGCGCAACTGCACGCCGAGGCCGATTACATGGCCGAGGCCGCGCATCTGGCGCATTTCGGCAATGCGCTGGCCGACGACACGCGCTTCACCCTGCCGCGCCTGCACGCGGGGCTGACGAGGCCGCAGGTGCTGGCCATGCGTTTCGTCGAAAGCGAACCGCTGGAAGCGGTCGCAGATGCCCCGCAAGCGGTGCGCGACCGGGTGGCGGAAGCGCTGATCGATCTGGTGCTGGCCGAGTTGTTTGCATTGCGCCGGATGCAGACCGACCCGAACCCGGCGAACTTCCGCTTCGACCCGGCGACCGGCCGCGTGGTGCTGCTGGATTTCGGTGCGGTGATGGAAATAGACCCCGGGATGGCGGCGGACTTCCGAAGCCTGATGCGTGCGGGGCTTTCGGGCGCGCCCGATGCCATGGCGGCCGCCATGCAGGCGATCGGATATTTCAGCGCCGACACCGCCCCCCGGCACCGCGCGATGATCCGGGCCATGTTCGATACCGCCATGGTGCCGCTGCGCCAGCGCGCGCCCTTCGATTTCGGCGAAACGCGGCTGCTGGAAGAACTGCGCGACATGGGGCTGGCCATGGGGTCGGAGCGCGACCTGACCCATATTCCGCCGCCCGCGACACTGTTCCTGCACCGCAAGATCGGCGGTATCTACCTGATCGCCACGCAGTTGCGAGCGCGCGTCGCGTTGCGTCCGTTGCTGGAGCGTTACGCATAGGCGTGGCGTGATCCGCCGTCGCGCGCCCGCGATTCGGGGTGCACCCTTCGGCGCGGTGCGGGCAGCGGCCTCGGGCCGCGCCCACCCACCCACCCCGCACGCCCCGAGGCCGCTGCCCGCGCGTGCGCGCGCGCGGGCACTGTCAGGGCCGCTGTGAACCCGCCGTGCGCGCAGGGGCGCTGCCTGCCCTGCGGCTGGCAGGATCGCGTTCACGCCCCCCCGCGCAGGAGTTCAGTGCGCCTGCAGCACCGCCATCACACGGGCGGCCTCGTCGGCGCAGGGGGTGAGCGTGCTGCGGTCGGCGCCGGGCGCGAAGCGGGCGCGCAACGCGGTGGGCATGGGGGCGGGGGTGTGGATCCGCACGCGCGGGCCGCGCTTTGCGGTCTCGGCCTGCCAACTGCGGGCCAGCGCCATCTGCGCGGCCTTCGAGGCGCCGTAGAGGCCATGGAACTTTTCGCCCGCCACCGGGTCGTCGAAGAAGAGCGCGGTCGGACGCAGGGCATCCGTCGCGGGCGCAGTGAGGTTCAGCAGCGGTTCCACCAGCCCGATCAGCGACGCGGTCGCGCGCACGTTGATCGCCAGCGTGCGGTCGAGGTCGCGCCCGCCGATATGCCCGGCCGGGGACAGCGGCGGCGCGTGGATCGCCGTATGCGCCCAGAGCCCGATCCCGCCCCAGCGGTCGTGGATCTGGCGGCAGAGATGGCGCATCGCGTCCTCGACGGTGATGTCCATGGGTGCCAGTGTCGCATGGCCACCGGTGGCCTGGATCCGGTCGTCGAGGTCCTCGAGCGCGCCGGAGGTGCGGGCCACGGCGACGACATGCCAGCCGCCCGATGCCAGCGCCAGCGCCAGCGCGGCGCCGAGGCCCCGTGACGCGCCGGTGACCAGCGCCACCCGCGCGGCGCCAGTGTTTTCATCATCGCTGTTCATGGCGTCCCTTTGCCACCCATCCGCGGCCCGTGCAAGGGCTGCCGCAGCGCGACGGGGCTTGACCTTGGCAGGTGCAGCATCGGATAAGCGCGGCAGAGGTCAATCAATGGAGGGTCTGACCGTGAACGGTTCCCGGACGCTGGTGCACGCCATGGGTGGCACCGAAACCATGTTCCGCAAGGTGGTGATGATCCTTGCCGGATCGATGCTGATCACCCTGGGCGCGCGGCTGTCGGTGCCGATGTGGCCGGTGCCCATGTCGCTGCAGACGCTGGCGGTTCTGATCGTCGGTTTCGGGCTGGGCTCGAGGCTGGGGGCGGCGGCGGTCATGACCTATCTGGCCAAGGGCGCGATGGGTCTGCCGGTGTTCGTGGCCGGCGGTGGCATGCCGGTGCTGATGGGCCCGACCGCCGGGTTCCTGTTCGGTTTCGTCGCGCTGGCCTATCTGGCCGGGCTGGCGGTCGAGCGCGGGCTGGCGAACGGACTGCTGCGCACCGGTCTGGTGGCGCTGGCCTTGTCGGCGGTGCTCTATGTGCCGGGCGTGCTGTGGCTGTCGGCGCTGACGCCGCTGGACGTGGCGGGTGCGGCGCAGGTGGGGATGCTGCCCTTCGTGGCGGGCGATGCCGTCAAGTCCGTATTGGCGGCGCTGATGATGACCGGCGCCTGGGCGGTGCTGGGCGCGAAGCGCGGCTGAGGGCGCCGATCCTGCCGGGGTGCGGGGGCGCCGACGGTGCGAAAAGGGGGGCTGTCTGCCCCCCTCACCAGCCCCGCAAGGGGGCTGGTTCACCCCCCGAGGATATTTCCGCACAGATGATGCAGCCGGGGATCAGCGGCTGCGCCGGGGGCGCGGATTACGGGGCGCGGATCACGCGCGGGTCACATGGAAAAGCTGATGCCGCAGCCGCAGCTTGAACTGGCGTTGGGGTTCTCGATCACGAAGCGCGCGCCGATCAGTTCCTCGGTAAAGTCGATCACCGCGTTTTCCAGGAAGGGCAGCGACACCGGGTCCACCAGCACCTTCTGCCCATCCTTTTCCAGGATCAGGTCATCGGCGGCGGGGGCATCGAGCCGGATATCATACTGAAACCCCGAACAGCCGCCGCCATCGACGGCCACGCGCAGGGCGCAGTCCTCGCCCGCGTCGGCGGCGATTTCGGCGAGGCGGGCAAAGGCGCGGTCCGTCACGCGCGGAGGCAGGGTCAGGGACATGCGGGCGTCCTGTCTGGCATTTCCGATCAAACTTCTTGGGTATATAAGCCGGTTGCGGCGCGCAGGCAAGCGGATGGCGGCGCGCATTTCGGGAGACGGATCATGCTGAAGCCCTTTGCCGCGCTGCCCGGGCATTCGCGCGGGCGGCGCTTCCCCGAGAAGGTGAGCACCTTTCGCTCGCCCTTTCAGCGCGACCGCGACCGGATCATCCACTCCAGCGCGTTCCGGCGGCTGAAGCACAAGACGCAGGTGTTCATCGAACACGAGGGCGATTATTACCGCACGCGACTGACCCACAGCATCGAGGTGGCGCAGGTGGCCCGCACGCTGGCGGGCGCGCTGGGGCTGAACACCGATCTGGCCGAGGCGATCGCGCTGGCGCATGATCTGGGCCACCCGCCGTTCGGTCACACCGGCGAGGAGGCGCTGGAGCGGCTGATGGCGCCCTATGGCGGGTTTGACCACAATGCCCAGGCGCTGCGGATCGTCACCGCGCTGGAGCGCCATTACGCGGATTTCGACGGGCTGAACCTGACATGGGAGACGCTGGAGGGGATTGCCAAGCACAACGGCCCGTTGCTGGCGCCGGATGGCAGCCCGCGCAAGGGGCCGCTGCCCTATGCGCTGCTGGATTACAACGCGCGCCATGATCTGGAGCTGCACACCCATGCCAGCGCCGAGGCGCAGGTGGCCGCGATTGCCGATGACGTGGCCTACAACCACCATGACCTGCATGACGGTCTGCGCTCGGGCCTGTTCACCGAGGCCGACCTGATGGAGCTGCCCATCACCGGACCGGCCTTTGCCGAGGTGGACGCGCTCTATCCGGGGCTGGAGCCGATGCGGCGGCGGCATGAGGCGCTGCGGCGGGTCTTCGGGGTCATGGTCGAGGATGTGCTGGCGGTGGCGGCCACGCGGCTGGGCCCGGCGGCGCCCGGATCGGCGCAGGAAATCCGCGACCTTGGCGTCACCATCATCCGCTTCAGCGACCGGCTGTTCCGCGAGTTGAAGGTGATCCGCCAGTTCCTGTTTAACCGCATGTATCGCGCGCCCGCGGTGGTGGCGATGCGGGCCGAGGTGACGGCCATGGTGGATGATCTGTTCCCGCTCTACATGGCGCGGCCCGCGTTGCTGCCTGCCGAATGGCGCCGCGATGTGGAGGCGGCGCGCGATGAGACCGGACTGGCCCGGATCGTGGCCGATTACGTTGCGGGCATGACGGACCGGTTTGCCATTCAGGAACACGCGCGGCTGGTTCGGGGGCTGTCGCCCGAGGAGATACACGCCCTGCCGGGGCGCGCGCTGCGCGGGCGCTGATGCGGGGGCGGGGCGGGCTTGCCGCGCTGCGGCGTTGGCGCTAACCTGAGGCGAGGTCGGCTTTGTGCCGCAGGAGGGATGCCATGCGGGTCGATGTCTTCAGCGCCAAGCCCCATGACCACGCGTTTCTGGCCGGGGCGGGGCAGGGCGCCGGGCTGGACTGGCGCTTCCACGAGGCGCGGCTGACCGCCGACACGGCGCGGCTGGCCGAGGGGGCGGGGGCGGTCTGCGCCTTTGTCAACGATGATCTGGGCGGCGATGTGCTGGCGCAACTGGCCGGGCTGGGGGTGCGGCTGATCGCGCTGCGCTCGGCCGGGTTCAACCATGTGGACCTGGGTGCGGCGCAGGGGCACGGGCTGGCGGTGGCCCGCGTGCCGGCCTACAGCCCGCATGCGGTGGCCGAACACACGCTGGCGCTGATCCTGACCCTGAACCGCAAGACGCACCGCGCCTGGAACCGGGTGCGCGAGGGGAATTTCGCGCTGGACGGGCTGATGGGGTTCGACCTTGACGGCAAGACCGCCGGGATCGTCGGCACCGGGCTGATCGGCACCGTGCTGGCGCGCATCCTGCGCGGCTTCGGCTGCAATGTGCTGGCGTTTGACCCCAACCCCAGCGCGGACTGCGAAGCGCTGGGCGTGCAGTATGTGGACCTGCCCGCATTGTGGGCGCGCGCGGACATCATCACCCTGCAATGCCCGCTGACACCTGCCACGCATCATCTGGTCGATGATGCCGCCATCGCCGCCATGAAGCGCGGCGTGATGCTGATCAACACCTCGCGCGGGGCGGTGGTGGACACGCGCGCTGTGATCCGCGGCCTGAAATCTGGGCAGATCGGCGCGCTTGGGCTGGATGTCTACGAGGAAGAGGGTGACCTGTTCTTCGAGGACCTGTCCGACAGCTACATTCCCGATGACGTGTTCGCGCGTCTGCTGACCTTTCCCAATGTGCTGGTCACCGGGCATCAGGGGTTCTTTACCCGCGAGGCACTGGCCGCGATTGCTGCGACGACGGTGGAGAACATCACCAGCTTTGCCCGGGACGGCGTGCCGCGCCACCCGGTGCCGCTGCCGGGCTGAGATGCACGCGGCGCTGGCCGCGCTGCCGCTGGGCGTTGTGCTGGCGGCGATGGTGCTGCGGCGCTGGTCTGCAGCGCGTGCGGGGGCGTTGGGGCTTCTGGTCGCGATGGCGGTCTGGGCGAGCTGGGGGCTGCCGGGGGGCGCGGTCGTGCTGGTGGGCGCCGGGGCCGAGGCGTTGAGCGGGACGCTGGTGATCCTGTGGATCATCCTGCCCGCGCTGACCATCTACGAGGTGCAGCGCCGGTCCGGCGCGCTGGAGCGTATACGCGCCGCGCTGGCGGAACTGAGCGGCGAACGCGCGGTGCAGGCGCTGCTGATCGCCTGGTTCTTCGGCCTGTTCATGGAAGGGGCGGCGGGGTTCGGCACGCCGGTGGCGCTGGCCGCGCCGCTGCTGGTGGGGCTGGGCTATGGCCCGGTGCGGGCGGTGGCCATGGCGCTTCTGGGCCACGCGGCGGGGGTCTCGTTCGGCGCGGTCGGCACACCGGCGCTGGCGCAGGTGGCGGCGCTGGGGCTGGACGGCGCGGCGCTGGCGGCCGCCACCGTGGCGCTGCATGCGCTCCCCGCGCTGGGACTGGCGCTGGCGGTGATGCGGCTGGCCTGCCCCGGTGGCATGAGCGGGCGCGCGCTGCGGCTGGCGCTGCTGGCGGCGGTCTGCTTCATCGTGCCCGCGCTGGCGCTGGCAGCGCTGGCGGGGCCGGAGCTGCCGACGCTGGGCGGCGCGCTGATCGGCGGCGCGGCGTTCGTGGCGCTGGCCTGCGGGCGCGGTGCGCGGCTGCGGGGCTGGCATCTGGCGGATCTGCTGCCCTATCTGCTGATCGTTGCGCTGGTGCTGGCCACGCGGCTGATCAGCCCGGTGCAGGGAGCGCTTGCAGGGTTGTGGCTGGGCTGGGAATGGGACGCGTTTCGCGGCGGGCTGGCGCCGCTCTATCACCCGGGCACGCTGCTGGCACTGGGGCTGGCTGGTGCGGCGCTGGCCACGGGGCGTGCGGGGCTGCTGGCCCCGGCCATCGGCGCGGCGCTGCGGCGGCTCCTGCCGGTGGCGCTTGCGCTGCTGGTCATGCTGGCGCTGGCCCGGCTGATGGTGCACGGCGGGCTGATCGGCGCGCTGGCGGGCGCGGCGGCGGGGGCCGGGGCCTTGTGGCCGCTGCTGGCGCCGTTCATCGGGGTGCTGGGCACATTCGTCACCGGTTCGGCCACGGCATCCAACATCCTGTTCACCGATTTCCAGGCGGCGTCGGCGCGGGCGCTCGACCTGCCGGTGCTGCCCATGGCGGCCGCGCAGGGCGCGGGTGCGGCCATCGGCAACGCCATCGCGCCGCACAACATCATCGCGGGTGCGGCCACCGTGGGCCTGCAGGGGCGCGACGGCGAGGTGCTGGCGCGCACCCTGCTGCCGGTGCTGGGCTATGCAGGCGCGCTGGGGCTTGGCGCCTTCGCGCTGGCGGCGCTTCTGTAGGCCACGGGCGCGGCGCCTAGAGGTCCAGCTCCGCCCAGACCGGCACATGGTCGGAGGGCTTTTCGCCCGCGCGCACCTCGGCGTCGATCCCGCTGGCGGTCAGCAGGTCGGCGGCCTGCGGGGTCAGCAGGATATGGTCGATGCGGATGCCGTTGTTGTTTTCCCACGCGCGGCCCTGATAGTCCCAGAAGCTGTAATGCCCCGGCCCGCGCGTGCGGGCGCGAAAGGCATCGGTCAGGCCCAGGTTGACGATCCGCCGGAAAGCCGTGCGCGATTCGGGGCGGAACAGCGCGTCATCCCGCCATGCGTCAGGTTTCGCGGCATCTTCGGCCTGCGGGATGATGTTGTAATCACCCAGCACCGCCGCCGCTTCCTCGGCCGCCATGAGCGCCTTTACCCGCGCTTCCAGCCGCGCCATCCACGCCAGCTTGTAGGCGTATTTCCCGCCCGCTGCCGGCGTGCCGTCCGGGGTCAGTTCCACCGGGTTGCCGTTGGGCAGATAGAGCCCGCAGACCCGCAGCGCGCCGCGCGCGCCGCTCACAGTCGCCTCGATCCATCGCGCCTGCGTGTCCGCATCATCGCCGGGCAGGCCGCGGGTCACGTCTTCCAGCGGCAGGCGGGACAGGATAGCCACACCGTTGAATCCCTTCTGCCCATGGGTTTCCAGGTTGTAGCCGCGGTCCTCGATCAGGTCGCGGGGGAAGGTCTCGTCGGTGGACTTGATCTCCTGCAGCACCGCGACATCGGGCTGCGCGTCGTCCAGCCAGCGGGCCAGCGCACCCGCGCGGGCCTTGATCCCGTTGATGTTGAAGGTGGCAATCTTCACGTCCGGCCCCGCAGTGCGTTGAGCAGCCCCTGCGAGGGGGTGCCGGTCTGATCCATGCCGCGCGCGCGCTGGAAGCCGCGGATCGCGGCTTCGGTCTGCGGGCCCAGCACGCCGTCCGGGTCGCCCGCGCCGAAGCCTGCGGCGTTCAGGCGGCGCTGCAGCTCCAGCCGGTCGTCCTGCGTCAACCCGAAGCGGTCGGGCGGAAAGGTGCCGCGCAGCGGGCCGCCGCCACGGATACGGTCGGACAGGTAGCCCACGCCGATCACGTAGTTTTCCGAGTTGTTGTAGCGGGTGATGGTGGTGAAATTGGCGAAGGTCATGAACGCAGGCGTGCCCACCCCCATGGGCGCAATGATGGAGGCAGGGCCGTGATCCGGCAGCGCGCTGCCATCGGCGCGGGTGACGCCCATGCCTGCCCAGTCGGCGCGCGACCGGGTGCTGCCGCGCCCCAGCGCCGAGGCCGGGAACCCCTGCGGCAGCCGCACCTCGAACCCCCAGGGCTGGCCGCGGCGCCAGCCCATGCGCGACAGATACGCCGCCGCCGAGGCCAGCGCGTCGGTGGGATCGTCCGACCAGATGTCGCGCCGCCCGGTGCCGCGGAAATCCACCGCGTATTCGGCATAGGTGGTGGGGATGAACTGCGTGTGCCCCATGGCGCCCGCCCAGCTTCCCACCATGCGGTCCGGCGTGGTGTCACCGTTCTGCAGGATGCGCAGCGCGGCCAGAAGCTGGTTTTCGAACAACTGCCCGCGCCGCCCGTCAAAGGCCAGCGTGGCGGTGGCCGAGATCACGGGAATATCGCCGCGTCGCTGGCCGTAGCGGCTTTCCACGCCCCAGATCGCGGCGATGACATGCGATTCCACGCCGTAGCGGCTTTCGATTTCCGACAGAAGGCTGGCGTGCTGGCGCGCCGCCGCGCGGCCTTCGGTCACGCGCGCCTCGGACGCCACAAGCGCCAGATAATCCTCCAGCGTGCGGCGGAACTCGGCCTGGTTGCGGTCACGTTCGACCACGCCGGGGATGAAGCCCGCGCCGCGCAGGCCGCGCTCCAGCGTGGCCTCCGAGAGGCCGCGCGCCCGGGCGCGGGTGCGGAACTGCGCCAGCCAGGCGTCGAAGGCGGGGTTGGGAACGGGGCGCATGGCGGGGTCCTCGGGGGCGCGGCGGGTGGCGGTCACGGGCGCGCCGGTGATCCCGCCGCCCAGGCAGCCGGCCAGCCCGGTCGCGGCCAGACCCAGCGCCACCGCGCGCCGGGTGATCTTGGTGGGTGCCTGCATTGTGGCGGCTCCTGCTGCTCGTGCCTGCCGTTTGCGGTGATCATACCTGAACGGGATCAGGCGGCAAGGGTCGCCGTGGAGGCGGGGCACTGGATGCGGGGCACTGGGGGCGGGGCACTGGGGGCGGCGATGACGCGCCCCGCGCCGCGCCGCCCAAGGCGCTCAGGTCAGGAAATCGAGGTGCCGGTTGAGGGGCAGTTCGCGCACCCGCTCGCCGGTCAGGGCAAAGACCGCATTGGCCAGCGCCGGGGCGGCGGGTGGCGTGCCCGGTTCGCCCACGCCGCCCATATGCGGGTTGTCTTCCAGGATGCGCACCGCAATCTCGGGGCTGTTATGCATCCGCAGCGGATCGGCATCGGGAAAATTGCGTTCCTGCACGCGCCCGCCTTCGAAGGTGATCGCGCCCGAGATCGCCGCCGACAGCCCGAAGATCAGCCCCGATTCCATCTGCGCCCGCACGATCCCCGGGTCCAGCACCCGCCCCGGATCGCAGGCGATCCAGGCGCGGGTGATACGCAGCGCGCCGCCGTCGCGCCCGACCTCGACCACCTGCGCCACCGGCGTGCCGAAGGAATGGCAGAAGGCCACGCCGTGGGCGCGTCCCTCGGGCGGGTTGCCCCAGTCCGACATTTCGGCCACCGCTTCGAGCACCTGCGCCGATGGGCGGTGTGCCTCGCGGATCAGGTGCAGCCGGAATTCCAGCGGGTCCGCCCCCGCTTCATGCGCCAGTTCGTCGATGAAGCTTTCGTGGAAGAACGCGTTCTGCGAGTTGCCGACCGCGCGCCAGAACCCGACCGGCACGTCCAGATCGGCCAGATACCCCTCGACCCGGTAGTTCTCGATCGCATAGGGCTGGTCGAACAGCCCTTCCACATGGCCCCGGTCCGGCCCGCCCATGCGCCGACCCGTCATCCGCGCGATGGCCTGATGACTGACCGAGGGCGC
>JAFIEE010000066.1 GCA_020832705.1 Paracoccaceae bacterium
CTGCGCGCGTGCCGCGCGCATTCACCCCCTGAGGATATTTGTGCACAGATGATGGGGGCAGGTCAGGCGCGCCGTGCGACCGGGGTGGGCGCGCGGCGCGGGCGTTCGGGATCGGCAACGGCGCCCTTGCGCGGGCGTTGCGCCGCCGCCGCGCCCTGGGGGCGCCGAGGGTGGTTTCAGGCAGGATGGCACGCGTCCCGGGCGGTGGTGAGGGCCGCGGCGTGCCTGCCCGTCGATGGGGCCGGGCTCGATGGGACCGGACCGGGGATGCGTCGGCGCAGACCCAGCCGGTCGGTGCGCTGCGGTCGGCAGGGGGTGGCCGCGGAGCGCTCAGCCGCCGGTGTAGTCGGCGCGCACGAGGCCGTATTTTGCCATCTTCTCGTTGAGCGTGCGGCGCGGCAGGCAGAGTTCCTCCATCACCGCGACGATCGAGCCCCTGTGGCGGCGCATGGTGTTGTCGATCAGCATGCGTTCGAAGGATTCTACGTGATCCTTCAGGGGTTTGCCTTCGGTGGTGACGGCGCCGCCCGAGGCTTCGTTGTCTTCCATCAGCATCGACAGGAGCGAGCCCCCTTCGCGCCGACTCTGCAGCACCGCGCGTTCGGCCATGTTGATCAACTGGCGGATGTTGCCGGGCCAGGGGGCCTGCAGCAGTTGCGCCGCTTCCTGGGCCGAGACCTCGGGCGGGGCGCAGCCGTATTCCTCGGCGAATTGCGCGCCATAGGCGGCGAAGAGGGTCAGGATATCCTCGCCGCGCTGGCGCAGGGGGGGCAGGGTGATCTTGAGCGCCGCAAGCCGGAAATAGAGGTCCGGGCGGAGGGCGTCCTCGATGGTGCGGTCGGGGGCGTGTTCGTTGCACACCGCGATCACCCGCGTGCCGCCGGTTTCGGGCTGGTCGTTGATGAAGGCCAGCAGCCGCGCCTGGCCATCCTCCCCCAGGGCCTCGATGCCTTCGAGGCAGAGCGTGCCGCCGCGGGCCTCTTCGGCAAGGGGCAGGCTGCCGCCTTCGGGGACGGGGCCGAAAAGCTGGGCGATGATATCGTCCTGCGTCCGCCCGGCGCAGGAGAGCGTGACGAAACGCTTGCCTGCGCGCGAGCCCACTGCGTGGAGGGCATGCGCCACCAGTGTCTTGCCGGTGCCGGTTTCGCCGTCGATCAGCACATGCCCGTCGGCCTGGCCCAGATCGAGGATATCCTCGCGCAGGCGCTGCATGGCCTCGGACTTGCCGGCCAGCTTGCGCATCAGCGTGGTGCCGTCGGCGAGTTCGCGGCGCAGGGCGCGGTTTTCAAGCGCCGTGCTGCGCGCCTTGGCGGCGCGGCGGGCAAGGTCGGTCATGCGTTCCGGGTCGAAGGGTTTTTCCAGGAAATCGAAGGCGCCCAGCCGCATGGCCTCGACGGCCATGGGCACATCGCCATGGCCGGTGATCAGCACCACCGGCAGGGTCGCGTCGATGCTGACCAGCTTGCGCAGCAGTGTCATGCCGTCCATGCCGGGCATGCGGATATCGGTGATCACGAGCCCCGGAAAATCGGCGCCGATGGCGCGCAGCGCGTCTTCGGCCGAGGCATGGGTTTCGGTCTCGAAGCCCGAGAGGGTCAGCCACTGGCTGACCGATTCGCGCATGTCGGCTTCGTCGTCGATGATTGCAACGCGCATGGCTCGTGTCATGGTCGTCCTCTGTTCTTGCGTCTCGCAACACCGGGTGCGTTGTTCCGGCCGCGGGCGCGCCGCCGCTCATTCCGCCGCGGTTGCCGCCGCTTCCAGTCTCGGCAGGCGCACCTCGAACAGCGCGCCGCCCTCGAGGCTGTTCTGCGCCGTCAGGCGCCCGCCGTGATCGGCCACGATCCCGGAGGAAATGGCCAGACCCAGGCCGACCCCTTCGCCGGCCGGCTTGGTTGTGTGGAACGGCTCGAAGAGATTGTCCAGATCCGCGATCCCTTCGCCGTTGTCGCGCACGGTCAGGGTGATCGCGTCGCCTTCGGTGACGATCAGGTCGATCTGCGGCGCGTTGGCCTTGCGGGTCGCGTCGATGGCGTTGCGCACCAGATTGATGATCACCTGTTCGATGCGGATGCGGTCGCCCATGACCATGGCCGGGGTCGGCGGCAGGGTGCGGGTGACCAGCACGCGGGCGCTGCGCAACTGCGGCTCCATCAGGGACAGCGCCTCGGCCAGGCAGTCGCGCAGGTCCACCGGGGCGAAGGCCTCGCCTCCCTTGCGGGCGAAGGACTTGAGTGTGCGGGTGATGGCGCCCATGCGCTCGATCAGGTCGTCGATGCGCTGGAAACTGGACAGGGCCTCGTCCACGCGTTTGCGTGTCAGCAGGAGCCGAGCGCCCGCCAGATAGGTCTTCATCGCCGCCAGCGGCTGGTTGAGTTCATGGCTGACCGAGGCCGACATCTCGCCCAGCGAGGCCAGCTTGGAGCTTTGCGCCAGCGTCTGTTCGGCCACGGCGAGGTCTTTCTGCACCTTCTCGCGCGCCGAGATCTCGCGCTGCAGCCGCATGTTGAGCGCCCGGAGTTCGGCCGATTCGCGCTGGAACAGCGCCGATTGCGACCAGGCCCGGCGCGAGACGATGTAGAAGGTCAGCGCCAGCAGCAGCGCGAACCCCATGATAACCAGTGCCAGCACGCCGTTCACGCGCTCGCGCACCGAATCGTAGCGGGTGAAGGACACCAGCTTCCAGCCCCGGAACGGCACGCGGATTTCCGAGCGCAGCACGGCCTCGCCGCGCAGGAAGGCATCGGGCGGGTCCTGCGCCCAGTCGGCGGTGGCGCGCAGCGCGCGGGCGATGGCCGAAGGCGCGTCGCGCAGCGCGAGTGCTTCGGATTCGGTGCGGCCGCGCCAGCGCGGTTCGGTCGCCAGGATGATCCGGCCTTCGCTGTCGGTCAGCGCCACGGCATCGGCGAAGCCTGCCCAACTGCGCTCGAATTTGGACAGGTCGGCCTCGACCACCACCACGCCCAGGAAATCGGCGGCCTGCCGGACGGTGCGTGCGAAGGTGAAGCTGAACCCGCCGCTGTCGCGTTCGCGCACCAGGAACACGGTGTCCGGGGCCCGGCGGGCATCGATGAAGACCTGATCGGTGTGCCGGTTCATGCCCAGCCGGTTGCGATCGGTGGCGGCGACCACGCGCCCGTATCCGTCCAGCAGTTCGATGGACGCGGCGCCGATCTCGCCCTGCAGGTCCATCAGCCGCTGCGAGGTGGCGGCGTAATTGCTTTCGCGCAGGGCAGTGATCAGCTCCGGATCGCGTGAGAGCAGCAAGGGCACCACCGAGTTGCGCTGCAACTCGCTCTGGATGTTGCCGGAATAGAGCACCAGCCGGAGTTCGGCGCGGTTGCGGGTGCTGTCCGAGAAACTTTCGGTCAACCAGCCGTTGAGCACCCAGACCACCGCCACGCCGACCACCATCAGCAGGCCCACGACGACCCGGCCCCAGAGCGGGATGCCCAGAAGCCCGGTGCGGGTGTCGTCCCGTTCCGGGGGTGTTTGCGGTGACGCTTTCATCGCGCAAGGATACGGTCGGAACGCGCCGTGCTCAACTCCGCATTTGCCGGGGCTTACGCGGGCGTGAGCGCGTCCATGAGGCTGCGGAACAGCACCGCGCCGTCCTGGCCGCCGTGATGCGCGGCGATGGCGCGTTCCGGGTGCGGCATCATCCCCAGCACGCGGCGGTTTTCCGACAGCACCCCGGCGATGGCGCGGGCCGAGCCGTTGGGCGTGTCGGCATAGGTGAAGGCGACGCGGTCCTCGGCCTCGAGCCGGTCGAGCGTGGCGGCATCGGCGGTATAGTTGCCGTCATGATGCGCGATCGGCAGGGTGATGGCCGCGCCGCGCGCCCAGCCACCGGTGAAGGGGCTGTCGGGGCTGGCCACATGGAGCGCGACCGGCTTGCAGATGTAGCGCAGATGCGCGTTGCGCAGGAGCGCGCCGGGCAGCAGCCCGGTTTCCACCAGCACCTGAAAGCCGTTGCAGATGCCCAGCACCGGGCCGCCACGGTCGGCGAATCCCGTGACCGCGCGCATGATCGGCGCGCGCGCGGCGATGGCGCCGCAGCGCAGGTAATCGCCGAAGGAGAAACCGCCGGGCAGGCCGACGATATCGACCCGTTCGGGCAGTGCGCTGTCCTTGTGCCAGACGCGGCTGACCCGGGCGCCTGCGGCTTCGAAGGCGACGGCGAGGTCACGGTCGCAGTTCGACCCGGGAAAGGTGATGACGGCGGCGTGCATGGCGGCGCTCCGGGGGCAGTTCGTGTTGGGAAGGGGCTTAGCGCGAAACGCCGGGCAGGGAAAGGGCCGGGCGGGGTGCGGCGGCGCGACGGGGGGCTCCCGCCCGTCGCCGGACGCATCAGGGATGCGCCCGCGCTGGTTGGGCCGGGTCCGGCGGGCTGCGCCGCCGGGAAAAGGGGGGCTTCGCGCCGGCCCTGCGGGCCGCCCCAGAGTATTCTCGGCAAGATGAAGGGGCGCGGGGGCGGTCGCAGGCGCGGGCCGGGCGCGAGGATGGCGGTGTCAGGTTCCGCAGAAGGTGGCCTGCACGCGCTCTTCGGGGCGGGGCGGGGCCATGAGATCGGCGTCTTCGGGGGCAGGGTCGAAGGGGCGGGTGCAGGCGGCGTGCAGGCGGTGGAAGGGGACGTCATTGCCTGCCACCGCGGCGGTGATCGCGGCTTCGACCTGGTGGTTGCGGGGAATGATGCCGGGGTTGGCCCGCGCCATGCGCGCCTGTGCGTCGGATTGCGTGCTGCCTTCGGCGTCCAGCCGGGCGCGCCAGTCCGCGGCCCAGGTCTCGAACGCCTCTGGCTCGCGGAATTCGGCGGCGGCCTTCCCGGTGCGCAGCCCGTAAAACACCCGGGTGAAATCCGCCCCCAGCCTGGCCATGCGGTCCAGAAGCGCCTGCAGCAGCGCCTCGTCCCCCGCCCGCCAGTCCGCCAGCCCCAGCTTGGCGGCGAAGCGCGTGCCATGTGCGGTCTCATAGAGCGGCGCGAAGCCGTGCACGATCTCGGTGGCCTCGGCGATGGCGGCGTCCTGATCCTTCGGCATGAGCGGCAGCAGGCAGGTGGCCAGTTGCGCCAGATTCCAGACCGCGATCTGCGGCTGGTTGGCGTAGGCGTAGCGCCCGAACCGGTCGATGGAGGAAAACACCGTGTCCGGGTGGTAGGCATCCATGAAGGCACAGGGGCCGTAGTCGATGGTCAGCCCGCCGACGTGGCAGTTGTCGGTGTTCATCACGCCGTGGATGAACCCCAGCGCCATCCACTGCGCCACCAGTTCCGCCTGCGCCGCGACCACGGCGCGCAGGAAGCCCGCCGCGCCCTCGGCCTGCGGGAAGTGGCGGGCCGCGGCGTGATCCAGCAGCGCCTGCAGGGCCGGGACATCGCGGCGGGCGGCGAAGTACTGGAAGGTGCCGACGCGGATATGGCTTTGCGCCACCCGCGTCAGCACCGCGCCCGGTAACTGCCCCTGCTCGCGCCAGACCGGGGCGCCCGTGGCCACGGCGGCGAGCGCGCGGGTGGTGGGCACGCCCATGGCGGCCATCGCCTCGGACACCAGATATTCGCGCAGCACCGGTCCGATCCAGGCCAGACCGTCGCCCCCGCGCGAAAATGGCGTGCGCCCGGAGCCCTTGAGCTGGATGTCCATGCGCGTGCCGTCCCGGGCGATCACCTCGCCCAGCAGATGCGCGCGCCCGTCGCCCAGTTGCGGCACGAAGCCGCCGAACTGGTGCCCGGCATAGGCCATGGCCAGTGGTTCGGCGCCCTCGGGCAGGGCGCTGCCCGAGAACACGGCCGCGCGCGCGTCCTCGGGTGCCTCGGGCAGGCCGAGGTCGCGGGCCAGCGCCGCGTTCCAGGCGATCAGCCGGGGCGCCGGGGCGGGCACGGGATCGACGCGCGCGAACAGGTGCGGCGGAAGGCGCGCGTAACTGTTGTCGAAGGCGATCTGAATCGATGCGGGGGCGGGGCGGGACGCGGTCTGGGTCATGTCCGGCAGATAAGCACCCCGCGCGCGAAGTCGAGGCTTGCGCCGCTGCCATATTTCGCCACGCCTGGGCGGCGGCACGGCGCGGGGGATCGCCCCCCGAATCACCCCGGCGCCCGGCAGACGTGGCGGGGCGGTGCTGGGCGGAAAGGGGTTTGCGGCGTGTGGACAATGGCGCCCAAACGCGCCATCGGTCGACCTGCGCGAGACAATCCCGTGCTGACGCCGCCGGATAACGCGACTACGGCTGCGATTCTGGCTGCCGCGCGCAGATTTTTCCTTGCCACACGGGCTGTCGAGGCGCTTATTGAGGGTCATTTCAACGCGAGGATGCGGCCATGTGGCGTGGGTTTATCGACTGGATCATCGGTGGTGGGGCGGCCGGTGGGGCTGGCAGGACGCCGGCGGCATCGGTCCCGGAGATTGATGCCTCGACCGGGATGCTGGCGCTGGCAGCGCTGGGGGCGGCAATGCTGTTCGCCTGGGAGCGCCGCAGACGGCTTGCGCGCAAGTCCTGAGCGGGTGCGCTGCGGGCTGGGAGCGCCGTGCCCTGCAGACCCTTGGGTGAAGGGCGCGCGACCGGACGACAGGAACGGATGGCGGAATGGCGAAGCGCGCGACCTTCGGGTGGCGCGCATTCTGCGTTGGACGTGGCCGATTGCCGGCCGTTGACCGGTCGGCGGGTGCCGGGGACCTGCTGCCAGGGGCCGTATCCCGGCCCGCTTCAGATCAGGCCCCAGTCCCCGCGCACCAGGGCTGCTGCGGCCACAACCGCATTCGCCGCGACATGCGCCAGCACGGCATCGGCCACCCGTTCGCGCCGCAGATATGCCCAGGCAAAGATCAGCCCGGCCAGCCCCGCTTCGAGCCAGCGGCCGTGCAGCAGGGCAAAGGCGCCGGTGGAGACCGTAACCGCGACCAGGCGCCAGACCACCCCGCCCCGGTCCAGCCGCGCGAGCAGATAGCCGCGAAAGAAAAGCTCCTCGATCAGCGGGACCAGCGCCACCGTACCGAACACCCGCAGCCCCATCCACAGCACCGCGCCCGCGACCGACATGCCGCCCAGCATCGCGGCCAGTTCGGCGCCGCTGTCCGACGCGCCGCCCTGTGCGGCCACCCAGCCCAGACCGACCAACGCCCCCAGGGCCAGCGGCACCGGGTCCAGCCGCCATTCGAGCCCAGCATACTGCGCCCAGAACGGCAGCAGCACCGCCAGCATGATGGCCACGCGCAGCGGATACCCGGCCTCGGGCGGGGCGAAGAACGCGCCTGCCAGGATCCCGGAAACCATGAAGGCGATGAAGGGGAGCAGCCGCGCCGCTGCCGGATCGTGGCGCAGCGGCGTGCCCGGGGCCCGCGCCCCGGAATGGTGCAGCGACGGGCTTGCATGCACCACCAGCAGGATCGCCATGGCCAGCAGGGTGAAGAACAGCCACCCGGCGTAGCTGTGGAACCCGTCGACCGCCAGCGCAGGCGAGACATGCGCGCCCAGCCAGACCAGCAGCGCGATGCGCAGGATGTTCAGCGCCCAGCTCAGCAGCAGCGCCACGGGCAGCACCAGCAGCCCGAAGCGCAGCAGCCGCACGGTGCGGTGAAACAGCAGCGCGTAGACGGCGACGAAGGAGCCCACCAGCACGAAGCCCTCGACGCCGGAGCATTGGCGCGCGATATGCACGGCGAAATCGCCGAGCCCGACGATATATGCGTCGGGCAGCGCGAAAGCATCCTCGCCGGTGAGCCAGAGCACCCGATAGACCAGCGCGAAGGTCAGGAGCGTCAGCGCCGAGGCATCCCAGAGCGGCTGAATCAACTGGGCCAGTTCCGGAACCGTCAGCACCAGCGCCATCACCGGCAGCACCGGCCAGCCCAGATCGGCCAGCAGGGTGCGCCAGACCGGCCAGGGCGCGATCCAGCGCAGCGAGGCCACCACCGTGATCACCCCGCCCGCCAGCCAGATCGCCACGGCGATGCGGAACCGGGCCGGGTCCGTGCCGTCGGCCAGAAGCGCCATCGGCGCCAGCAGGATCGCCATGCCGGCCAGGTTGAGCGCCAGCGCCCGCCGCGTGCCCGCGTCAGCTTGCCCCGCCGCCGCGGCGAAACGGGCAAAGGCGGCCCGGCGGGCCACCCCCAGCAGCCCCACCCCCGCCGCCAGCGCCAACGCGCCCCCCACCATCCCGCGCACCGACCGGCACAGCGTGAACTGGCCGGTTGCGGCGCAATCGATGTCGATGACGAACTGGTAGCCGATGGCCAGCGCCAGCACCTGCGCCATCAGGATCGCGCAGAGAAGCATGACGCGCCGCCGGGGCGGCGGGGGACTGCTGCGGGCACTGTCTGCGTTCGTGCGCACCTGATCAGGCTCCGGCCGCGCTTTTGTCGGTTCGGGCGGCATTGCATCGCCGTGCGCCCATATTCCGGTTGCAATGGGGCATTTCAAGGGCCTTGCCCGCGGAAACGGGGCGTGGATACGGGCGCGCGTTGATCCGTTGCCGCGCGGGCATGCCTGAAATGCCGCGCGGGCATGCCTGAAACCCGCCGCGCCGTCCGGTTGATCCCGCGCATGTGATCGCCTTTGCGCGCCCGCGCCATGGCCGACACGCTGCCCGCGTGCCGGAGGCGCTTGACCATCCCCCGCCTGCGGGTCAGGTTGGCGCGCACAATCGCAGGAACCCCCATGCCCCGCACACCGCCCCCGTTTTCGGGCTTCGAATGGATGATCGCCTGGCGCTACCTGCGCGCGCGCCGCGCCGAAGGGGGCGTCAGCGTGATGACGCTGATCTCCTTCATCGGCATCACGCTGGCGGTGTTCGCGCTGATCGCCACCCTGTCGGTGCGTGCCGGATTCCGCGCCGAATTCGTGGACACGATCCTGGGCGCGAATGCGCATGTGACCATCTATTCGGCAGTGCATGTGACCGAGACCGGCACCGCCAGCCGGGTGATCGACGATTACCGCGAAATGGCCGAGCGCGTGGCCGCCGTGCCCGGCGTCACCCGGGTGGCGCCGCTGGTCAAGGGGCAGGTCATGGCCTCGGCGCACGGGTCGTCCGCCGGGGTCGAGGTCTTCGGGATCGAGAAGGCGAATCTGCTGACCATCCCGCGCATCGTCGACCCCGAGGACAGCCTGGGCGACATCATGCGCTTCGAGGACGGAATCGCCATCGGGTCGGGCGTGGCGCGAGAGCTTGGCGTCATGGTGGGCGATGTGGTGCGCCTGATCTCGCCCGACGGTGTGCGCACGGCGTTTGGCACCAGCCCGCGCGTGTCGGCCTATGAGGTGGTCTATATCTTCACCGCCGGGCGCTATGACATCGACCGCACCCGCGTCTACATGCCGTTCGAGGAGGCGCAGATCTACTTCAACCGCGACGGGGTGGCGGATGAACTGGAGGTGATGGTCGCCAACCCCGAACGGATCGACGCCATGTATACCGCGCTGCTGCGCGCGGGCGGCGAACGCGCCATGCTCTGGACCTGGCGCGACAGCGCGGGTGCCTTCCTGCGCGCGCTCGATGTCGAGGACAACGTGATGTTCGTGATCCTGTCGATCCTGGTGCTGATTGCGGCCATGAACATCATTTCCGGGCTGATCATGCTGGTCAAGAACAAGGGCCGCGACATCGGCATATTGCGCACCATGGGGCTGACCGAGGGGTCGGTGCTGCGGGTGTTCTTCATCTGCGGGGCCTCGGTCGGCGTGGCGGGCACGGTGACCGGCGTGATCCTGGGCTGCCTGTTCGCCATCTACATCGATCCGATCTTCAGCTTCGTGAACTACGTCGCGGGCGGTGGTGTCTGGGACCCGTCGATCCGGGGTATCTACAACCTTCCCGCGCTCCTGCGGGCCGAGGATGTGCTCAAGGCCGTGGGGCTGTCGCTGGGACTGTCCTTTGTGGTCACGATCTTTCCGGCGCGGCGGGCTGCGCGCATGAACCCGGTGGAGGCGCTGCGCTATGAGTGACGCGCTTCCGGTTCTTGCGCTCGACGCCATCACCAAGACCTACAACAAGGGGCGCCCGAACGAGGTTCAGGTGCTCGAAGCGGCCAGCCTGGCCCTTGCCCCGGGCGAGGTGGTGGCGCTGGTCGCGCCCTCGGGGGCAGGGAAATCGACCTTGCTGCATATCGCGGGGTTGCTGGACACGCCGGACAGCGGGGCGGTGCGGCTGTCGGGCGAGGACATGAGCCGTTCCGGCGATCACGCCCGCACCGTGGCCCGGCGCAGCCAGATCGGTTTCATTTATCAGTTTCATCACCTGCTGCCCGAATTCACGGCGCTGGAGAACGTGGCGCTGCCGCAACTGGCCAACGGAATCGCCCGGGTCGAAGCCGATGCGCGCGCGGCGCAACTGCTTGATCGGGTCGGACTGGCGGCGCGCCGGGACCACCGCCCGGCGGCGCTTTCGGGGGGTGAACAGCAGCGGGTGGCGTTCTGCCGGGCGCTGGCCAACGAACCCGCGCTGCTTCTGGCGGACGAGCCCACGGGAAACCTTGATCCGGCGACATCGGATCAGGTGTTCGGGGTGCTGATGGACCTGGTGCGCGCCACCGGACTGTCGGCGCTGATCGCCACGCACAATCTTGCGCTGGCCGAGCGTATGGACCGTATCCTGCACCTTGACGCCGGTCGGGTGACCTGACCCGGCGCACCATTGGCGCCGCGTGGGCACGCTGACGCCTTGGCGCGGTGGTTTCGGGGTGCCGCTGCCGTGGCGGAAAAGCAAGCGGCCCCCGGGCGTGCTGCCGGGGGCCGGTCCTTTCGGCGCGTGCGGCGCCGGGCGGTTGGTCGCGATGTTGTCAGCCCGCGAACTGGCGGGCCTGCTCGGCGCTCTGCGCGCCCAGTCCCAGAACGAAGGTGCCGCGCCCGGCGCGTTCTATGGCGCCTTCGCGCAGGAGAACCCCCAGCGCCCGCATCGCGTCTTCGCGGCTGGCGTCGGCGCCTGCGGGCGTGGTCTGGACATGCGCCATGATTTCAAGGCGGCTGAACTCGCGCTGCCCTTCGACATGGGTCAGGTAAGCGGCGGCGGCTTCGATGGTCTGTTCCAGATCCGGGTCTTCCAGCCGCGCGATGAAGCTGGCAAACCCCTTGCCGCTGTCGCGGGCGGGGGCTGCGGGCGCCGGAGCGGCTCCCGAGGCGACACGGCGCGGACGCACTGGCTGAACCGGGGTTGCGCTGTCCACGCGCTGTTCGGACACCAGCACCAGCGGCGGCTGGTGTGACGCCGAGGGCCGCGCGCGCCGGGGGGAGGGTTCGCCCCGGCGCACCGGGCGCGCCGGGATCGGCGCGAGATGCTGCACGGCGCTCACGCCCTGCACGGGCCGGTCGCTGCCGGGAAGCGTGTCCTCGTCGGCAAGTTCATCGGCGGCTTGCGCATCGGACGGGGCCGGGCGCGGCATATCGCTCTCATCGCCCAGATCATCGCCTGCGTTCCAGGCCTGTGCGGCGGCCGCGTCGCTGCCGGTGTCGCCGCCCGTGTCGCCGTCTTTGTCAACCTCGGCCGCCCCGGTGGTGATCGACGTTGCCGAAACCGGATCAGCAGGCGGCCGTTCGCGCGCATCTTCCTGCGCATCGCCCAGCGGCGCGGCATCACGGGCAGGGGCGGTGTCGGTCGCCTGAGCGGTCGGCTGGCTGTCGGCGTCCTTCAGGGCGGGCGCTGCGGCGGAATCGGTCTCCAGATCGCTGCGGAACCGCTCCTTCTGGCGCGCTTCCTCGACCTCGGGTCGGCGGGGACCGGCAAGGGCTTCCTCGGCCCGCGTGGCGGTGACGGCGGCGCGCAACTGCTCGAAGTTGGAACGCGCACGCTGCGAATCGGTGCCGCGCAGCGCATCATCGGTCTTGGCCATCAGCCGCTCGACGGTCTCGTCGTCCTGCGGCGCTTCGATCATCGCCAGCCGACGGCGCTTGCTGATGCGCGTGCGTGCAGCGTCATGCTCCACCTCGGCCAGGTCTTCAATCAGTTCGCGCTCGGCGACGGGCCCGAGGCCGGTGGCGCCAAGGTTCGAGCGGACAAGGGCGCGGATCGCATCGAGCGAGGGCGGTTCGGTTGCGGCGCCGTTGTCCGCCGGACGGGCGCTTTCCGGCACCGGGCGGGCAGCACCGGCCGGGCGGCGCGGGGTGACGGCGGTTGCGTCGGCGGCGGCTGCTTCGGGGCGCGCGGGCGTCTCGTCGCCGGGGTCGGCATCTGCGGTTTCGGGATCATCGGCATCGCCAGGTTCGGGGGAGGCCGGTGCAGCCCCGGCATGCGTGGCAGCGCCTTCGGTGGCCTGCGGCATGGTCCCGGCGGCCGGTTCGGGCAGCGCGTCGGCAGGCGTGCCGAAGAAATTGCGCATCTCGGCGTCGATCGCCTCGGCGGCGTCGTCATCGGGTGCTTCCGCAACAGCATCGCTGTCCAGAAGGTCCCATTCCGGGCTGTCGGGCGTGCCCTGCTGCGCGGCGTTCGTGGCGCCCGCCGCATCGTCCGGCGCCGCGTCGGCGTCCGCGTCGGCGTCGGTATCGGTATCGGCCAGCCCGACCAGCACTTCGGCGGCAGGGTCGGGCCGCGCCGGGTCGGCGGCTTCCGATTCAGAGGCGACGCCGGTGCCCCTGTCGGACAGGTCATCAGGCCAGGCGGCTGCGGCGTCCGGGGTGACTTCGCTGACCGCTTCCGTAGCATCCGCCGGTTCCGCAGCGGGGGCGAGGCTGGCAGGGGCGAGGCTGGCAGGGGTGAGGCTGGCCTGCCGTGCGCGGGTCACCGCCGCGCGGACGCGGTCGAGCCGGGCCCCGGTATCGATGTCGACCATCCCTGCGAGGTCCGGGTCCGCTGCTTCGGCGGGGGTGTCGGCGTCGGCACTGGCGGGCGCCCCGTCCGGCGTGGCATTCAACGCCGCGGCGTCCCGAACTGTGCCCGGCGCTCCGGGATCAGCGGGTTCGGAGGGCGGTGTGCTGGCCGGTTCGGTCCCGGCGGAGGGGCCTTGCCGTGCTGCGTCGGGCGCCGTGGCATCGGGTTCAGGCCGGGGCCTCGGCATCGGCGCGGGCACGCGCGCGGTCGAATGTGTGTCAAGCGACGGTGTGTCATGGCGTGCCGGCGCGTAGGACTGCACCGCCGCCATGGCCGCGACCGAAACCACGCCGGGGGCAAAGCCCGCCGCGATGTCCGGCAGTGTGGCCGGTATGGAGGCCAGCACCGGAGCGCCCCCCGCCACGTCTGCGGCCGGACCCTGTGGCGTGCCGGACTGGTGCGCAGGCTGGTGCGGGCGCAGGATGATCCCGTTCTCCTGCACCTGGGCATCGACGCGGCGGCGCACCTCGCGTTCGGCGATCCGGTGCAGCATCTCGGCGTCCGGGGTCGGGGGCTCGGCGCCGAAATAGCGGTCCTCGGCGGCAAGGTCGCGGAAATACTCGGCTATCGCCTGCATGGTCGAGAATGGATTGTCGAACCCTTCGAGCGTGCAGGAGAAAGTGCCATAGGACACCGTCAGAATCTTGTTCGGAGTAACCATCGGACACTCGCTTTCGTTACCTGGGTCCGGGTGATCCTGTCGAAACAGATGAACCATTGCATGGTCGCATCGGGGTAATTTCGTGATCGCAATGTGACCGCGATTGCGTTTGTTCGCCTTAATTGCGAATGCTAGCGCGATGCGCGGATTCGTTCAATCGGACAGGCCGGTGACGTTGCTGGGCGGTGGCGACTGCGCCCCCGGGGACTTGCGCGTGGCCCTGGCGCGCGCACCCTTGCTGGTGGCGGCGGATGGCGGCGCCGACCGGGCGCTGGCGCTCGGGCATGAACCGGCGCTGGCGGTGGGGGACTTCGATTCGATCTCGGCCGAGGCGCGCGCGCGGCTGGGCGCGGCCCGGCTTGCGCATGTGGCCGATCAGGACAGCACCGATTTCGACAAGGCGCTGGCACGGATTGACGCGCCCGCAGTGCTGGCGGTGGGCTTCGGAGGCGCGCGGATGGATCACACGCTGGCCGCGTTCAGCACGCTGGCGCGGCATCCGGGGCGGCGCTGCGTGCTCCTGGGCGGGGGGGATCTTTGCTTTCTGGCGCCGCCCGTGCTGGACATGCGGCTGCCGGTGGGCGCGCGGCTGTCGCTGTTTCCCATGGCGCCGGTGTGCGGGCGCTCGGAGGGGCTGCGCTGGGCGATCGAGGGGTTGGCGTTTGCGCCCGCCGGGGTGATCGGCACCTCGAACGCCGTGGCGGCGCCGGATGTGGCGCTGCGTTTCGAGGCGCCGGGGATGCTGGTGGTGATGGCGGATGCGGCGCTGGACACGGTGCTGGCGGCACTGGAGGGAGCGCCGCAATGGTGAGCATCCGCTGTGGCACCATGTGTGGCACCATGTGTGGCGCCGTGTGTGACACCATGTGTGGCACCATGTGTGCCGCTGCGTGCCGCAACAGGGGGGGCTCCCGCCCGTCTTCCGTCCGCTGGCGCGTCCGTCATCCCGTTGGGCCGGGCGCGCGCCTTGCGGCGCGCGCGGATGCGCCACGGGGCGGGAGTGGTGCGCGCGCGGATCGTGCGCGGGGCGGGAGTGGTGCGCGCGCGGATCGTGCGCGGGGGAGGAGGGCAGGGTGAGCGAGACCGTCACGCCGATGATGGCGCAGTATCTGGACATCAAGGCGCAGCACGCGGACGCGCTGCTCTTCTATCGCATGGGCGATTTCTACGAGTTATTCTTCGACGATGCGGTGGCGGCGGCAGCGGCGTTGGACATCGCGCTGACGAAGCGCGGCAAGCACGCCGGCGCGGATATCCCGATGTGCGGTGTCCCCGTGCACGCCGCCGAGAGCTATCTGCTGACGCTGATCCGCAAGGGGTTCCGTGTCGCCATCGCCGAGCAGATGGAAAGCCCGGCGGAGGCGAAGAAGCGCGGCGCCAAGGCGCTGGTGGCGCGCGATGTGGTGCGTCTGGTCACGCCGGGCACCCTGACCGAGGAGGCGTTGCTGGAGGCGCGGCGGCACAATTTCCTGGCTGCCTGGGTGGAGGTGCGCGGGCAGGGTGCGCTGGCCTGGGCCGACATTTCCACCGGCGCGCTGCGGGTGATGGGCTGTGCGCGTGTCGCCCTTGGCCCGGAACTGGCGCGGCTGGCCCCGCGCGAGTTGCTGGTGCCGGACACGCAGGCCGCCGATCTGGACGCGCTGGCCGCCGACCATGGCGCCGCGCTGACCGCGCAGCCGCGTGTCAGTTTCGACAGCCAGTCGGCGGAAAAGCGGCTTTGCGCGCTGTACGGGGTGCAGACGCTGGAGGGGTTCGGCGCCTTCGACCGCGCGGAACTGGCCGCGCTGGGCGGGCTGGTGGCCTATCTGGACCTGACCCAGCGCGGCAAGCTGCCGCTTCTGCGCCCCCCGGTGCGCGACAGCGCGGCACGGCGGATGCTGATCGACGCGGCCACCCGCCGCAACCTGGAGCTGACCGAAGCGCTTTCCGGCGGGCGCGAGGGCACGCTGCTTTCGGCGGTTGACCGGACCATGACCGCCGCTGGCGCGCGGTTGCTGGCGGCGCGACTCTCGAGCCCGTCCTGCGTGCTGGATCAGATCGCGGCACGGCAGGCCGGGGTGAGCCACCTGCGCGCGTCGACTGATCTGCGCGCGGGTTTGCGCGCGGCGCTGCGGCAGGTGCCGGACATCGACCGCGCGCTGTCGCGGCTGGCGCTGGAGCGCGGCGGGCCGCGCGATCTGGCGGCGATCCGCGACGGGCTGGCGCAGGCGGGCGCGGTGGCGGCGCTGCTGGAGGCGGCCGAGGGACTGCCCGACGCGCTGGCCGAGGCGGCGGGGGCGCTGCGCGGGCATGACGTGCTGGCGGGGATGCTGGAGGCGGCGCTGGTGGCCGACCCGCCGCTGCTGTTGCGGGACGGCGGCTTCGTGGCGCCGGGGCATGATGCGGCCCTGGACGAGGCGCGGCGCCTGCGCGACGAGGGGCGCGGGGTGATCGCTGCCATGCAGGCAGACTATGTGCGCGAGACCGGCATTGCCGCGCTCAAGGTCAGGCACAACAACGTGCTGGGCTATTTCATCGAGACCACCGCCACCCACGCGGAAAGGATGCTGGCGCCGCCGCTCTCGGAGCGGTTCATCCACCGCCAGACCACTGCGAATGCGCTGCGCTTCACGACCGTGGAGCTGTCGCACCTGGAAACCCGTATCCTGAACGCGGGCGCGCAGGCGCTGGAGATCGAAAAGCGCCTGTTCGGGGCGTTGAGCGCGGCGGTGCAGGAGGCGGCGGGATCGCTGGGGGCGGCGGCGCGGGCGCTGGCCGAGGTCGACGTGGCCGCCGGGTTCGCCGAGCTTTCGGCGGCGCTGGACTGGTGCGCACCGCAGCTTGATGACAGCCGCGCCTTTGCCATCACCGGCGGGCGGCACCCGGTGGTCGAGGCCGCGCTGTCGCGCACCGGGGCGCGGTTCGTGGCCAATGACTGCGCGCTGAACGCCGAGGACGGCGCGGCGATCACGCTGCTGACGGGCCCGAACATGGCCGGGAAATCGACCTTCCTGCGCCAGAACGCGCTGATTGCCGTGTTGGCGCAGGCCGGCGCGCATGTGCCTGCCGAGGCCGCGCGGATCGGTTTGGTGAGCCAGATCTTCAGCCGGGTGGGCGCGTCGGACGATCTGGCGCGGGGGCGGTCGACCTTCATGGTGGAGATGGTGGAGACGGCGGCGATCCTGAACCAGGCCGACGACCGGGCGCTGGTGATCCTGGACGAGATCGGGCGCGGCACGGCGACCTGGGACGGGTTGTCGATTGCCTGGGCGGTGCTGGAGCACCTCCAGGCCGTGAACCGATGCCGGGCGCTGTTTGCGACGCATTACCACGAGCTGACGCAACTGGCCGCGCGGCTGGAAGGGGTGGCGAATGCCACCGTGGCGGTGCGCGAGTGGGACGGCGAGGTGATCTTCCTGCACGAGGTGCGCGCGGGGGCGGCGGATCGGTCCTATGGCGTGCAGGTGGCGCGGCTGGCCGGGCTGCCCGAGGCGGTGGTGGAGCGTGCCCGCGAGGTGCTGGCGCGACTGGAGGAGGGCGCGCGGACCGGCGGCGCACGGCCGCAGGCGCTGATCGACGATCTGCCGCTGTTCTCGGCCCGTCCCGTGCCTGCCGCGCCGGCGCCGAAGACCGACCCCGCGGCAACGCGGCTGGCCGAGCGGCTGTCCGAGGTCGAACCCGACGCGCTGAGCCCGCGCGAGGCGCTGGCGCTGGTCTACGAGTTGCGGGGGCTGCTGGGACCGGAGTCCGGGTAGGCGCGGCGGCGTGGATGCAGGGATGCAGGCGTGCAGGCGCCGCACCCCGGATCACGGCGGCTGCGGGACGCCGGGGTTTGCGCGCAAGGCGGGGGTGGCGACCGGGCGCGGCCCGACCCCCGTGATGGCGTGTTCATGCCATGGGAGGCAGCCCTCCCGGGGCCGGCGCGCGTGCAGCACGCGACAGGCGCGGACCGGGGTGGCCGCCCGAGGTGCACAGGCCGCCGCATCTGGAGGGACCGGGCACGCGCTGTGCCGGGCCGGGTGATCGGACACCAGCCGCCGCCGGTCCGCGCCGGGGCGTGCCGCCCCCGGCGCTCCGTGCGTCGTGCTTGCGTGCATGCGCTGTCCGGCGCGGGCCGGTTGCCGGTTGCGCCGTGCGGCCACCATGGGGCACGCCGCGCGGCAGCGGCGTTGCGCAAGGTGACGGGGCGCTCCCGCCCCCTGCACCGCCGCAGGTGCCCTGCGACGGCACAGGCGTTG
>JAFIEE010000067.1 GCA_020832705.1 Paracoccaceae bacterium
CCGTGCTGTGGGCGGCTTCGCGGGACGAGGCGATGGTGGTGGAACATCTGGTCAATGTCGGCCGCAGGTCGGCCGAGGAGCGGATGGCGCATTTCCTGTTGGAGCTTGGGGCGCGACTGTCCCTGGTGGGCGCTGGCAGCCGGGCGGGTTTCGATTGCCCGCTGACACAGTATCACCTTGCCGATGCGCTGGGGCTGAGCGCGGTGCACGTCAACCGCGTGCTCCGCCACCTGCGCGAGGAGGGTCTCGTGACCTTCCGCAACGGACACGTGGCCTTCGACGATTTCGACAGGCTCCAGACGGTTGCCGGGTTCGACACCGCCTATCTCGATCAGGACGGCCCGCTGCTCCGATAAGGGCAATCCCAGGCGGGTCGGTGCCCGCCGGGGGGCATCCCGCCCGTCATGCCAGAGCGCGGGCGGCCGAGTCCAGCTGGCGATTGCACTCGCCATCGTGCTTCGCGGCAATTGCCTTCTCGGCTGCCTGATAGTGCTTTAGCGCCGCGTCCTTCTTGGGTCCGGCAGGCGCCTTATCCCATTTCGCCTTGACGGACTTCATCTTCTCGGCGGTGCTGGGCACGGGGGGGATCGCATCCATGGAATTCGTCCTTGCTGGGTCTGTCTGAATTGACGAAGCCTCCCTGCCGGGCCGGACCAGTGCCCGGTTGCCAGGCAGGGAAGCCTCGCCGTCACTCGTAACAAACAACCGACGGCGGAATACGATGCCGTCATGAACACCCTATCGACGTGCCGCGCCGGTGGGACTGATGCAGGTTGGTTCCCCGGGCATTTTTTCCGCGGTTTGTCGGTGCGATCCTTTTGCAGGAACGGAAGGAAGCATTGGGGGCCAAGTTCGTCACGGGAGCGCCGCGACCACATTCGCCGTCAGGGCCGCCAAACAGCCCCGCAGCCGCACCACCATCTGTTCCCGGCCGATGCGCCTTGAGATGATCCGCGAAGCCAACGGGATCGAGCGACAGCTTGCCACGCCCAACCATCCCCGGACCCATGGTCGGGTCGAGCCGGCCGAACCGCGCGATCAATGGCGCGGCGGTCAATCGCTTGCACGACGACAGCCCCGAACAGATGCGGACGCTTCTGGCTGATTTCCTCGCGCCCCATGATTTCGCCCCAAAGCGCTCGACGGCGCATGACCTCACACGCCACGAATGTCGCTGCGGTGTCCGGACTTCAAAGGCGCAGTGATTCTTCGTCAACCCGATCCACCCGAGGCCCGGACCGAACAGCCAGGGTCAGGCCAAAAAGCGTTGGCAGGCAGGGCGCGGTCGCGCGCGCGGCCAGGCAGGGGCCATCCGTTCCGGCCCTTGCCGCGCAATCGCGAAGGGCTTGGAGATGCCTGGCCGGACGGGTCGCCAGAATCCCGCAGTCACCAACATGCATCAGTCCCGTCCGCCGGGAACTCCGGCATGATGAACCCGGCGGAAGGTCGCGCGGACGGATCGGCCTGACTTCCGTCCGGCTGCCTTCGAGTTCCGACGCCAACCCGTCGGGGACGCCGCCGAAACGGAACGCCTGCCTGAGGGCAGGTGCTGCTCTGTGGGCATCGGCAGCAGTCAGCGCAGCCCGTCATGACCAGATAGGATCTGCATATGAGATGGGATGAGATCAAGGATGAGTGGGCCACGATGACCCGCCGCATCCGTGCGGACTGGAGAAATGGATCGGCAAGCGTGGACTTGCCCCAAAGGGAACGCGGGGCGACCCCTGTGCACTCGGAAGCATCGGCAGACAGGGGCTCGTCCGACAAGGGCGCCGCATTCGGTAGCCTGCCGACCACACAATGATCCCCGGCGAAACTGGCCGGTTTCCGCCGGAAGCGTCGGGCTGGAATGCTTGGCGCTGGCCGGGCGTCCGTCGCGCGCGCGCGCGCTCCGCGATCTGGCGGGATGCGGCGGTCATCCGTGCCGACCTGTTCGGCGCCGAGCGACTCGAACATCACGCGATCTCCCTTGCCCGGGCCCAGCCGGTCACCCGTCGCCGCATACGCGTCATGCCGCTGGCCGCAAGGGTCAGTGACAGCGCGAACGTACTGCTGGCGGCCTATCGCGCCTGCGCAAAGGCCGTGCAGGCACGCCAGACGGTCACGCCCGCGGCGGAATGGTTGCTGGACAACTTCCACCTCGTCGAGCAGCAGTTGCAGCAGATCCGCGACGACCTTCCGCCCGGGTACTATCGCCAGTTACCGAAGCTGGCCGAAGGGCCGTTTGCAGGTTATCCGCGCGTCCTCGGCATCGCCTGGGCCTATGTCGCGCATACCGACAGCCTGCTCAACGCGCCCGTCCTGGCCCGCTTCGTGCGCGCCTATCAGACCGTGGAGCCGCTCACGATCGGTGAGTTGTGGGCGGTCGCGATCACCCTGCGAATCGTGCTCATAGAGAATGCGCGCCGGCTGTCCGACGAGATCATGGCGGCCCGGGCCCAACGCGCGGCCGCCGACCTGCTGGTGGACGGCCTGCTGACGACCAGCGAAGCGGGTGGTCCCGTGACCGGCGCGGGATATGCCGGCACGCTTCGGCTGGCGCAGGCGGTGGCCCCGCTGGAGGGAAAGCCGCTGCCCGAGATCCTGGCCGCCCGGATCGCCAAGCGCCTGCGCGGCTGCGACCCGGCAGAGACCCCGCTCTGCGACTGGCTGGATGACCGGCTGAACGAACAGGGCACGACCCGGGACGAGGTGATCCAGCACGCCCAGCAGCGGCAGGGCGCGTCCAACGTCACCATGCGCAATGTCGTCACCAGCATGCGGCTGATCTCGGAAATGGACTGGCAGGACTTCTTCGAGGAGGTCAGCCCGGTAGACGCGCAGCTGCGCGCCGGCTCAGACTTCGCCGCGCTGGATTTCGCGACGCGCAATCTCTATCGCACCGCGATCGAGATGCTTGCGCGCGGCTCGACGCGGCCCGAGGCCGAGGTCGCCGAAGCCGCGCTGTCGCTGGCCGCCGCCGGGCATCAGGACGCCTCGCGCGATCCCGGCCACTGGTTGATCGGGGCCGGGCGTGGGGCGCTGGAACGCAGCATCGGTTTCGCGCCGCGGGCGGGCCTGCGCGCAAGGCGGGTCGTCGCGCGGGCGGGACTGGCGGGATATCTGGGCGCGATCGCCTTCGCCTCGCTGGCCGCTCTCGGCCTCGCGCTGTGGCTTTCGGGCGCGCAGGGCTGGACTGCGCTGGCGCTGGCCGTCGTCGGGCTTGGTCTTGCCTTGGAGGCGGGCGCCGCACTGGTCAATCTTATGATCACACGGTCAGTGGCGCCGCAGCGCCTGCCGGGGCTGGAACTGGCCGATGGGGTACCGCCCGATCTGCGCTGCCTCGTTGCCGTGCCGGTGCTGCTGGGCGATGCCGACGAGGTGACCGCCGCCATCGAACTGCTGGAGGTGCATCACCTGTCCAGTACCGGCGGCGCGCTGCACTATGCGCTGCTGTCCGACGGGCGGGATGCAGCCACCGAGACCGAGCCGCAGGATGCCGGGATGATCGCGCTGGCAACCGAGGCCATTGCCCGCCTTAATGCGGCCTATCCCTCGACCGATGGCGACCGTTTCCTGTTCCTGCATCGCCGCCGCATGTGGAACCCCTCCATGGGTGTCTGGATGGGATGGGAGCGCAAGCGCGGGAAGCTGGCGGAACTCAACCGCCTGCTGCGCGGGGCGACCGACACGAGCTTTCTGGCACCGGCCGCCGTGCCGCAGGACATCCGCTTTGTCGTCACGTTGGACGCCGACACGCGGCTGATGCGTGACACGGTGCGGCGCCTGATCGGCAAGATGGCGCACCCGTTGAACCGTCCGCGCCTCGACCCCGCGCTCGGGCGGGTGACGCAAGGCTACGGCATCCTGCAGCCGCGCGTCACGCCCGCCCTGCCGGTCGGGACCGAAGGCTCGGTCTTTCAGCTCATCAACGCCAGTCACGCCGGGATCGACGCCTATGCGGCGGCGATATCGGACATCTATCAGGACCTGTTCGGCGAGGGATCGTTCACCGGCAAGGGCATCTACGACGTCGATGCCTTTGGCTCGGCGCTTGCCGGGCGGGTGCCCGACAACACCATGCTCAGCCACGACCTGTTCGAGGGGATATTCGCGCGCGCCGGCCTCGCCTCGGACATCGAGGTGGTCGAGGATTTCCCCGCGCGCCACGACGTCGCCGCCCGGCGCCAGCACCGGTGGGTGCGCGGGGACTGGCAGCTTCTACCCTGGCTGGTCGGTCGTGGCCATGGCCCCATGCCCACTCTCGGCCGCTGGAAGATCGTCGACAACCTGCGCCGTTCCCTCACACCACCCTTGACGCTTGCGGCGCTCGTGGCGGGCTGGCTGCTGCCGCCAGCGCTGGCCGTGGGCTGGACGCTTGCCGTGCTTGTCCTGCTGAGCCTGCCGCATCTGCTGCCGCTGCCCTTCGTGGTCCTGCCGGGCCGGGCCGGGATCACGGCGCGCAGCCACTTCGCCGCGCTCGGCGCCGACGCGCGCGCCGCCCTTTCGCAGATCCTGCTGACCGTCACCTTCCTGCCCGACACGGCGCTGCGGATGGGCGATGCCATCCTGCGCACCGCGTGGCGGCTGGGCGTATCGCGCCGCAACCTGCTGGAGTGGGTCACTGCCGCGCAGACGGCGCAGGGCAAGCGGCCCTGCATGCTGGCCCAGGTTCGCCGCATGACGTGGAGTGTCGCGCTGGGCGTGGCGGCGGCGGGCGGGGCAGCGGCCCTCAACCCCGCGGTCTGGCCGCTGGTCCTGCCCTTCGCCCTTCTCTGGCTGGCCAGCCCCGCCATCGCCCACCGGATCAGCCAGCCCGCGCCGCGCCATCGCGCCAACGCAATGACGCAGGCCGATGTCCGGGGGCTGCGCCTGATCGCCCGCGGCACCTGGCGCTATTTCGAGACCTTCGTGACCGAGGCCGACAACGACCTGCCGCCCGACAACTTCCAGGAAACGCCCGGGCCGGTGCTGGCGCGGCGCACTTCGCCAACGAACATCGGCATGTATCTTCTGTCCGTGACTTCGGCGCATGATCTGGGCTGGATCGGACTGGCCGACGCCCTGACGCGGCTGGAGCGGACGCTGGCCACCATGCAGCGCATGCCCCGCTTTCGTGGCCATCTGCACAACTGGCACGCCACCGACGATCTGCGCGTGCTGGAGCCGGGTTATGTGTCGTCAGTCGACAGCGGCAACCTGGCAGGGCATCTGATCGCCGTTGCGCAGGCCTGCGCCGAATGGCAGGCGACGCACCGCACCCCCGCCGGGGCGGATTGGCGCGCCGGGCTGTGCGATGCCCTGCTGCTGGCCCAGCGCGCGCTTGTCTCGGCGCCCGATCCGGCGTTGAGCGACCTGCTGGCAGGGGTGGGCAAGGCCGTGGCAGAGGAGGCTCCATTCGACCGGCTGATGACGATGACCGACGCTGCGGCCGCGCACGCCGGCGCGACCCATGATCCCGCCTCGGACGTGGCCTTCTGGTGCGAGGCGATGCACGCGGGACTGGCCGGTCATGCGGCCGACCGCAATCAAGACCTCGACCCCCGCCTTGCCGCGGTGGCGCAGATGGCCCGCGAGTTCGCCAACGGCATGGATTTTGCCTTTCTGCTCGACCGCGACAAGAAGCTGCTGTCCATCGGCTTTTCGCTGGCGACCAATCGGCTCGACCACAGTTGCTACGACCTTCTGGCCTCGGAGGCGCGGCTCGCGAGCCTGTTCGCCATTGCCAAGGGCGATGTCGAGACCCGCCACTGGTTCCGCCTTGGCCGTGCGGCCACCCCGCTGGGCGCAGGCGCTGCGCTGGTGTCATGGTCGGGCAGCATGTTCGAATACCTGATGCCATCGCTGGTGATGCAGGGTCCCGCCGGTTCGGTTCTGGAGGAAACCTGCCGCCGGATCGTCGCGCGCCAGCGTACCTATGCCGAGGCGCTGGGCATTCCCTGGGGCATCTCCGAGTCGGCCTACAATGCCCGCGATCTGGAGATGACCTATCAGTATTCCAATTTCGGCGTGCCGGGCCTTGGCCTGAAGCGGGGTCTGGGTGCGGACCGTGTCGTCGCCCCCTACGCGACCGCGCTTGCAGCGATGATCGACCCCGTCGCTGCGCTGCGCAACTTCGCCCGGCTTGCCGACCTTGGCGCCGAGGGACGGTTCGGCTTTTACGAGGCGGTTGATTTCACGGCGACACGGCTGCCCGACGGGGCCGACCGCGCCATCGTGCGCAGCTTCATGGCGCATCACCAGGGCATGACCATCGCCGCGATCGCCAACTGCGTGCAGCACGGCCGCCTGCGCGCCCGCTTCCACACCGAGCCGATGATCCGGGCGGTGGAATTGCTGCTGCAGGAGCGTGTTCCGCGCGACGCCACCGATGCGCCGCCGCGCGCGAGGGAGGTGCTTGCCACCGCCCCGGAACCCGAACTCCAACCGGTCGTCCGCCGCTTCCCGACCCCCGCAGAGGCTGCGCCCACGGCACATCTGCTCTCCAACGGCGCTTACGGGGTACTCCTGACCCCGAGCGGGGCGGGATTCAGCCGCTGGCGCGATCTGGCGGTGACCCGGTGGCGCGACGATCCGACGACGGCGGCCCAGGGCACGTTCATCTTCGCGCGCGACAGGACGTCCGGCGCGCGGTGGTCTGCGGGCGTGCAGCCCACCGCCGCCGATCCCGGCCGCCATACGGCCGTGTTCAGCGAGCATCAGGCCGCCTTCACCCATCAGGCCGACGACCTGACGACCCTGACCGAGGTGGTCGTCTCGGCCGAGGAGGACGCCGAGGCGCGGCGCGTGACGCTGACCAACACCGGCAGGCGCGCGCGAGAGATCGATCTGACCTCCTATGCAGAACTGGTGCTGGCACCGCTCGCGGCCGACCTCGCGCATCCGGCGTTCTCCAAGCTGTTCGTCGTGACCGACTACTTGCCCGAGTTGGGCGTCATCGTCGCCACGCGCCGCCGCCGCTCTCCCACCGACCCGGAAGTCTGGGCCGCCCACAGCACCGTGGTCGAGGGGCAGGAGGCCGCGCCGATGCAGATCGAGACGGATCGGGCGGAGTTCATCGGGACCGGCGGCAGCATCGGTCATGCCGCCATGGCCGCGGCCCCTCTCTCGCAGACCACCGGCACGGTGCTGGACCCGGTCTTCGCCATCCGCCGCTCGGTCGTGGTGCCCGCGGGGGGGATGGCGCGAGTCACTTTCTGGACCATGGTGGCCGACGACCCCGACAAGCTGCTCGACCTGGTCGATCGCCACCGCGACCCCTCGGCCTTTGGCCGGGCGGTCACGCTGGCCTGGACGCAGGCACAGGTGCAACTTCAGCACCTGGACGTGACCCGCGCCGCCGCAGCCGATTTCCAGCGCCTCGGCGGGATGCTGATCCGGGCCGATGCCCGGCTGCGGGCACCGGTCGCCAGCATTCTTGCCGGAGTGGGGCCGCAGTCGGCGCTCTGGCAAAATGCGATCTCGGGCGACCTGCCCATCATCCTGTTCCGCATCGAGGATGCCGAGGACGCACCAAGGCTGCAGGAGGTTCTGGCCGCCCATGAATACCTGCGGATGCGGCAGCTTGCGGTGGATGTGGTGGTGCTGAACGACCGCGCCGCCTCCTATGTGCAGGACCTTCAGGCGATGATCGAGGTCACCGTGCGCTCGGCCCAGGCGCGCCCACGGCCCGCCGCGGTCGAAGGCATCGCGGAAGGCACGGTCCATGTCCTGCGCAGCGATCTTATCGGGGCGGACGCGCGGGCGCTGCTGCAGGCTGTGGCCAGCGTGGTCCTGGTCGCGGGCCGGGGCAGCATCGGTCAGCAGATCGACGCGGCGACCGCCACCACCGTGCCGCGGCGGCACGCGCCTGCCCGCCCGCAACCCGAGGTGCCGCAGGCCCCCGCCTTCGACACCTCCGCGCTGGAGTTCTTCAACGGCACCGGCGGCTTTGCCGAGGATGGGCGCGAATACGTCATTGTCCTGCGCGACGGGCAGATCACGCCGACACCCTGGATCAACGTCATCGCCAATGCAGGCTTCGGCTTTCAGGTCTCGGCGCTGGGTTCGGGCCATGTCTGGGCCGTCAACAGCCGCGAGAACCAGATCACGCCCTGGTCCAACGACCCCGTCACCGACCCCGCGGGCGAGGCGTTCTTTCTACACGACCTTGACACCGGCGCGACCTGGACCCCCACCGCACGACCTATCCATGACCGCGGCCTCTATGTCGCCCGCCACGGCTTCGGCTACAGCACGTTCGAACATGCCGCAAACGGGATCGAGGCACGGATGGTGCAGTTCGTGCCCTTGGAGGACCCGCTCAAGGTCGCCCGCCTGACGTTGCGCAACACCTCCGGCCGGCCCCGCCGGCTGTCGGTGACGGCCTATGCCGAATGGGTGCTGGGTCCGTCGCGCGCAGCAACCCTGCGCCATGTCCTCACCGAGACCGACCCGGAGACCGGCGCCATTCTCGCCCGCAACCCGTTCTCGCTAGCCTTTGCGGACCGCGTGGCGTTTGCGGATCTGGGGGCAGCTACCGCCAGCCACACCGCCGACCGAGCCGAGATTCTCGGGGTCGCGGGCACCATGGCGGCCCCCCAGGGCATCGGGGCCGCGCCCCTGTCTGGCCGGACCGGCCCCGCGCTCGACCCCTGTGCCGCCCTGCAGCGACGGATCGTTCTGGCCCCGGGCGAAAGTGTGGAGGTGCTGTTCCTCCTGGGCCAGGCTGAAAGCCGCGAGGCGGCGCGGGCGCTGATCCTGCGCCACCGCGCCACCGACCCCGAGGCGACGCTGACCGGAGTGAAGCGGCACTGGGCGGACCTGCTGGGCGCGATTCAGGTGAGCTCGCCCGACCGGGCGATGGACATCATGCTCAACGGCTGGCTGCTGTATCAGACGCTCGCCTGCCGGATCTGGGCGCGGGCGGGGTTCTATCAGGCCAGCGGCGCCTACGGCTTCCGCGACCAGTTGCAGGACGGCATGGCGCTGGCGGCGCTGCGCCCGGACCTGACGCGCGCGCATCTGCTGCGCGCCGCGGCGCGGCAGTTCCCCGAGGGTGACGTGCAGCACTGGTGGCTGCCGCATTCGGGCCAGGGCGTCCGCACGCGGATATCGGATGACCGGGTCTGGCTGGGCCATGCGGTGGCGCAGTATGTGGCCGTGTCGGGCGATGAAGCGGTACTGGACGAGGTCGTACCCTTCCTCGACGGCCCGGCGCTGCTGCCCGGCGCACATGACCACTTCTTCCTGCCCACCGTCTCGGACCACAGCGCCAGCCTGTTCGAGCATTGCGCGCGGGGCCTTGATCAGGCCATCGCGCTGACCGGCGACAACGGCATGCCGCTGATCGGCACGGGCGACTGGAACGACGGCATGAACCGCGTGGGCGAGGCCGGGCGCGGCACCTCGGTCTGGCTGGGCTGGTTGCTGATCGCCACGATCGACGCCATGGCCCCGCTGGCACAGTCCCGCGACCCCGCCCGCGCGGCCCGCTGGCGCGATCACGCCCAGGCCGTGCGGCAGGCCATCGAGCGCGACGGCTGGGACGGCGCGTGGTATCGCCGCGGCACCTATGACGACGGCACGCCGCTGGGATCGGCGGGGTCATCGGAATGCCGGATCGACAGCATCGCGCAAAGCTGGGCGGTCCTGTCGGGCGCCGCCGATCCCGGCCGGGCCGCGACCGCCATGGCGTCGATGGCCGAGCACCTGATACTCCCCGACCCCGGCCTCGCACTGCTGTTCACGCCGCCTTTCGATGCGACACCGCAGGATCCGGGCTACATCAAGGGCTATCCGCCGGGCCTGCGCGAGAACGGCGGACAGTACACCCACGCCGCGATGTGGGCGGTCCTTGCCCATGCGCGGATGGGCGACGGCGATGCTGCCGGCAAGCTGTTCGCGTTGCTCAACCCGATCAATCACGCCCTGACCGCGGCGGAATCCACCCGCTACAGGGTGGAACCCTATGCCGTCGCTGCCGATGTGTACTCCACCGCCCCCCATGCCGGGCGCGGCGGCTGGACATGGTACACGGGATCGGCGGCATGGATGCATCGGGCGGGGATCGAAGGCCTGCTGGGCCTGACCCGCGCAGGCGGAGAGATCATCCTCGACCCCTGCTTCCCGAAAGCCTGGCCGCAGATGTCCGCCACGGTCAGGTTCGGCGACACCCTGCTGGCAATTCTCATCGAGAACCCCGGGCGAACCGGGCGCGGCGTTGCTGCGGCCGCGCTGGATGATGCACCCCTTACCCTCGCGGACGGACGTCTGAGACTGAGGCTGTCGGGCAGGTCGCACCGCCTGGTCGTGACCCTGGGCCGATTTCAACCACCCCCGCACGGATGACGCGGATGCATCCCGCGACGCCAGCCGGAAGCGGGCTTTCGCCATGCCGGGCGAAAGCGGGGGACCCTCGCACTCGGCTCCTGCGTCCCCGGAGATACCGGGCGAGAAATGAACGGCGGCCCGTCGCCAAAGGTCAGAGGACTGGGCAACATTCACGCTGAACTAATTCAGATCAGCCCGGATGAACGGGATCAATGCGATGGTGTGGATCATCGGGCGATAACGCCGCGCAGATGCACGGCGGGGACTCTCCACAATGGGTAATCATCCTGAGCGGATAACGCGCCCTAATCCGGCTGCGCAACCGCGACATAATACTTGCGCAGATAATGGCTAACGTCCCAGCGGGTGATTGTGCCCCGTGGGATGAAGAAGGCATCACCCGGCCCGAATGTCTCGGCCGTGCCATCCTCGCCAGTGATGGTGACAGTGCCCTCGATCACAACCGCGAGTTCGTGATAGGGGAACGGATAGGGTTCGGTGATCATGGCCTCGGTATCCCACAAACCCACGGTCATTGTCCCGGCATCATTGGTGAAGATCACCCGCTCCCGCTGTTTCGCGCCACTATCGGATTTCGAAATCTCGTCATCGTCGCTCAGCGCCGCGTCCGGTTCCAACGGGATGATCCCGTCCTCGATCCGGTTAATCGACGGCACTGGCGCGTCAGGGTCATAAAGCGTCAGGAAGAATTTCTTCAGATAACCCGGCTGCATCCAGCTGACCGGTGTCCCGTTGCGGAAGATGACGCTTTGGCCCTTATGCGCTGGAACCCCGCGCCCTGCCCCGTCGATCATCGCGAAGGCGCCTTCCAGCACTACGATGAATTCATCCCCTGGATAGGGGCCAAAGGCCTCTTGCATGCTGGTCGTATCCCAGACGCCGACATTCATGCCGAATTCCGGGTCCGAGAAATACACATGCGTGTTCTGCCGAGGCAACGGAGATTGAAAATCCTCCGCTTCGAGGGTCATGGGCGACAGCCCCTTCCCATCTGGCCCGTCCGGATTCAGGCGGATGATGCGTCTGGTCATGTCGACTCCTTTGCCTGAAGACGCTGTATCCTCCAGTCCTGTCAGTTGATCGTCCATGTGAATTCACCATCTGTGAAGGTTGCTGCATCAACGCGCCAGATCGGTCCGCAATCCCATTCGGTTTCGTCATCCCACATCACGCACATATCGTTGCCGAGCATCTGCCACTGGCCTGCGCCACGGCCCCAGCGCCGGTCATTATAGGTCGCGCGGCCGCTGGCCTCGAAGCATTGCGTGCCACGCGTCGGGCCGCGATAGGTGATGCACTGGCCGGAATGCAGTTCGACAATATCGTTCGCCGAAAGATGCTGCGCCATGCCTGTGGCGGGCACAAACGCCAGAAAGCCAGATGCGGCAGCAACGAGTGAATGGTTTCCGATCTTTCCCATCGTTGTCTCCGCTTCAGGTTGGTGGTCCGGCAGAGTTGGGCCACGGTGTAGAGCAGGCCGATCCTTGCAACCGGCCCACAGGCTCAAACCCGGATCATTCACCCAGATCGATCCAGATCGTCTTGAGTTCGGTGTATTGTTCGTGCGCGTGAATGCCGTTGTCGCGGCCACCGAACCCGCTCGCCTTGAAGCCGCCGAAGGGGGTCGAGATATCGCCCTCTGAATAGGTGTTCACGCCCACGGTTCCGGCGCGCAGCTTACGGGCATAGCGATGCGCCTTGGCGATGTTCGAGGTGTAGAGCGTTGCCGCCAGCCCGTATTCGGTGGCATTGGCCAGCTCGATTGCCTCTTCATCCGACTCGGCACGGGTGACGCCGACGACAGGGCCGAAAATCTCCTTCTGGAAGATATCCATGCCCGGTGTCACATCTGCAAAGACCGTGGGTTGAAACAGCAGCCCACCCCCGCCTGCCCCACCAGCGACCAAGCGCGCGCCCTGTGCCTTGCCGCTGTCCACCAGCCCCGACACCTTGGCGAAATGTTCGGCACTGACCAGCGGGCCTTGCCTTGTGGCCGTGTCAAGCTGGTCGCCCATCGGCCAGTCGGCAACCTGCTTGGCAAGCTCCGCCACCAGCTCGTCATAGACATCCTTGTGCGCGATGATGCGGCTGTTGGCGGTGCAGTTCTCGCCCATGTTCCAGAAAATCGCGTTGGCCTGGGTCTCGGCGATATCAGCAATATTAGCGGCATCAGACAGCACCACAGCCGCGCTTTTCCCGCCCATCTCAAGGCAGACTTCCTTGAGATTGCTTTGTGCCGAATACTCCAGAAACTTGCGCCCCACCTCGGTCGAGCCGGTGAAGGTCAGCGCATCCACATCCATATGCCGGCCCAGCGGTTCGCCCGCATCCGGCCCCATGCCGGTGACGACATTCAGAACCCCTGCGGGCACGCCTGCTTCCAGCGCCAGTTCGGCCAGCCGCAGCGCCGTCAGGCTGGTCTGTTCGGCGGGCTTGACGACAACCGAATTGCCTGTCGCCAGCGCAGGCCCGATTTTCCATGCCATCATCAGCAGCGGGAAATTCCACGGCAGCACAGCGGCCACCACGCCCACAGGTTCGCGCACCACCAGCGCCAGTGCGCCGGGGCCGGTCGGGGCCACCTGATCATACAACTTGTCCTGCGCCTCGCCATGCCAGCGGATGCAGTTGGCGGTTTCCGGCAGGTCGATTTCCAGACAATCGGCCACCGGCTTGCCGGCATCGACGGCTTCCATCACCGCCAGTTCCTCGATATTGGCCATCAACAGATCTGCCAGCTTGCCCAGCACGCGCTTGCGTTCCGACGGGTGCATCCCCGACCAGACACCGGCTTCAAAACTGCGTCGCGCAGCGGCGACAGCGATATCCACATCCTCGGCCCCGCAGGCCGGAAGCAGCGCAATCAAGTCGCCAGTATAGGGATTGCGCGTCTCGAAAGTCGCTCCGCTTCGGGCATCGACGAAGGCACCGTCAATATACGCCCCTGTCGGCAGCTTGAGGGATTTTGCGATATCAGTATAGGACGTCATGCGATCCTCCTTGCTTGGATCAGGCGCGAACCCGCGCGGATGTAGGGTCATAGAGGGGTTTCAGGCTGGCCTCGGCCGGCACAAGACGTCCCGCGATTTCTATCGCATAGCTCGAGGGCGGCATTTCAGCGGTAGTTTCGCCCGGCTGCGCGCAAGGCACATAGCCAAGTCCCACAGCGCTACCCATCGCATGCCCATAGCTGTCCGAGGTCAGGTAACTCACATTCTGCCCGTCGCGCAGCAGCGGTTCATTGTGGCACGGGAACGCGTCGGGATCCTGCAGGCGAAACTGCATCAGACGACGGTCCAGCCCCGCATCGCGCTTGGCCAGCACGGCATCGCGGCCAATGAAATCACCCTTGTCAGGTTTCACGACAGATCCAATCCCGGCTTCCAGCACATGATCCGCGTCGGTGATATCATGGCCGAAATGGCGATAGGCTTTTTCGAGCCGACAGGAATGCATCGCATGCAGCCCGCAAAGCTGCAAGCTGTGCTCTGCGCCAACCTCGATCACGGCCTCGAACGCATGCGCGGCCCTGTCGGTACTGACACACAGCTCCCAAACCAGCGCGCCGACATAGCTGACACGATGCGTGCGCGCGATCCCCATGCCGATCTCGATTTCGCGCGCCGCGCCAAACGGAAAGGCTGCGTTCGACAGGTCATCGGGCGAACAGGCAGCCAGCACGTCGCGCGCCTTTGGCCTCATCAGCGGTAACAGCGCTTCAGCCGCCGTGACATCCGTGATCACCACGAAAGCATCGCCCAGATGGCGGCGCAGCCACGACAGGTCACGCTGCAAGGTCGCCCCCGGCACGACCAGCAGAAACGCGGTTTCCGACAGCCGGGTGACGGTCAGATCACTCTCGATCCCGCCACGCGGAGTCAGCATCTGAGTATAGACGATCTGCCCCGCGTCCACATCGACCCGGTAGGCGCAAACCCGCGCAAGGAAAGCGCATGCATCGCGCCCCTCGACCCGGATCTTGCCGAAAGAGGACATATCCAGAAGGTCCACATCCGCCCCCCGCGCGCGCCATGGCCACGCCACCTCAGCCAGCGCCGCCATCGCGCGCGGGGTGGTGGCAGCGCGCAACCAGCCGGGGCGGACAGCATTGCAGGCAATACCGTGGCGCGCGTGCAGGTCGAAGACCAGATTGGCGCAACCGCCGGTCATCGCAACGATCCGCGCACCCATCTCGGGACCGAACCGGGCCTCAATCTGCACAGGGGCGTCCTTCAGCCCCGGATTGAGCTGCCCGTCATTGCGCCCCGATGCCCCCCACCAGGGCAGTTCGGCCTCCAGCAACACCACGCTGCGCCCTGCTTCTCCCGGATGCAGCGCGGCAGACAGGCCGGTATAGCCGCCGCCAATCACGACCACATCGGCCTCGACCGTGCCCCGAAGTGCCGGATAGTCGCTCCGCGCCCGTGCCGTTGCCGCCAAGAGGCTGGCGGGCATATCGGGCGGCATATGGTCGGGCGCGGCCATCATGCTTACGCGGCTTGCGATGCGGGCGGCGTGGCCAGCAGGAAATCCAGCAAGGGCGCGGTGCTGTCCGGATCGCCCTTGGCTTCCAGATGCAGGAAGTCTATCGCGGCGATTTCATGGGCGGTCATCAGCGCCAGAAGCGGCTGGTCAGCGGCTGGCCCCAGTGCCTCGATCTCCTTGAAATCATCCACATAGCCGGGGAAGCTGTCGGTCATCTGGTCCAGCAGTGTGTCCCAGTCCTGCGCCCCGCGCGCGGCCTGTGCCTGCCCAGTGGCGACCAGCGCCGCGCGTGGAGCCGGGGTCAGGCCATAGCGGTCGATCAGCGGGCGCACGGCCTCGGCAGTGGCGCGTTCGACCTCGGCCAGCAGCAGCATCTTTTCCTTGTGGCGCGACTGGACCATCCGCTGGGCCAGCGCCCGATACCAGGCTTCGCCCTCTACCTCTTCCTCGTAGGCGCGCAGCAGGGCGTCGAGATACTTCGGGTCTGCAGCCGCAGTCCGCGCGAGGGCGGCGGCAGGCGCGGCAATCACCGGGCGGTCATGGCGGAAGGGTTCATCGCGGTCCACGGTTGTTTCGAGTTCGGTCGCGTAGCGGTGGCCTGCATGGACCGCCGCGGCGATGATCGCGGGCGCTTCGCAATCGCCGATCCGGGTCAGGGTGAAGGGCAAGCCCCCCTCGCCCGCGCGCGCCAGCAGATCGTGATAGAGCGTGTCACAAGGCGCGCGCTGTGTAACCACAACCACGGCATTTGTGGGGATATGTTGCACGGCCTCGCTGTATTCGCAGACCAATTCCGCCTGCGCGCCATCAAAGCTGGTCAGGCTATGCGCCAGCACCAGCTTGATCCCACGTTCCATCAGCCGCGTGCGGATGCGCCAGCGTTCGGATGTGTTCCCGGCCCATGCCGACACGCTGTCGGAGTCAGTGACGTATGTCACGTCCAGCCCTTCGGCAGACAGCTTCTCGGCAATCACACCGCCCATGTAGTAGTTGTCGGCATCGAACACGACCACCGGGCCTTGCTGCGGCAAGCGCCCGTCCATGATATCGTCAGGCGTCAGCACTTCGGCCCCGTTCGTGGCAACCGGCACATAGGTCTTGCCATCGAACCGGTCACGCCGCCATTTCGCCCCGGTGGCAATCGCGACATGATCCGCGCCGATCTCGAAGACATCCTCCGCGCCAAGGTCACTTTCAAGGAACACCTCGACATTGGTCATCTTCAGCAGTTGCTGTTCGCGGTAGTCACGCACGCGGATGTATTCGCTCATCCCCGGCAGGCTGGCCTCGCGGGTGACGCGTCCACCCAGAGTGCGAGAGGCTTCGGCCAGCATCACCGAATAGCCACGCAACCCCAAAGTGCGCGCGGCCTCCAGCCCCGCAGGCCCCGCGCCCACGATCAGCACACTGGCATCGGATGCGGCGGGCGCGGCGCGTTCCGGGTGCCAGCCTCGACGCCATTCCTCGCCCATTGTGGGGTTCTGGGTGCAGCGGATCGGCACGCCCAGACTGTCGCCCGAATAACAGATATTGCAGCCGATGCATTCGCGGATATCCTCCAGCCGCCCCTCTTTGATCTTGTTGGGCAGGTAGGGATCGGCGATGGACGGGCGCGCCGCTCCGATCAGATCGGTGATCCCGCGCCGGATCTGGCTGACCATCGTATCGGGCGAGGTGAAGCGGCCCACAGTCACCACAGGCTTGGAAGTCACCGATTTCACCCAATGCATATAGGGTTCCAGCGCGGCTTCCTTGGTGAAGCGCGACACGCCCATTTCCAGCGAGTAATCAGCGATATTGATGTCCCACAGGTCCGGCAGTTCGGCCAGCATCTCGAACATCTCTCGGCGCTCGCCATATTCGGGCTGGCCGTCCTCGCCGATGGTCTCATCCGCCTTGAAACGCACGGCCACGGCGCAGCGGTCGCCCACGGCCTCCTTCGTGTCCTCGATCAGCTCGCGGATCAGGCGGGTGCGGTTTTCCAGGCTGCCGCCGTATTCGTCGCCGCGATTGTTCACCCGCGGGTCCAGGAAATTGGCGAGCAGATAGCCATGCGTGGCATAGACATAGACGATATCGAAGCCTGCATCGCGCGCGCGCAGGGCTGCGCGGCGGTGCCAGTGGCGCAAGTCGCGGATATCTGCGCGGTCCATCGCGCGGGTCTGGTAGGGATGGCCTGACAGGTTGGGCAGGCTGGCCACATCCATTGGCACAAGCCGTGTGAAATGGTTGGCACTGCGCGCGCCGCCATGCCACAGTTCCGCCCCGGCCAGTGCGCCATGTTCATGCACTGCATCGGTCATCAGCCGGTGCGCACGGATATCATCATCGTTCCACAGACTGGCCGAGGCGTGGGTCAGATCGTCCGATGATGGATGGATCGAACAATATTCGGTGCAGACCACGCCCCAGCCACCTTGCGCCTTGACTGCGCGCATGGCGTTCAGCATCTGCGGGCGCAGATAACCCATGCCGGTGCAATGCGGCACCTGATAGAAACGGTTCTTGGCGGTGACCGGACCGATTTTCAGCGGCTCGAACAGAATGTCATAACGCGGGTCGCGGGCCATTTGGTCGGCTCCTGTCAGGGTCAGTCTTGGGCCAGCGCAGGCAATTCGCGCCGGAAGGGAACAGTGTCTTCGG
>JAFIEE010000068.1 GCA_020832705.1 Paracoccaceae bacterium
CCGTGATGCGACGGCCCGGCCGCGTCGTGAAACTCGAAATCCTCGCGGAACATGGCGAGAAGGTGCTCCTCCAGCCCCATGACCAGCGGGTGCACCCAGGTGTCGAACAGGACGTTGGCGCCTTCGAACCCCATCTGCGGGGCGTAGCGGGCGGGGAAGTCCTGCACATGCACCGGCGCCGAGATCACCGCGCAGGGGATGCCCAGACGCTTGCCGATATGGCGCTCCATCTGGGTGCCGAGGATCATCTCGGGCTGGGCGGCCTCGATCGCGGCCTCGACCTCGAGGTAATCGTCGGTGATCAGCGCCTCGAGCCCGAATTCACGCGCCAGCGCGCGCAGGGGACGGGCCTGTTCGCGGTTGTAGCAGCCCAGGCCGCAGACCTCGAACCCCATCTCGTCGCGCGCCACTTTCGCCGCCGCCATGACATGGGTGCCGTCGCCGAAGAGAAAGACGCGCTTGCCGGTCAGATAGGTCGAATCGACGCTGGCCGCCCACCAGGGCAGGCGCAGGCGGGAGTCGTCCACCGGCAGGGTGGAGCCGGAGAGCGCGCGCACCTCGTCGATGAAGGCGCGGGTGGCGTTGGCGCCGATCGGAATGATCCGGGTGAAGGGCTGGCCGTGTTCGCGCTCCAGCCAGCGGGCGGCGCTTTCGGCGGTTTCGGGGTAAAGCAGCACGTTGAAATGCGCCGCCCCCAGCCGGGCAAGGTCGGCGGGTGTGGCGCCCATGGGGGCTGCGACGTTCACCTCGATCCCCATTTCCGACAGCAGGCCGGTAATCTCGGCCAGGTCGTCGCGGTGGCGGAAGCCCAGCGCGGTGGGGCCGAGGATGTTGCAGGTCACGCGCTCGGTGCGTGCCACGGGCCGGGCCAGCGCGCGGCAGAGTTGCACGAACGCCTCGTCGCAGCCGAAATTCTCCTTGCGCTGGTAGCTGGGCAGTTCCAGCGCGATCACCGGCACCGGCAGGCCCATGGTCTCGGCCAGTCCGCCGGGGTCGTCCTGGATCAGTTCCGCGGTGCAGGAGGCGGCGACCATCAGCGCCTGCGGCTGGAAGCGCGCATAAGCATCGCGCGCCGACTGCATGAACAGCCCCGCGGTGTCGGCGCCCAGGTCGCGCGCCTGGAACGTCGTGTGGCTGACCGGCGGGCGGTGGTCACGCCGTTCGATCATGGTGAACAGAAGATCGGCATAGGTGTCGCCCTGCGGGGCGTGCAGCACCATGTGCAGGTCCTTCATGCCGGTGGCCACGCGCATGGCGCCGACATGGGGCGGGCCTTCGTATGTCCAGACGGCGAGCTTCATGGATGGGCCTGTGAGGTGAGTATTTGAGGCAAGATGAAGGGGATCATTCGGCGGCCTCCATCATGTTGGGGTGCCGACCCTGCAGGATCGCGCGGCGGCGCAGCGGGCGGGCGAAGAGCGCGGCCAGATCGCCGGCCTGCTCGTAGAGATGGATGGGGGTGAAGACGAGTTCGATGGCCCATTTGGTGGCCAGCCCCTCGGCTTCGAGCGGGTTGGCAAGGCCCAGGCCGCAGACCGTCAGATCGGGTCGCGCGGCGCGCACGCGGTCCAGTTGCAGGTCCACGTCCTGGCCTTCGGAGATGGTCGGCCCTTCGGCGATCAGGTCAAGCTCGGGGCCGTGCAATGCGGTGTGCAGGTAGGGGGTGCCGATCTCGACCGCCTGCATGCCGCATTCGCGGGTCAGGAAGCGGGCCAGCGGGATTTCAAGCTGGCTGTCGGGCATGAAGAAGACGCGCTTGCCCTCCAGATCGCGCGCGACGGCGGCGACGGCCTTTTCGGCGCGGGCGCGGGGGGCGGCGGTGACCTCGTCCACTTTCGATTCCGGAATGCCGAACGCGGCGGCAATGGCCTTCAGCCAGCGGGTCGTGCCCTCGGCGCCGAAGGGGAAGGGGGCCGCGATGGTGCGGGCGCCGCGCTTTTCCAGCTCGCCCAGAGTGGCGCCCATGAAGGGCTGTGCGATGGCAAGCCTGGTGTTCGGCCCCACGGCGGGCAGGTCGGCGGCGTGGCGCGCGGGCAGGCAGCGGACCGGGCCAACGCCGATGCGGGCCAAGAGGTCAAGCGCCTGATCTTCCACCACATCGGGCAGCGCACCGACCATGAGCAGTTGTTTTTCGTCGGTGGCGGGCATTACCGGGACCATGGAGGCGAGGCAGGCGTCCTCGCCCTCGGTAAAGGTGGTTTCGATGCCGGAGCCCGAGTAGTTCAGCACCCGCACATCGGGGCCGTGAATGCTGCTGAGCCGTTCGGCGGCCCGCGACAGGTCCAGCTTGATGACCTCGGACGGGCAGGAGCCGACGAGGAACAACTGCCGGATATCGGGGCGGCGGGCCAGCAGGCGCGCCACCTCGCGGTCCAGTTCGGCATTGGCATCGGCCATGCCGGCAAGGTCCTTTTCCTCGAGGATCGCAGTGCCGAATCGCGGTTCGGCGAAGATCATGACGCCCGCGGCCGATTGCAGCAGATGCGCGCAGGTGCGCGAGCCGACCACCAGGAAAAAGGCATCCTGCATCTTGCGGTGCAGCCAGATGATCCCGGTCAGGCCGCAGAAGACCTCGCGCTGGCCGCGCTCCTTCAATACGGGGGTGTTGCGGCAGCCACTCATGCCACGGCCTCCTTCTCGGCGGGGGTGGACTCGCCGGGGGCAGAGAGCCGGGCCATGCGCAGCTTCCAGACGAACTGCGCCGCGTTCACCACGTAGATGGCATAGGCGACGAGCGCGACCTGCATCAGTTGCGCCTCGGTCATCGATCCGGCGGCGAGGGCGACCAGATAGACGGTGTGCAGTGCGATCACCAGGAAGCTGACCACATCCTCCCAGAAGAAGGCGGGGGCCAGGAGATACTGGCCGAAAACCTCTTTCTCCCAGATCGCGCCGGTGACCATGATGGTGTAGAGGGCCATGGTCTTGATCACGACCGAGACGGTCGCGGCCATGTAGCCTTCGCCGGTCATCAGGAAGCGGACCACCAGCACGGCAGAGACGATGCAGATGACGAACTGCACCGGCGCAAGGATGCCCTGCACCAGGGTCCAGCGCGACGAATCGCGCCGTTGCCGCTGTTCCGGTGTGTAAAGCTGGATGCCGCGCTGCGATGCCATCGGCGTCCCTCCCCATCGATTCCTTGACGAAGCTTACGCCGGGGCTTTCCGAAGTGTCAACTAAATCTTACACTCCGCCCTGTCGGACTGTCAGCTTGTGGAGAGTCCGGCTGCGCACTGCCGGCGAAAAATATAATAATATCAAATATCAAAGGCTTCGCGCCAAGGGGTGCTTCGGTTTTGCGGCGGGACATGTAAGTTTTGTTTGACAGGCAGCGACCTTCCTGTGAGACTTGGCATTGAAACTTGACGTCCGGTCGACGCTCGCTACGCGCGGCGCAAAGTCCGGAAAATCTGCCCGGAGGAGCGCAGATGCAGACACTTCACAAGGTGCATTTCGGGTCGCTGCCGGTCGGGGACGCCATGGTGCGGGAATTTGCCTTTCGCGTGGTTACGGAGCTGGCGCGATCCTCGGGGATCCAGTCAGGCCGGGCCGAGGAATCTTTCGTGGGGCTGCTCATCGCCGCCGCGCGTTCGGGCGACCCGGCTGCGCTGGAAGGCCTGCTTGCCGCGATGAAGCGGCGCCGGATCAGCGCCGAGCAGGTGATCGATATCTACTTCCCCTGCGCCATAAGTCACATCGGCACAGACTGGCACAACGCCAGGATCGATGTGCTGCAGGCAACGCTGGCCATGTCCCGGCTGCAGCGGCTGCTGCGCGAGCTTGGGCGAGCCTGGGTGTCGGACCGGGCGGGAGGGGTAAGCGCGGACTGCGTGCTGTTGCTGATGCCGCGCGGTGAACAGCATGTCCTTGGCGCCATGATCGCCGCCAATCAGTTGCGGCGGTCGGGCGTTTCGGTCCGGGTCGAACTGGCGCCTGGCCCCGGCGCGATCACGGATTTGCTGCGCAAGCGGCGCTTCAGTGCGGTGTTCCTGTCGGTTTCGAACGAATCCTCGGTGGCGGGCGCGGCGGCATGCGTCCGCGAAGTCCGCAAGGCATGCGAAACACAGTTGCCGATAATTATCGGCGGGGGGTTGGTATCGCAGGCCTTACAGGATAGGAGAGAGCGCCGAATCGCGGTCGAGACGGGGGCGGACCTCGCCACATCCGACGTGCACGAGGCCCTGGCGTTCTCCGGGTTGCGGAAGCTCTGCGCTGCTGCCGAATGACGCGCCTTGAATTCCGGTCGCGGCGTTAACAACTGTCGACCAGGGACAGGGAAGGTGGTGGGGTCGTGGCAACCGAAGGAGCGAATGTGCCCATGGACACGGCATCCGTCGTCTTGCAGGATTCGTTCCTTGCCCCGGTTCTGACCAGCTTCGCGGATGTCTGCCTCGAAGTCACCCCGGATGGTATTGTGGTCGTGGCGCAGGTCAAGCCCGAGGTTGCGCCCGCCGACGAGGTCGCGGGCTGGATCGGGGCCGATCTGGCCAATCTGGTCGATCCCGGTTCGGCGCGGCGGTTGCATGAGCGGCTGGAGGGCATCGCGCGGGACGCGCAGGCGGATACTCCCGGGCCCGTGCTCTGGGCGGAGCTGACCCATCTGCGCAACGGCGAGTCGGGCTTTCCGGTCCGTTATGCGATGCATCGGATTGCCGATACCGACCGGATCCTGATGCTGGGGCAGGATCAGCGCCCGATCATCGAGATTCAGCAGCAACTTCTGAATGCCCAGGTGGCGCTGGAGCGCGACTACGAGGCGCAGCGCGAAATCGACACGCGCTATCGTATCCTGATGGATTTCACCGTGGACGCCATTGTTCTGGTGTCCCTGAGCAACGGGCAGGTGGTCGATATCAACCATGCGGCAGCCGCGATGCTGGATGCCACGCGGTCGGGGCTGATCGGCGCGCGCTTTGCCGATTGTTTCGCCGGTCGCAGCAACGATGACCTGCTGTCCGCGCTCGAGGTGCCCGACGCCGCCGGGTCGTCCAGTTCGGTGGAAGTGGAGGCCAAGACCTCGCAGCGGCGGCTGCAGCTGACCGGCAAGCTGTTCCGCGCGTCGGGGGAACAACTGGTGATGGTGCGCGTGGTCGATCCGGATCATGTCGGCGTGGGGGACGGGCAACTGGCCTCGCACCTGCGGCAACTGTTCCATCACGGCTCGGATGCGATTGTCTTCACGGACCGGGACGGCAATATCCTGGCCGCCAGCGAGACCTTCCTGAACCTGACCGATGCGCCGGTATCCGGTACGGTGCGTGGCCGGTCGATGGCCGACTTCCTGGGCCGCGGTGCGGTCGATCTGCGGGTGCTGCTGGACAATGCGCGCCGGTCCGGCCAGTTGCGCATGTATGCCACGCGGGTGAAGACCGATTTCGGCGCGCAACTGGCGGTTGAGATTTCGGCGACCTGGCTGGATGATGAGTTCGACCCGGTGCTGGCGCTGGTGATCCGTAACGCGTCCAGCGCCACCAGCCTGCGGGTGGAAGGGCCCGCCGGGCAGGATCAGAACATGCAGAACGTGATCGAACTGGTGGGCTCATCGGCGCTCAAGGACATCGTTTCGGAAACCACCGAGGTGATCGAGAAGATCTGCATCGAGACCGCGATCGAGTTGACGCGCAACAACCGTGTCGCGGCCGCCGAAATGCTGGGCCTGTCGCGGCAATCCCTTTATGTGAAGCTGCGCAAATACGGGCTGCTGAGCCGCGAGGACGAATAATCGCCGCGCTGCGGGTGCCCCGGCTCGCGTTTGATCTGCGTCAATTCAAGTTTGCATTACTTGTGTCAACCTAAGCTTACAACAGCGGAGGTTGCCCCATGCGAATCGTGTTCGTCCACCCGAATTACCACTCCGGCGGCGCCGAGATCGCCGGAAGCTGGCCGCCCGCCTGGGTCGCCTATCTGACCGGGTCGCTGAAGGCCGCCGGGTTTGACGACATTCATTTCATCGACGCGATGACCAATCACATCGAGGATGATGACCTGCGTGCACGGCTGGCCGAGCTGAAGCCTGATGTGGTCGGCACCACGGCGATCACCCCTTCGATCTATGTTGCGGAAAACGTGCTGAAAGTCGCCCGCGAGGTGGTGCCGGATGCCGTGACCGTGCTGGGTGGCGTGCATGCGACCTTCATGTTCCGGCAGGTGCTGTCCGAAGCCCCCTGGATCGATGTGATCGTGCGCGGCGAGGGCGAGGAAATCGTCGTCAACCTGATGAATGCCATCGCCGAAGGTCGCTGGCCTGCGGACAAGCACAAGATCCACGGCCTTGCCTTCATCGATGGGGACGAGATCAAGGCCACGCAGGCGGCCTCGACCGTGAAGAACCTGGACGGGATCAAGCCGGACTGGTCGATCCTGGAATGGGAGAAATACATCTATGTGCCCCTGAACCGCCGGGTGGCGATTCCGAACATGGCGCGCGGTTGTCCCTTCACCTGCTCGTTCTGCAGCCAGTGGAAATTCTGGCGCGACTACCGCGTGCGCGACCCGAAGAAGGTGGTCGACGAGATCGAGGACCTGGTGGAAAACCACGGTGTCGGCTTCTTCATCCTTGCCGATGAGGAACCCACCATCAACCGCAAGAAATTCATCCAGTTCTGCGAAGAGCTGATCGCCCGCGACCTGCCGCGCCGGATCCAGTGGGGGATCAACACCCGCGTGACGGACATCATGCGCGACAAGGACCTGCTGAAATTCTACCGCAAGGCCGGGCTGGTGCATGTCAGCCTTGGCACAGAGGCGGCCGCGCAACTGAAGCTGGACCAGTTCAACAAGGAAACCACGGTCGAACAGAACAAGGAGGCGATTCGCCTGCTGCGCGAGGCCGACATCTTCACCGAGGCGCAGTTCATCGTCGGTCTGGACAACGAGACCGCCGAGACGCTGGAGGAAACCTTCCAGATGGCCTGGGACTGGCAGCCCGATCTGGCCAACTGGGCCATGTACACGCCCTGGCCCTTCACCCCGCTGTTTCAGGAATTGCGCGATCAGGTCGAGGTGTTCGACTACTCGAAATACAATTTCGTCACGCCGATCATGAAGCCCAAGGCCATGACGCGCGGGCGGTTGCTGGAAGGGGTGCTGAACAATTATCGCCGCTTCTACATGCGCAAGGCGCTGTTCCATTATCCGTGGCGCGGGACGGGCTACCGGCGGAAATATCTGCTTGGCTGTCTGAAGGCGTTTCTCAAGGCCGGGGTGCAGCGGCAGTTCTATGATCTGGGCAAGACCGACTATTTCAGCATGAAATCCCGCGACGATCTGGATTTCGGGTTTGATATGACGCGGACCATTGCCGACGCGCAACTGGCGGATTGGGAAGACCACGCCGACAAGAAGCGCAAGGCCGCCGAACGGCGCGAGGCGTTGCGCGTGCAGGGCAAGGCGCGCGCCGCCGAACGCAACGCCGTCAAGGCCTGCGGCGGTGGCGGGCAACTGACGGATGACGAGGCCGAACTGGCGGCTTCGGCGCCGCGCCCGTTCCGGATGCCCAACGGCGCCACCGTCGACCGGCGCGAGCCGGCGGAGTAGGGGCCATGGCGGCGCATGCGCCGGGGCGGGCGCTGATCGGCCCCAACGCGATCCTTCAGCATCTGCCGGTGCTGGACGGCGAAATCGGGGAGCGCCTGCGCGGCGCACTCCTGTATCGCGCGGGGGTGGCCGCGCCGCCGCCCGATGCGGGCATGCTGCCCGAGGATCAGGTCGCGCGGCTCCACCATGCCGTGCGGCTGTTCCTGCCCGACCGCTTTGCCCGCATCCAGCGCGCGGCGGGGCTGGCGACGGGGGATTACATCCTCGCCCATCGCATTCCCCGCCCGGCGCAGCGGCTGATCCGCATGCTGCCCGCCCGGGCCGGGGCGCGGCTGCTGACAGCGGCGATCGCCCGGCATGCCTGGACCTTCGCCGGGTCCGGGACCTTCCGGGTGCTGGGCCATGCGCCGCTGCGGCTGGCGATCACCGGCAACCCGCTGGCGACCGGCCCGTCGGAGGTTCCGCTGTGCCACTGGCACGCGGCGGTGTTCGAGCGGCTGTATGCCGCGCTGGTCTGGCCCGAAGTCCGGGTCATCGAGGAGGCCTGCGTCGCCGAAGGCGCAGCGGCCTGCGTCTTTACGCTCCATCCCCGCTGACGGCCTGAACCCGGGTCGGCATGCGGGCTGGCATTCGGGCCGCTCCACCCACCCGCCACCCACCCACCGCCCGCCCGCGTCCCGAATGCCGGTCCTTTCCCGAATTTTCGACTGTAAGGCAAACTTTACACTTGCCCGACTCGAAGATGAAAGGCAAAGTTGACAGTATGAGTGCCATCGACCATACCCCCGCCCGTTTGCCGCAGCCCTCTGCGGCGCTGGAACTGATCAAGCCGATCACATGGTTCCCGCCGATGTGGGCCTATCTGTGCGGCATCATCTCGGTCGGGGTCTGGCCGGAAAGCTGGATGCTGGTCGTGCTGGGCGTGCTGCTGGCCGGTCCCATTGTGTGCGGCATGAGCCAGGCCGCCAACGACTGGTGCGACCGCCATGTGGACGCGATCAACGAGCCGCACCGCCCGATCCCCTCGGGGCGCATCCCCGGGCGCTGGGGGCTGTGGATCGCGCTGGCGATGACAGCGCTGGCGCTGGCGGTCGGCTGGCAGCTTGGCCCCTGGGGCTTTGGGGCGACGGTCGTGGGTGTGCTGGCCGCCTGGGCCTATTCGGCCGAACCCGTGCGCGCCAAGCGCTCGGGCTGGTGGGGGCCGGGGCTGGTGGGGCTGAGCTATGAAACCCTGCCCTGGTTCACGGGCGCCGCCGTGATCGCCGCGGGCGCGCCGTCCTTCGAGATCGTGGCGATTGCGCTGCTCTATGGACTGGGCGCGCATGGCATCATGACCATCAACGATTTCAAGGCCATCGAGGGCGACCGCCAGATGGGCATCCGCTCCCTGCCGGTGACCATGGGGCCGGTGGATGCCGCCACGGTGGCGGGAACGGTGATGGTGCTGGCGCAGCTTGTGGTGGTGTTCCTGCTGCTGATCTGGGGCGCGCCGGTCCATGCGGGCGTGATTGCACTGGGGATCGGTGTGCAGATCTGGGCGCTGGCGCGCTGGCGGCAGGACCCGGCGCGGCTGGCGCCGTGGTTCAACGGCACCGGTGTCGGGCCTTATGTTCTGGGCATGATGGTGGCGGCTTTCGCGTTGCGGGGCCTTGGCGCATGACACTGTCCTGGCTTCATATCTTCCGGTTGGGCCTTGTGCAGGCCTGTCTGGGTGCGATCGTGGTGCTGATGACCTCGACCCTGAACCGGTTGATGGTGGTGGAACTGGCGCTGCCGGTGGTGTTGCCGGGGTTCCTTGTGGCGCTGCATTATGGCGTGCAGATCACCCGGCCGAACTGGGGATTTCTGGCCGATCAGGGCGGCAACCGCACCCGCTGGATCATCACCGGCATGGCAATGCTGGCCGCGGGGGGGCTTGGCGCCGCGGCGGCGATTCCGGTGCTGGAGTCCAATCTCGCCCTGGGACTGACCCTTTCGGTGCTGGCCTATGCGGTGATCGGGCTGGGGGTGGGGGCCTCGGGCACCTCGCTTCTGGCGCTGCTGGCCACGGCCACGGCCGAGCACCGCCGCCCGGCGGCGGCGACGATCACCTGGCTGATGATGATCTTCGGCATTGCCGCCACGGCGATCAAGGCGGGTGCGTTTCTGGACCCCTACAGCCACGCGCGGCTGCTGGTGATCGTGGCGGTGATCTGCGCGGGCGCGGTGGCGCTGACGGTGCTGGCGGTCTGGGGGATCGAGCGGCGCGTCATCACCCGCCCCGCGCCGCCCCCCGCGCGCTTCCGTGACGGGATCGCCGAGATCTGGGCCGACACCCGCGCGCGGCATTTCACCTTCTTCGTGTTCCTGTCGATGACCGCCTATTTCATGCAGGAACTGATCCTTGAACCTTATGCGGGCCTCGTCTTCGGCTTCACGCCGGGGCAATCCACCTCCATGTCGGGGGCGCAGAACGGTGGCGTCTTCCTGGGCATGGTGCTGGTCGGCGTGGCGGCCACGGGGCTGCGGCTGGGCAGCCTGCGGGCCTGGGTGGTCTCGGGGTGCATGGGGTCGGCGCTGGTGCTGATGGCGATTGCCTCGGCCCCGGGGATGGACCTGCCGCTGGTGCCGCTGGTGGTGGCGCTGGGCTTCTTCAACGGCATGTTCGCGGTCGCAGCCATCGGCGCGATGATGCAGCTTGCGGGCGAGGGCCGCGACCGGCGCGAGGGCACGCGCGTTGGCCTGTGGGGCGCGTCGCAGGCCATGGCGGCAGGTTTCGGCGGGCTGACCGGGGCGGCGCTGGTGGACCTTGCGCGCAGCTTGCTGCCGGTGGCCGAGGCTTTCGGCGCGGTCTTCACCGTGCAGGCTGCGATCTTCGTGGCGTCGGCGGCGCTTGCCGCGCGCATCATGGTGCCGCGTGCGCCGCAACTGATTCCGGGGGAATGAGCAATGCAATATGATGTCTTTGTCGTGGGCGGCGGCCCCTCGGGCGCGACCGCGGCCGATGATCTGGCCCGCGCCGGGCACAGCGTGGCGCTGCTGGACCGGGCCGGGCGGATCAAGCCCTGCGGCGGGGCGATCCCGCCAAGGCTGATCGCGGATTTCGAGATCCCCGAGGAGCAGCTGGTGGCCCATATCACCACGGCGCGCATGATCTCGCCCACCGGGCGGGCGGTGGATATCCCCATCGAGAACGGGTTCGTGGGCATGGTGGACCGCGAGCATTTCGATGAATTCCTGCGCGTCCGCGCCATTTCCAGCGGCGCCGAGCGCCTGACCGGCACCTTCCTGCGTGTGGAGCGGGACGCGGAGGGCACGCATGTCGTCTGGCGCGAGAAGGCCACTGGCGCAGAACGCCGCAGCGCCACGAAACTGGTGATCGGCGCCGATGGCGCACGCTCCAACGTGGCCCGCGCCGAGGTGCCGGGCGGCGACAAGATCCCGTATGTCATCGCGTATCATGAGATCATCAAGGCCCCGCCCGCCAATGATGTCTATGACCCCGACCGCTGCGACGTGATCTATGACGGGCGCATTTCGCCCGATTTCTATGGCTGGGTGTTCCCGCACGGGAAAAGCTGCTCGGTCGGAATGGGGACGGAAAAGCCCGAGGCGAACCTGAAGGAAGCCACGGCGGCCCTGCGCAGGATGTCCGGGCTGGAGGGCTGCGAAACCATCCGCCGCGAGGGCGCACCGATTCCGCTGCACCCGATGGACCGCTGGGACAATGGCCGCGACGTGGTGCTGGCGGGCGACGCGGCGGGCGTGGTGGCGCCCAGTTCGGGCGAAGGCATCTATTACGCCATGGTCGGCGGCCGCGTGGCCGCGACGGCGGCGCAGGCGGCGCTGAAATCGGGCCGGGCGAAGGACCTGCGGCTGGCGCGCAAGCTCTTCATGCGCGAGCACCGGACCGTGTTCCGGGTGTTGCGCCAGATGCAGGACGCCTATTACAAGTCCGACGAACGGCGCGAGCGTTTCGTGAGCCTGTGCCATGACATCGACGTGCAGCGTCTGACCTTCGAGGCCTACATGAACAAGAAACTGGTGGCGGCGCGCCCGCTCGCGCACATCAAGATCGGGGTCAAGAACCTCCTGCACCTGAGCGGGCTTGTGCGCCCGGGCTTCACATGAGCGGCCGCATCCCGGCCTGGGTGAACGGTGAGTTGACGCCGGTGGACAAGCTCGATGTGCATCGCCGCGGGCTGCGGCACAAGGCGATCTCGGTCTTTGTGGTGCGTGCGGGGCGGGTGCTGATCCAGCGCCGGGCGCTGTCGAAGTATCACACGCCGGGGCTCTGGGCGAACACCTGCTGCACGCATCCGCACTGGGGCGAGAGCGACCTTGAGTGCGCGCAACGCAGGCTGGACGAGGAACTGGGCATCCGTGGGCTTGCGCTTGCCCATGTGGGGGCGGTGGAATACCGCGCCGATGTGGGGGGCGGTCTGATCGAGCACGAGCTGGTGCAGGTCTTCACGGCCGAGGCGCCGGCTGATCTGGACGTGACCCCGAACCCGGCCGAGGTGGCGGCGGTCGACTGGCTGACCCTGCCCGCGCTGATCGCGGCTGTGGAGCGCACGCCGGAGCGGTTCACGCCCTGGCTGCGGATCTATCTGCGCGACCATCTGGGCCGGATCTTCGGCCCCCGCGCGCGCGACGCCGAACTGCTGTAACCCGCGCCTGCGCGGATCCTGCGCGCGGGGGGCCAAGTCCGGGGGCACGTCTCAGGCGAATTGCGGGTTCCGGCGCAGCACCGAGAAATTCAGCGCCCCGGCGATCGTCACCCAGAGCAGATAGGGCGCGAACAGGGCCCCGGCGACGGCATCGAGCGCCCAGAAGCTGACCATGGTGGCGGCCACGAACAGCCACAGGAACGCCAGGATCACCATGGCCGCGCGCATCCGTTTCAACCCGAAGAAGACCGGCGACCAGAGCGTGTTGAAGGCGATCTGCGCCGCCCAGAACGCCAGCGCCTGCCCCGAACCCTCGATCAGCGCCACCCGCATCGCAGCATATGCGATGGCCACATAAACGGTCACCCAGACCAGCGGAAAGACGAATCCCGGCGGCGTCCAGGCCGGTTTGTCCAGATCGCGATACCATGCGCCGGGATCGAACATCGATCCCGTCGCCCCAGCGGCGCCGCAGGCGGCCAGGAAGGTCAGAAACAGCATCCAGTCCATGGTCGTGCTCCGTTTGCCGGGTCTGACCTTGCGGTGCTCCCGTTCCGGGTGCAAGCCCTTCCCTGATGCCCGCGTCCGGACGCGCGGAGCCCCGGCCGACTGGTACGTATGTAATTCAGGCGCTGCGCCGGTCCAACCCGGAAAGCGCGTTGCGGCGATGCAGATCGGCCGCCCGCAGCCGAGCCAGCACGCCGATCAGCGCCTCGGACCGGGGCGCGTGCGGCGCGTCCACCGCCGCGGCATCGATCAGGAATGCCGTTTCAGGGCAGGGGCGGGCGTGCAGTGTCGGCATGCGCGGGACGATCAGGCTCGTGCCGGCCTTCAGCGCCGCAAGCGCCAGCCAGCCCAGCTTGCGGCGCCGCCCCGTCGCGGCGCGGCCGCGGATGCTGTCGCAGCCCTGCGCGCGGATCACCCCGCCGATCCCGGCATAGATGTGCCGCGCGGCATAAATGCCCGGGCGACAATCCGGCGGCAGCGTGGCGATGCCGGGCTCGGCGCGCAGATAAAGCCTGTCCGCCTCGTGCAGCAGGCGCGCGGTCATGGCGCGGACCTCGGGCAGGGGGCGGGGGGCGCGCGTGAACGCCTGCGGGTCGATCCCGGCCTCGCTGAACCAGTCCAGCGGCAGATAGATGCGCCCGCGCCGCGCATCCTCGCCGACATCGCGGGCGATGTTGGTCAGCTGCATCGCCAGCCCCAGATCGCAGGCCCGCGCCAACCGGTCGCGGTCGCGCACGCCCATGAGCACGCACATCATCACGCCGACCACCGCCGCCACCCGCGCCGAATAGGCGCGCACGCCGGACAGGGTGGCGAAGCGCCGCCCCTCGGCATCCCATGCCAGCCCCTCCAGCAGCGCATCGGGCAGCGCGCGGGGCAGGGCGTGGTCCTCGATCAGCCGGGCAAAGGCACGGTCGACCGGCGCCGCGCGCGGCCTGCCGGCATAGACGCGGTCCAGCCGGTCCTGCAGATGCAGCACCGCGGCCACCGGGTCGCGGCCTTCGTCCACCGCGTCATCGGCCAGCCGACAGAAGGCATAGAGCACCAGCGCCGGATCGCGCACCCGCGCCGGCAGCAGTTTCGAGGCCGCGTGAAAGCTCAGCGAGCCGGTGCGGATCGCCGCGCGGCAGGCCTCCATGTCCTGCGCGGCGCTCATTCCGCCGCCATCCGCATCGGGGCCGCGGGCGGTGCATCGGGGACCAGTTGCGCCAGCACCTCGGCGGTGCCGATCACGCCCGGAACCCCCGCGCCCGGATGTGTGCCCGCGCCTGCAAGGTAAAGCCCCGGCAGTTCCTCGGACACGTTATGCGGACGGAACCAGGCGCTTTGCAGGATGCGCGGTTCGATCGAGAACCCCGCGCCCAGCGGTGACAGGTAGCGGTCGCGGAATGTCTCGGGTGTGAACACAAGGCTCTCGGTCACCCGCCCGGACAGGCCGGGCAGCAGCCGTTCTTCAAGCATTTGCAGCATCCTGGCGCGGTAGGGTTCGGCCTCGGTCTGCCAGTCCACGCCATTGTCATGCCCCAGATGCGGCACCGGGGACAGGACGTAGAACGAGTCATCCCCCTCGGGCGCCACCGACGGGTCGGTGACCGAGGGGCGGTGCACATAAAGGCTCATGTCCTCGGCCAGCTTGCCGCGGATGAAGATGTCCCTGATATGGTCGCGATAGCGCGGACCAACCACGATGGTATGGTGCCCCACGTCCCGCCACATCCCGCGCGTGCCGCGCGTGCCGAAATACCAGACATAGAGCCCCATGGACCAGCGCGTGCGCTTCAGCCGCGCATCGCTCCAGCGTCGCCGGGCGCGCTTGCGCAGAAGCCGCGTGTAGGTATGCCCCGCATCGGCGTTCGATACCACGATGTCGGCGGTCAGTTCCGTGCCGTCGCTCAGACGCACGCCCGAGGCGCGGCCGCCGGTGACGGTGATCTCGTCCACCTCGACGCCCAGGCGCAGATCGCCGCCCTGATCGCGGATCACATCGGCCATGGCCTGCGCGATCGCCTGCACCCCGCCCATGGCGTAATGCACGCCGAATGCCTTTTCCAGGTGGCTGACCAGCGCATACATCGAGGTCACGCGGAACGGATCGCCACCGATGAACAGCGGGTGGAAGGAAAACGCGAAGCGCAGCCGCTCATCGCGGAAGCGCCGCGCGGCATGGGCATAAACCGACCGGTCCGCCCGCAGCCAGGCGAATTTCGGCAAGACCTTGATCAGATCCCACAGCCTGTTCATGGGGCGGCGGCCCAGATCCTCGTAGCCGAACCAGTAGCGCGCCTCGGCATCGCGCAGGAATTTCCGATACCCTTCCAGATCGCCAGGCGCGAGCCGCGCAACCTCGGCCTCCATTGCCTGCGCATCGTCGCGCATGGTGAAGCTGGCGCCGTCGGGCCAGCGGATTTCATAATAGGGGTTCATCGGCTTGAGGGTCACATCGCGGTCGAAATCGCGCCCGCAGGCGGCCCAGAGGTCGCGCAGTCCCTGCGGCACGGTGACGATGGTGGGGCCCAGGTCGAACCGGTGCCCGCCGCGGCTGATCGACGATCCGCGCCCGCCGGGCCGGTCCAGCCGGTCCAGCACGGTCACGGCATAGCCCTTGGCCCCAAGCCGCATGGCCGAGGCGAGCCCCCCCAGCCCGGCGCCGATGACGATGGCCCGCGTGCCCGCTTGCGATTCGATCATGCTGGTTCCCTTCGTTTTGCCCGATCAGACCTGCCGGGGCGTCAACTGTCAACTTTAGCTTACAGCACGCACTTTACTATGTCCATAATGTGTGACAATCTTCCCTGAGTCACGTTCGGCCCGGGAATCGTCATGCAATCGGTCACCCTCAGCCTGTTCCGCTTCGACCGTGCCATGGCGCGGCTGTGGGTGCTCGGCCAGATGGGCGCGGCGCGCTTCGCCCTGCCGAAACGGGCGGGGCTGCGGTTCTGGAAGCTCTGTGGCTCGGGCACCGGCGAAGGGTTCACGCCCCGCCCGAACTGGGGCACCTGGGCCATTCTCGGCGTCTGGGACAGTGCCGACATGGCGCGGAGCGGGCTGGATCATGCCCCCTTCAGCGGTTGGCGCGCGCGCGCCGACGAAAGCCTCACGCTGTTTCTGGAGCCGTTCTCGGCCCGCGGGCACTGGTCCGGCGCGCGCCCCTTCGCGCCCGAGGGCAGCGCCGACGGCCCCATCGCCGCCATGACCCGCGCCACCGTGAAACCCGCCCGCGCGCTGCGCTTCTGGGGCCGGGTGCCGGATATCTCGGCGCGCATCGGGGCTGATCCTGACGTGATCTTCAAGATCGGCATCGGCGAGGTGCCGCTGCTGCATCAGGTGACCTTTTCCATCTGGCCCGATGAAGCCAGCATGGCCGCCTTCGCCCGCCGCGGCCCCCACGCCGACGCCATCCGCGCCGTCCGCGAGGAAGGCTGGTTCAACGAGGAACTTTACGCCCGTTTCCGGATCGCCGGGGTGACGGGCACCTGGCAGGGGCGCGACCCGCTGTCCGGATTCAGGATACAGGAGGCCGCATGACGCCGTTCCCCTTCGCCGCCATCGTCGGACAGGACGAGATGAAGACCGCGATGGTCCTGACCGCCATCGACCCCCGGATCGGCGGCGTGCTGGTGTTCGGCGACCGTGGCACCGGCAAGTCCACCGCTGTGCGCGCACTGGCCGCCCTTCTGCCACCGATCGAAGCGGTGGCGGGTTGCCCCTGCAATTCCGCCCGTGCCGAGGATTGCCCCGACTGGGCCGATGTGACCGACACCACGATCACCCACCGTCCCACACCGGTGGTGGACCTGCCGCTTGGCGTGACCGAGGACCGCGTGACCGGTGCGCTGGACATCGAACGCGCGCTGACGCGCGGCGAAAAGGCTTTCGAAGCCGGGTTGTTGGCGCGCGCGAACCGCGGCTACCTCTATATCGACGAGGTGAACCTTCTGGAGGATCACATCGTCGACCTGCTGCTCGATGTGGCGCAATCGGGCGAGAATGTGGTCGAACGCGAAGGCATGTCCATCCGCCACCCGGCGCGCTTCGTGCTGGTGGGGTCCGGCAACCCGGAAGAGGGCGAATTGCGCCCGCAGCTTCTGGACCGCTTCGGCCTCTCGGTAGAGGTGAAAAGCCCCGATGACATCGACACAAGGATCGAGGTGATCCGCCGCCGCGATGCCTATGAAAACGACCACGCCGCGTTCATGGCCGAATGGGCGCCGCAGGACGCCACCCTGCGCGACCGGATCCTCGCGGCCCGCGCCGCCCTGCCGCAGGTGCGCACGTCCGGCGTGGCGCTGCATGACTGCGCCGCAGTCTGCCTGGCGCTGGGTTCCGACGGGCTGCGTGGTGAACTGACCCTGCTGCGCGCCGCCCGCGCGCTCGCCGCTCATGAGCGCGCCCCCGAGGTCACCCGCGCCCATATCCGCGCCGCCGCCCCCATGGCGTTGCGCCATCGCCTGCGCCGCGACCCGCTGGACGAGGCCGGATCGACCGCCCGCGTCGCCCGCCAACTGGCCGAGGTTCTGCCGTGAGTCCGTTCACTGTCGCACAGCGGTCTCTGGCCATTTTCTTGCCGGAAATACTCCGGGGGGTGAGGCGCGTCAGCGCCGAGGGGCGGAGCGCCCCCCACTGCTCACCG
>JAFIEE010000069.1 GCA_020832705.1 Paracoccaceae bacterium
AACGCCAAGTGGCCTAGACGAGCACTGGGGGCGGCACAAATACGTGACAGGTCCACAAATACGTGACAGGTCCAGACGGAGTAGGCAGGTGACGGCGGTGGTCTGTCCCAGGAACCAACGCTACTTGCCTCCAACTTTCCGTGTTACAACGACTTTCCAGTTCTCATCTTCGTTTTCTGTGGTGCGCCATTTCCGAACAAGAGTGGGAACTTCGGGCGGCGCAACGCCTCGGCCGCTTGTCGGCTGTGCAGCCAGCCGACCTTTCGACCCGCTCAGACGGATATCCGAGCCCGAGACGCGGACATTGTCGAGAAGAAGCCGCGCATCCGCGCCAGAGTGTCCCGGGCTTTGACATCGCGACCGCGCGCGGTTGACGGATAATCCGCAAGCCGCTTTTCGGGCCGGGCGGGCTGACCTCGCTGCCGGAAACGCCGAACCTCCGCATGCCCGGAGCGCGCCGCCGGAAAACTCCTACAGCATTCGCGAACGACCTGACCTGCCAGTTGGCGCCCGAACACGCTGAAAATGCCGCGCAGGTCCGACTTGGCGATCCGCAGGTGACGCCGTTGGCCCGGGGGTGTCCGGTCGCAGGCCCGGCGCAGGCGGGGCCGTGCGTGGACCCTCAGCGGCCCAGACGGTCGAGAAGCTGCTGGCCGCGCATCGCAAGGTTGAGCAATGGCGCGCGCAGGGTGTGGAACGGAAGCGGTCGGATCGGGGTGCAGGGCATGCCGACATCAGGCATCGGTTGACCCGTCACTTGCCCGGCGAGCCAGGCACCGGCATGCACCGACAGCGCCACGCCACGCCCGTTGAAACCGACAACCGCGTGCAGACCCTCGGCGGGGCGATGGTAGTGCGGCAGAAAATCGGGTGTGATGCAGACCAGCCCGGTCCAGCGGTGCGCGATGGCAATACCGGAAAGCTGGGGGAAGGTTTCGATCATCGCCTGATGGATGGCCGCATAATCGCCCGTATCGGTCCCGGTCTCGCGGTCGGACGAGAACGACGCCCGCCCGCCGTAGACCAGGCGATTGTCGGGACTCTTGCGGAAATAGACGATCAGGCGCCGACTGTCGAACGCGGTCTGCCCGCCGGGCAGGATGGTCGACGCGACCTCGGGTGGCAGGGGCGCGGTGGCGATCTGAAAGCTGTTGACCGGCAGGAGCGAGCGCGCCAGCCCCGGCACCAGCGCATCGCTGTAGCCGTTGGTGGCGATGACCACGCTGCGCGCACACAAGCGCCCGCCCGAAGTCTCGATGCGCCAACCTGCGCCATGGCGCTCAAGCGCGGTGGCAGGGCTGTGGGCATGCAGCCGAAGCCCTGCGCTGCGGCCCGCGTGCGCCAGTGACCGGACCAGATCCAGTGGATGCACGCTGCCCCCGCGAGGGTCCAGCAGCCCGCCGCAATAGTAGTCCGTGCCGCTGTACCGGGCGGCATCTTCGGGGTCCAGCGGCACGGCATCAATACCACGCGCGCGCAACGACTCGGCATCGGCGCGGGCAGCGGTGGCAGCGGCGGCGGTATGTGAAAGCCGCAGCACCCCGTCGCGACGGAAGCGGCAGGGCAACTGAAGGCGCTGCACCAGCGCAGCCAGGAAGTCGGGCGCGGTATCGCCAAGCCGGAACAGCCGCGCGCCGACTTCGCCGAACCGGGCCTCGAGTTCACTCAGCCCCCATTTCAGGCCGGGGTTGACCTGCCCGCCATTGCGACCGCTGGCACCGTAACCGAAGGCGGCTGCCTCGAGCACCACCGCATCCACCCCGGCCTCGGCCAGGTGCAGTCCGGTCGACAGCCCGGTGAATCCTCCTCCGATGATGGCCACATCGGCGCTTGCCTCTCCCTCCAGCGGCATGGCTTCGGGGGCGACTTCGCACGCGGTGGCGGCCCACAACCCCGGTGCGGAACCGGCCGTCATGTCCCGCCCTTGTCTGCGGGAAAGAGAGCCATGTCCTCGGCCGACCAGCCCAGGGTGACCCGCGCGCCGGGCAACAGCCCGGCATGTTGACCCAGCCGCGGGGTGCGCACCGTAAGCGCACCGACCGGGGTCAATACTGACAACCGCAGATCGGCGCCCAGAAACTCGCGCAGTTCGATCTCGCCGGTGATCTGGTTGGGCAGACCCCTGGTGTCCGCCTCAAGCCGGATGGCCTCGGGGCGGACGATTCCGACCGCCTCGGCACCCGCCGCCACGGTCGCGCGCGCTGCCGCCATGCATCGGGGGTCGCCGTCGGTGCGCGCCAGCAGGCCGGTTTCGCTTGCCTGCCCGCGGATGAAGTTGGATTCTCCCAGGAAATCCGCAACATAGGCCGAGTGCGGAGCTTCGTAGACCTCGTCCGGGGTGCCGGTCTGCAGGATCCGGCCCTCGGCCATGATGGCGATCCGGTCGGACATCGACAGCGCCTCTTCCTGGTCATGGGTGACGTAGATGACGGTCACCCCGAGATCGCGCTGGATGCGCTTGATCTCGACCTGCAACTGCTCGCGCAGCTTGCGGTCCAGCGCGCCAAGCGGTTCGTCCATCAACAGCACGGGCGGTTCGAAGACAAGGGCACGCGCCAAAGCGACGCGTTGCTGCTGGCCACCCGACAACTGGCCGATGCGTCGGTCGCGGAAGGCGCCGAGTTCGACCAGTTCCAGCACACGCGCCACCTTCCGCTCGATTTCCGCCGCCTGGACACGGCGCATGCGCAGTGGAAAGGCAATGTTCTCCTTCACGTCCAGATGCGGGAACAGGGCATAGGACTGGAACACCACACCCAGTCCGCGGCGCTCCGGCGGAAGCTGGGTGATCGGGCGATCTCCGATCCAGACATTTCCGGAATCAGGCAAGGCGAACCCCGCGACGATCATCAGCGTGGTGGTCTTTCCCGATCCGCTGGACCCAAGAAGCGTGAGGAATTCGCCCGCCGCAATGTCGAGCGAGACATCGTCGACGGCCTTGAGGTCTCCATAGATCTTGTTGAGCCGCTCGATGCGGATGGCGGCGCCCGCGCGTGCTGTCATGTCGTCTCCCTTCACCACCAGCGCTGCCGGGCGTCAGTGATGGTTTCGGCGCCGGTGTCGGTGACCAGCACCGTTTCTTCGAAATCCCCCAGATGGCCGTCGGCGGTGACGGTGCGTTCAAGGCAAAGCACCATTCCGGGGACAAGCGGCGTTGCGTCGTCGGGCACCAGCCACGGCGAATCCCAGCCCAGCCCGATGCCATGGCCCATCCCCGAGAACACTCCATCCAGACTGAAACCCAGCTCCTGCTGACGCCCGAGGCCCGCGCGGGCGACTTCGCCCGCCGTGGCGCCGGGGCGGATAGCAGCGGCAGCGGCCTCGACCGTGGACATGGCCGCTTCGAACAGTTCGATCTGGCGCGCGGACACCGGGCCCACCGCCCGTGACCGCGCCAGGTCGAAGGCATACCCGTCCAGCACCCCCGAGATACCGACGCGAAACCAGTCGCCCTCTTCCAGTCGGTCGGAGGAACCCCAGGTGGGGAAGTTCGCACGCGACAGCTTCGGCGCGGCCCCGCCACGCCCCGAGGCCATGAAGGAGTTGTAGAGCATCCCCCCCGCGGGGATCAGCACGTCGGTGCCCGCGGCCACGATCTCGCCGTGCAAGGCGCCGGGCACGGCGGCCTCCATCATTGCTTCGATCATGCGTGAGCCAAGCTGCGATGCGCGGCGCAGCTTCTCCACCTCGGCCGGGGATTTCACGGCGCGCAGAGCGCCAACCACGGCGTCGGCGCCCGCCCATGACGCCCCGGGCAGCGCTTCCGCCAGCGCCGTGTGGGCCGCCATCGAAAGCACGTCGTGGCCAACGATCCCGATACGCCCCTGCGCCAGCCCGGCGTCTTTCAGCGCGGCGACCGTTGCCTCCAGCACGCGGTCGGCGCGGATGATGCAGGCGTCCGGCAAGGCGATGCGGCCGTCGTTGGGCACATCGACGATCAGCGCCGGATCACCCGTCGCGGGCAGCACAAGAAAGGCATGGCCGCGACCGGTCCAACTGCCCGGAAGATCAGGAATATAGGGAAAGGGCGAGTAGAAGTTCGCAAGATACATCGCATCGGCATAGCGGTCCAGTGTTCCGCCCCCGCGCGAGCACACCAGCAGACCGTCGAAACCCGCCTCGGTGGCGGCGTTCCGCGCGGCAGCGCGACGCGCGGCAAACTCCTCCGGGGAAACGGAGGTGGTGGTGGTGGCATCGGTCATTGCACGGGATCCTTTCTGAGCAACCAGTAAAGGGTGAGCATGAAGCATGACATCAGCAGCAGCAGGCACGAGGCAGCGGCCACAACGGGGCTGATCTCGAAGCGGATGCCGCTCCACATCTGCACGGGCAGGGTGACGGCGCGGGCGCCACTGATGAACAGGGCGATCACGATCTCGTCGAAGCTGGTGAGGAAAGCGAACACCGCGCCCGCCAGCACTCCGGGACGGATGGCCGGAAGCGTCACCTTCCAGAACGCCTGCAGAGGCGTGGCGCCCAGGCTGCGGGCGGCATCGACAATGCGCCAGTCCACCTTCTGCATGACCGCCGAAACGTTGATGACCACGAAGGGCAGCGCCAGGATGGTATGCGCCAGCACCAGCCCGGGGACGTTCCCCACCATGCCCAGGCGGGAAAAGGTGCCGTAGAATGCGACCGCAGTGATGATCGTCGGCACGATCAGGGGCAGGATGAACAGCGCGCCCAATCCTCGCGCCAGCCTCTGGCCCAGCCGCGCCAGCCCAAGCGCTGCCAGGGTTCCCAGCACGGTGGCCAGGACGGCTGCCAGCGTCGCCACGATGAAACTGGTGATCGCGGCATTGCGCCATGCGGGCTGAGTGAAGAACGTCTCGTACCAGCGCAGCGAGAAGCCTTGCGGCGGAAAGATGATGAAGTCGGTGTCGCTGAAAGAGATCGGGATGATCGCCAGCGTCGGCAGCACCAGATAGACCGATACGGCCACAACCGCGCCGGACAGCAAGATGTCGAGTCTCCGCGGTGGTGTCATTTCAGCCCCCAGATACGGCCCAGTCCGAACCAGCGGTCGCCGATCCAGTAGAGCCCCAGCGTGGCGATCAGGAGCACCGTGGACAGTGCCGCGGCAAGGCCCCAGTTGAGCACCTGGTTGATGTTGAATTCGATCAGTTGTGCCAGCAGGATCTCGCGCGAGCCGCCGAGCAGAGCGGGAATGACGAAAAAGCCGAGACTGATGGTAAACACCAGAACCGAACCCGCCATCACCCCGGGCATCGTCAGCGGCAGATAGACCTTGAAGAACGCCTGCACCGGCGTGGCGCCAAGGCTGCGCGCCGCGTGTGTCACCTTCGGATCCAGGCGCGCCATCACTGCAGCGATGGGCAGGATCATGAACGGCAGCATGATCTGCGACATGCCGATCAGGACACCTGTGGTATTGTAGACAAGCCGCAGCGGTTCGTCGATCAACCCAAGCCCCATAAGTGCGGAATTGATCACGCCCTGCGGGTTGAGCATGATGATCCACCCATAGGAGCGCACCAGCAGGTTGGTCCAGAACGGGATCAGCACGCACACCAGAATCACTGCGCGTCCCATCGGGCTTGCGGTGACAAGCCGATAGGCGAGCGGATAGGCCAGCACCACGCAGATCACGGTGGTCATCGCGCTGATGACAAGCGTGCGGTTGAGGATGCGCAGATACGCCGGCACCTCCCAGATCCGCTGATAGTGCACCCATGCGCCCGCCGGGTCACGGAAACTGCGTGCGACCAACTCACCCACCGGCCAAAGGAAGAATGCCGCCAGCAGAAGGACGGCGGGCAGGACCAGCCAGGCCCCGCCCCCTGTCAGATTTCGCACGCGCCTCCCTCCCCGATCGCTACCGGCGTCAGCCCAGCATCCACTCGGTCAGCCGCTCGCTGGCTTGAGACAGGTTCTCGCCCCACCACTTTTCGCCGAACAGGACGGCCTGCCCCGCCATCTGTGGCCCACCCGACAGGATGGCGGCGCGTTCGGGCGAGATCATGTCGAAGGCCGCGGGCACGACGGGCCCGTAGGTGTAGGCCTCGGCAATGGCCGCCTGCGCCTCGGGCGTCAGGCTGTAGGCCAGGAACTCCATTGCCGCAGCCGCGTTGGGCGCGCCGCGCGGCACAACCATGGTCGACCAGGTCAGGAAACTCGCGGCATACTGGATGTCCACTGGCGCGCCGGTGTTGCGGATGTTCAGTGCCCGCCCGTCGGGCAGGAGCCCAAGGGTGGTCTGCCCGTCGGACATGAACTGCTCGCCCTGCGCGTTGGTCTCGTAGAACAGGATGTCGTCGCGGATCTCGTCCAGCTTGGCCAGGGCCCGGTCAATGTCCAGCGGATACAGGTCTTCGGGTGCGACTCCGTCGGCCAGCAGCGCCGCCTCCAGCATCCCGCCATTGGCGCGACTGTAGAAGGCGCGGCGCCCGGGGAAGCGCTGGGTATCCCAGAACGCAGCGAAATCCGTTGGCACCTCGTCGAAGCGGGTCGAATACGTCATCACCCTGGAGAAAAGCACCTGCGGGATCGAAAACTCCGTCACCAGATCGTCGCCCTCCATCACGCCGGAGGTGTCAATGACCGAGAAGTCAAGTGGCTCCAGAAGGTTGGCCGAAGCACCGATCCACTGGAAATCGGGAAGCACTTCGACCACGTCCCATTCCGGGCGCCCGGCCTCGACCATGGCCTGGACGCGTCCATAGGTGTTGCCGCTGACACTCACGATGTCGATGCCCGTGGCAGCGGTGAAAGGATCGAACCAGGCGCTGCGCATTGCCGCTTCCCATGAACCGCCCCAGGTCGCGAACACAAGTTGCCGCGACTGGGCCCGCAGGACAGCCGGCGCAGCCAGGACGCCGCCAGCGGCAGCCATGCCCCCCAGTACAGTGCGCCGAGACAGGACATTGCGCGGCAAACCCTGCGCGCGCGGTCGAACGACGGAATTCATGACGGACTCCCCGCTTGATGAGATATGGTCGACCATTTGCCAACCAATGATATCATTGCGCAGCCAAATTGGCTTGTCAATTCCCATCGCGTCCATTATCAAGGTTGGCATCAAAGGTCCGGCGCAGCGCTCAACTTTCGGGCAGGACATGGTTCAATCAGACGATCTTTCGGGCGGCGGCGATCCGCTGCCTCCGCGCACCGCCGCAGTGTTCGAAACCCGGTATGCTTCGAAGGCGCAGCTGCTCGCAGCGCTGCGCCAGGCGCTGACCTCGGGCGATTTGCGCGTCGGCAGTCGCTTGCCGACAGAGCGCAACGTGGCAGCGCGCACGGGACTGTCACGGGCCGCGGTGCGCTCTGCGCTCGATCAGTTGGCGGCAGAGGGATTGCTGCTGCGCCGGGTGGGGCGTGGCACCTTTGCGGCCGAAGGGGTCGGGAACGGCTCGGTGGGCGCGGGGTCCGGCCGCGCTGCATCCGCGCCTCACGCCAGCCCGGCCGAGATCCTGGCCCTGCGCACGGTGATCGAGCCGCGCCTGCCGGATCTGATCGTCCTGAACGCAGCGGAAACCCAACTCGAAGAAATGCGCGCATTCGTGCTGCGCGGTCGGGGTAGCCGCGACTGGCGCGATTGCGAGGCATGGGATGCGGGGTTTCACCGGTTGCTCTTCCACGCCACCGGCAACCAGCTGTTTCGCGAGCTCGGTGACCGCATCGCCGCCGAACGCCGAAGCGAGGCGTGGCAGCGGCTCAAGCAGCGGGATTTCTCGCCGGAGAACTGGCAGATATATCAGGGTGAACACGAGGAGATCGTGGAGGCATTGTGCAACCGCGACCGCGCCCACAGCCGCGATCTCCTGTTTCGGCACCTTACGGGCGTGCAGCAACGACTGCTGGGCTGAGCACGCAATCTGAGGCTACCCGCGTGGCAGCCTTTGGGCGGATCTTGCCCGCGGTTGCTGAACGGTGCGGAGGATGGCGGAACCGCTCGGGCCGCGGAAGCCTCAGCATGAAGCATTTCGGCGGAACCGTGAATCACGGTATTCCCAAGGGGCTCTGGCCGAGGAGACTCTTTGCGACAGCGATGCGTTCATTCTTGTCCTCTCGGATGATCGTGTCGTCAGACGGGAGGCCACCTGGAGAATGCCGGCTTGATCTCATGGCCTCCCCAGACAACACTGAGGCTTGACGCACCGTCGGCTGGTATTTCGCTGGTCGGCATCATCACAAGACCTTGTCTCCCACCGCTCGATTGCCGTGACAACTTTGGATTAGGGAAAAATTCTTGCCCAGCTTGCCGTTTGTAGCTTCCGCCCTCCTGCTGCACTGCCTTGCGCTCCGCTCCATCCCCGTGCAGCGCCTTCTGGCACCGATAGTGCTGTGCATCGCCGCTGTCGGCGCGATGTTTCCCAGGCCTTCAGCAGCCCAGTTTGCCAATATCGGCGGCGAAAGCGTGCTCTTTGCGGCGCCCTTCGTCGGTGACGAACTCGACTATCTGCGCATCCATCCCGAGCATGTCGATTTCCAGTTTCCAAGGGTGTTTCTGAACGTCGCGCGGATTGGCGCGCTGGTGCAGGTGCGCAGCGGCGCGCGTACGCTGGGCGGGACGCTGCGTTCCGACCGGCTGCGCCGCGGGCTCTACCACACCGCGATTCTGGCGGCGGTGAGCGGGCAGGATCTGGCGCGTCTGCACCCCGAGGCAGCCGCGACCGGCCAGACCCGGCGGCACAATGCCGCCGCGCGCGCGCTGCTGGGCGCCTCCGCTCGGCTGAGCGGCACCGCCGAGCAACTGGAGCGGGCCCTGCACGCAGCCGATCCGGCGTTACAGACGCCTACGCTGTCGGGGCTTGTGGCCGAGACGCGCGGCATTGGCGTTCTGGCGCTTGGTCTCGGGTTGATGACCGATTTCTCGGAGGCAGAGGCGCGGGTCGCGTTCCTTGCCGAAGCCGCCGCCGATGCGGAGCTGCTGGCGAGCCTGAGCGCCCTGCGGTCCGTGATCGCCGCCAACCGGCGCCATGATCCGATGATGCTTGCCGGCATCGAGGACGCCATCGAGGATTTGCGCCTGCTTGGCGAAAGCCGCTTGCGCCGTATGCGCGCGGCCGGCGCTTCGGCCCTGCGCGACAACAGCAACGGGATTGCCGCCATGGTGATCGCCGCGAAATTCGGCCCGATGGGCGCGCTGACAGTGCGGGAACTGGCCGAAGCGCAGGAGATTCTGGATGGCTTCACCGACCGGGCGCTGATCGTGGCAGCGATGCACAATCTGGCGGTGCAATCGCAGAACGGCCTGCACCAGCTTGCGTCCGAAGGCACCGCCCCGGGGGACTTGCGGGCGGGGGACATGCCGCTGGTCGGGCTGGCATGGCTGCACACCCGCCTGCGCGCCGAGGCGACGGCGACGACCCATGCGATGCTCTGGATCGAGCCGCGCGAGAATCCGTTCAGTGCCTTTGCCATCGGCAGCGCGCTGGCCCTGTCGGGGCGGCAGGCCCTCAGCGGCCGCCACGACCTGCGCGCGGACTATGAACGAGAACTTGCCCGCCGTGCCGAGGATCATCTGCTGACCCACGCCCTTGTCCTGCCCGGCGACGAATACACCGCACCTGAAGACGTGGCTGCGGCACCGGCCATTGCCGAACCGCAGGCGCTTTCGTTCGGCGGTTTCGATTTCTCCATTCCCGCAAGCTTCAAGGAAATCGACACAGGCCGCTCCCAGATCGTCCACGCACCGCACGACCCCGAAAGCGGTGATTTTCACATCAACCATCCTGACAATCCGCCGGTGACTGTCTTTCTGGCGTCGATCGGCAGCGGCTCGGCGGTGCTGCACAACACCCGCGCCGACTTGCGCGCGGCGGGCTACGAGATGACGGAGGTCGCGCTGACGGCACCCGGTGCCGCGAAGTTGTTCGACGTGTTCGAACTCGTCCTGCCGGAGGGGCTTGATCCTGCGGCCGAGGGGCGATCGGGTTTCGAGCGGCTGCTGTCAGCCTATCACCGGGGGGACGGGCAGCAACCCGAAGTGGCCTTCATGTTGCTGGGCTATTATCTCGATGCCGCGCAACGGGCCGAATATGATGCGGCCCGCGCGCTCTTGCTGCGCAGTCTGCAGCCTGAGGGGGGCGGCCCTGCCGAAGTGGCCAGCGAGCTGCCCCCTGCCCCCGAGCCGCCCGCGCGACCCACCCGGGTGGAGCCCTGCGGCGAAGGCACCGATCGCCCCGGCTTCACGATCCCCTGGACCACCACCTGCATCAGCGAAAACACCCACTCAATCTACCTCCGGGGTGAGCAGATCCGCAATCTGGATTTCTTCGCCGACCTCATCGCAGAAGGTATCAACCTCAACGGCTTCGGTCTGGTCCGCCCGGACTCGCTGGAAAACATCAGCGGCATCGTGAACAGCGGCCTCCAGCGTTTCCGGCTGGAGAACATTCCCGTGGACCCGGCGTTTCTGGCCCCCCTGCGCCGCACCGCCCTGCGCGAACTGCGCCTTGGCCTGTTGCCCGAAACCGATGGGGGCACCATCACGCTGCGCGAGTTGAACGGGCTTCTGGGGCCGTGGCATCTCCATATCACTCTGACCGAAGGCACGCGGCTTGACATGGCGGCCTTTCGCCCCGGCGGCGTGCCCGAATTCAGCGTCACCGGTCCGTCCGGGGCGCGGGTCGAGTTCGACAATATCCGCACCGGCGACTCGGGCTTCGGGACCGTGCGCATCGGTGGCGTGCAAAGCGATCTGTCGGGGCTGAACCGCATCTCACGGCTTGAAAAGCTGCGTCTTGATGACGTGCAGGGTGCCGATTTCCACAGGCTTGCCAGCCTGTCGGGCCTGCGCAACCTTGCCATCGACGGGCTGCAGGGCGAAAATCCCGCCACCCTGAACACGCTGTTCCAGATTCAGCGCCTGGATCTGCGTCTTGGCGACGGCGGCGACCGTGCCGCGGCGGCGGCCTTCAACCCCGGCTGTCTGACCCACTGGCATGACCTGGAGCGCCTGCGGCTGCAACTGCCCGGGATCGAGGCCAACCTCAATGGCCGAGACGCGGTCCGGGACTGGCTGGCGACCCTCGGACCCGCGCCTGACGCCGGGACCTGCCGCGCCGGAGCGCTGGGCGACATGGACTCGGCAGAGCGTGCGGAACTCCCGCGCAGCTATCCGATCCCCGAGCGTGGGCGGACTTTCCGCTCGACCGACACCGCCCCTGAAGCGGGCCTCCTGTTGCTGCGCGGCCAGCCCCATTCCGACCGCGAACACCTTGCGGTCTATGATTACCGCCGCGGCGGCTTCATCGCCCGCGACATCCCTGCCGGAACGCTCCGCAGCGCGCTGGAGTTCCGTGGCGAAGACGTGCCGCGCATCCTGCAGAACGCTGGCGAAGGGCATGCCGCCCGGATCAGCCCGGATGGCCGTTGGCTGGTCACCTTTTTCCCGCATGGCAGGCGCCCCTTCCTGCGCCTCTTCGATCTGGGCGCCGAGGGCCGAGAGGTCGCTCAGGTCCTTGTGGCGGAAGAGCGCGTCGACCATATCGATTTCATCACCTCGGGGCCGAACGCGCTCGACGTGTTGCTGATCGGCGGCAAAGGCTTCACCGAAGTCGCCCTGCGCCGCGCCGACGATGCGCGGCAAGACCGCTGGACATCGGAGGTGGAGGTCGCGCGCGAGGGCTTTGTCACCGGCCTCACCATCTGGTCCGCGGCCAGGTTGATTGCGCCGGAGCCGCGCAGATGGGGGCTGTCGGCGGTGATGAGCCAGCCCGGCACGATGACCCCGCACACCCTCGTTTCGGTCGCCGCCCTGCGCCGACCCGGCGAAGGATTTGTGGAGCAGATTCCGGTGCGGCTTGACGAACCCCTGCAGGGGCTGGTCTGGCTGCCGGGGATCGAGGCGCTGGCCGTGCACACCGACCGCCACTTCGGCCTGCTGCTTCCGCCCCATCACCCGGCGCGCGAGCGCGGCCTGAATTCGGCGCTGGCAGAACAGCGTTTCGACATCCCCGAACTGCATTATCTGCCCGGCCGTGACCTTCTGCTTCTGACCGAGCCGCACCGGATCACGGCTTTTCCCGCTCAGGCGTTGCTTGACTGGTTGTCGGGCACGGGCGACCCGCTTCATCGCCGCGGCACTGTGATCACCGAAGGGGTCCCGGATTTGCCGAGCCTCGACGGGATGCATGCCATCATCGGGCCCGTCGGACAGGAGGTTCTGGTGGTTCTTCCCGGCCCTCGCTCACGCAGTTCGGTGGCGCATGTCGGAGTGAATGAGATACCGCTTGCGCCGCTTCTGGCCCGGATGGATGGGCAGGCCGGACCCGTTTCGGGAACCGGCGATGCGCCATCTGTCCGGCCCGAGGCCCCTGCGCCTGACGCCCCTGAAAATGCAGCCGCCGATCCCGCTACAGCCTTCCCCGCGACGGGCGAACCTGTTGATCCGGGGGCGCCGGTTGCCGAGGCGCTCTCGGGGCAGGCGGCTGCCGACCCACCATCAGGCGGACAGACAGGGCGGGCTGCCGAGAGCGCTTGGACTACCGACAATACCCTTGCGCAAAGGCCTGTCGGAAGTGACCTTGCGCCGGATGCCCCGGCAATTGCTGCGCCGGATGCCATCGCCAGCCCGGATCGGCCCGAAACCCGTGTCCCCTCCGACCCTTTTGCGCCCGCTGCTCCTGACGCGTTGACCGCTGCGCAGGCGCCGGCGCCCGCCGCCGACCCGCTGCAACTGGCGGAGGCCGCGCCCGCCGCTGATGCAGGCGGGGGCATCCTCGCGGGCACCGGCGATGGCACCGGCGCGCCCGCAGTCCACAATCCGAACATGACGCGACTGGAGCGCGAGGTCGATCGCGCGCTGGATATGGCGGTGGAGGCCGATCTGTCCCGTCGCCGCGCAGAAGCCGCGCTTGACCGGGTGCTGGCCGAACTCGACACGATGAGCGGCGAGCGCGACGCTTTGCGAACCGCACTGACCGAGGCCGAGGCGCAGATCAGAAGCAGCGGTGAGGATCTGCGCAGCCTCGCAGGACAACTGGCAGATGCCGAGGCCGTTGCGCTGGAAGGGCAGGAAACCGCCCGCAACTTGCGCCGCCGCTTGGCCGAAAGCGAGAGTATCGCGGCAGACTTGCGCGCACGGGTGCGCGCAGCAGAGACCCGCGACACCGAGCTGCAAGGGCAGCTTGAAGCGGCCGAGATCGCTTTGGAGGAAAAGCGCGAACAGTTGCTTGCCATGGCCGCCCGGCTGGAGGCAGCCGAAGCCGCCAGCGTGCCAGGTGATCCCGCTACTGCCCGGGAAATGGCGATGCTGCGGCTCGCTGCGGCAGAGGAGCGCAGTGTGGCCGTGCGCCTGCGCCAACGGATCGAGGAACTGGAGGAGGAAAGCCGACGCCTGTCCGTCGCGGTGGAGTCGCTTGGAAGCGATCTGAATCTTGCGCTGGCCATGAAGGCGGCAGAGCAGCACAGACGCATGGAACTGGAGCGTGCCGAAGAGGTTCATCGTCAGAACATGGAAGAGTTGTTGATCCGCATCGCCCTGCTTACGGCCCGCAACGAGGAGCTGGAGCGGCAACTCGCGACCGAACAGGACATGCCCGAGAGCCGCGCCGCAGAAGGGATCGAGGACAGGTTCCGCTTCGTACAGGCAGAACAGCTCAACGTTCGCAGCGGCCCCTTCACCAGCTTCGAGGTGGTGGACCGGCTTCCGCTTGGCGTTGAGGTCGAGATTCGCGCCCAGCAGGACGGCTGGGCGCTTATCGGACCCGACCGCTGGGTCGCCGAAAGCTTTCTGGTGCCGGTCAGAGATGCCACGCCGCTGATCGGCTCGGCCGCAATCGCGACCCGCGAGGGATTGATCGGAGTGCAGGCGCGGATGCTCGTACAGGGCGACGAGATCGTGCGGGCCGTCATGGTGCTGCAGCGCCCGGACGGAACGACCGATGTGCGTGGCCTGCGCGAAATCGTTCAGGGTGGCGGCGACGAGGTCCGCCTTCGCACCGCCGAGTCTGACGGGATCGAGATCGTTCTGCGTGGCCCCTGCCTGCGGCTGATCGCCCTGCCCGGTGAGGGAGAGGTCCGCAACTGTGCCATGGAAGGCGATTTTCTCAGCGGCAGCAACCGGTTCGCCCTTCGCCCGCAGTGACAGAGCCCAGATGCCGACCACGGCCCGGCCCGCATCAGCGCCGACCGACGCGGGGGTGCAAAGCCTGCCCGCGTCATCGCCACCACGCCCACCGCGCCGCCGAAGCGACGCTACATCAACCGGCGGCGGCCCTTTTCACCCACGGGCTCATGTCCCGGGGCGGGCGACGGGCTCGCCGCCACCCACACTGACACAGATTCCCAACATGCCGGGCGGGTGCGGCGCGCCATCCGGGCGGCGTGCGAGGGCGCGTTATTCGCCGTAGGGCACCCAGATCGTCTTGACCTGCGTGGCGCGCTGCAGGAAAGCGCGGCCCTGCCCGTCGGCACCCGCCCAGTCGCGCAGCCCTTCGACCGCGCACCAGGTCGCCTTGAGGTTCCCGGCCGAGGCCCTTTCCACCGCGCGCACCCCGCCCGCGCTGCCGACATACCACAACGCCGCCACGTCATCGTGGTCGGCCAGAACCTGCGCCAGCCCGTCGCGGTCCCCGGTCACGATGTTCACAACCCCGCCCGGCAGGTCCGAGGTGTCGAACACCTGATACAGATCGGTCGCCGCCAGCGGGTGCGCCTGCGACGGCACCACCACCACCCGGTTGCCCATGGCGATGGCGGGCAGCACCAGCGAGACGAAGCCCAGCAGTGGCGCCGTTACCGGGCAGGCAATGCCCATCACGCCAAAGGGTTCGTTCATCGCCAGCGTCACATGCCCGCTGGTGGTGGGATGCACGGCATGGTCGAACTTGTCGGCCTGCGCCGCATACCAGAAGATGCGCGCGATGCTCGCCTCCACCTCGGCCTGCGCCCCCGCTGCCCGCGCCCCGGTCATGGCACGCAGGCGCGCGGCGAACTCGGGCGCGCGGGCGGACAGGTTCTCAGCCAGGAAATACAGCACCTGCGCACGCTGGTGGCCGCTGACCCTGGCCCATCCGGACGCCTTGTGCGCGGCCTCGACCGCGTTGCGGATGTCCTTGCGGTTGCCCAGGCCCGCCAGCCCCACGCTCCGCCCGCGCGGGTCCGTCACCGCGTAGCTGGCGCCCCCGTCCGGGCGTTTCTGCGCGCCGCCGATGTAAAGCTTGGCCGTGCGGTCGATCCCTTCGGACGCTGGTTCGGCGCCCAGCGGCACCGCCTGCGGTGCGGGCGGAACGGGGGCGGCGCGGCCCTTCGGCGCGGGCGCGCGCAGATAGGCGCCCATCCCCGCGCGCCCGCCCTCGCGCCCGAAGCCTGATTCGCGCATCCCGCCGAAGGGTGCGCCCGCGTCAAAGAGGTTGGTGGCGTTGATCCAGACAACGCCCGCCTTCACTTTCGCGGCCACGTCCAGACACAGGTTCACATTCTCCGACCAGACCGAGGCCGCCAGCCCATAGGCGGTGTTGTTGGCCAGCGCCACCGCCTCCTCGGGCGTGCGGAACGTGCCAAGCGTGGCCACGGGGCCGAAGATTTCCGCCTGCGCGACCACGTTCGCGGGGGCGACGTTCGTCAGGATCGACGGCGGATAGAAACTTCCGCCTTCGGGCACCACCACAGGGGCCTGATGCAGCGTTGCACCCTGCGCCTGCCCCTCGGCCACCAGATCGCGGATGCGGGCCAGTTGAACCGGATGGACAATCGCGCCCATGTCGACCGACTTGTCCAGCGGATCGCCCAGCCGCAGCGTTTCCATCCGCCGGTGCAGCCGTTCGGTGAAGGCACCGGCCACGCCTTCCTGCACCAGAATGCGTGATCCGGCGCAGCAGACCTCGCCCTGGTTGAACCAGATGGCATCGACCACGCCTTCGACCGCGGCATCCAGATCGGCATCGGCAAAGACGATGAAGGGCGACTTGCCGCCCAGTTCCAGCGTCAGCGCCTTGCCGGTCCCGGCGGTGGCGCGGCGGATCTCGCGCCCCACGCCGGTGGATCCGGTGAAGGCGATCTTGTCCACGCCCTCGGCCGCCACCAGCGCCGCGCCGGTGGCACCATCGCCGGTGACGATGTTGACCACTCCCGGCGGCAGGCCCGCCTCCGTGCAGATCTGCGCGAAGGCCAACGCGCTGAGCGGTGTGTATTCGGCGGGTTTCAGCACCACGGTATTCCCGGCAGCCAGCGCGGGCGCGATCTTCCACGCCAGCATCAGCAGCGGAAAGTTCCACGGAATGATCTGCCCGCAGACCCCGTGCGGCACCTGCCCCGGGAATTCATCGGCCAGCACCGCCGCCCAGCCCGCGTGGTGGTAGAAATGGCGCACCGCCAGCGGCACGTCGATATCGCGGGACTCGCGGATGGGCTTGCCGTTGTCCATGCTTTCCAGCACCGCCAGAAAGCGCTCGCGTTTCTGCAGGTTGCGGGCGATTGCATAGAGATGCTGCGCGCGGGCATGCCCCGAAAGCGCGGCCCAGCCCGCTTGTGCCTTGCGCGCGGCCTTCACGGCGGCGGCGATGTCCTGCGCCGACCCTTGCGAGGCGCGGGCCAGCGCCGCGCCGGTGGCGGGGTTCGCCACCTCGAACAGATCGGCGGATGGGGTGAAGGTGCCGCCGATGAAGTGACCGAAACCGCCTGCATGCGCCTCCAGCCAGGCCTGCACGCTGTCGCTGGCTTCCGGGGCGGGGCCGTAGTCCATGGTGGTCATGATCTCGGATATCGTGGGCATGAGCACTCCCTCAGGCCAGCGCGTGGCGGTGGGCGGCGGCGTAGCGCCCGGTGACGTGGTGTTCCAGTTGCCGCTCGATATCACCGAGCATGGACGAGGCTCCCAGCCGGAACAGATCCGGCGCCAGCCAGCGGTTGCCCAGTTCCTCCTTCATCAGGATCTGCCAGGCGATGGCATCCTTTGCGCGGCGCATCCCGCCTGCGGGCTTGAACCCCACGGCGTGACCGGTGCGCGCCATGTAGTCACGGATGGCGCGGGTCATGATCAGGCTGACGGGCAGCGTGGCGTTCACGCCTTCCTTGCCGGTGGAGGTCTTGATGAAATCCGCGCCGGCCTGCATCGCCACCATGGAGGCCGCGTAGACGTTGCGCAGGGTCTGCAACTCGCCCGTGGCCAGAATCGCCTTCAGATGCGCCGGACCGCAGGCTTCGCGCATGGCCGCAACCTCGTCATGCAGCGCCGCCCAATCGCGCGACAGCACATGCGCGCGGGTGATGACGATGTCGATTTCCCGCGCGCCCTGATCAACCGCGTAGCGGATTTCGGCCAGCCGCAGATCCAGCGGCATCAGCCCCGCCGG
>JAFIEE010000003.1 GCA_020832705.1 Paracoccaceae bacterium
GGGGGGGCCGCCCGGGGCGGCCCGGCCCAACGCCGGGCCGCGCGCGCATCGCGCGCGGCATCGGGGGCGGGAGCCCCCCTGCCCGTGTCGCCCGCCCTTTCGGGTGCCCCCCCCTCAGCACCCCGCCGAGAAGACCGTTACCCAGCGCATCCCGCGCCCGCCGCGCGGCGTGGCGACCCCCAGGCCCACGGCCACATGCTGCGGGTTGAGGATATTCGCCCGGTGCCCACCAGACGCCATCCATGCGCCATGCGCCGCGCGCGCCGAACGCACCCCCATGGCCAGGTTCTCGGACATCACGCAGCCACGGCGCCCGGCCGCCGACACGCGTTGCGCAAAATCGCGGTTGCCGCTGCCGACATGCCCGAAGAACCCGTTACGCGCCATGTCGCAGGCATGGGCCTGCGCCAGCGCGCCCAGCCCGGGGTCGGCACGCATCGGCGCCAGCCCGCGCGCGGCGCGTTCCGCATTGATCAGCCGCACCATCTCGCGCAGCATGCTGTCTGGCACCGACTGCGTGCAGGCCAGGGCCGCAGGCGCCGTCAGCACCGCGGCACAGACCAGCACCGCCGCCGCCAACAGGCTGCGCATCATCGGTTTGCAATGGCGCGCGCGCCGGATCCGCGCGCGGGACGCTGGCAGCAAGTTCGCTGGGGTGGGCATGGCAGACATGGGCATGGCAGACATGGGCTCGGCAGACATGGGCTCGGCAGACATGGGCTCGGCAGACATGGGCGCGGCTCCGGCAGAGATGGCATCCGCGTCAGCACACCAGAGAAACCGGGCCGGAAGCGGAGGGGAATATGGCCGCGCCGGGGCAATTGGCTCAAAGTTTCCGCGCCTGCGCCCCGGTCGCACGCATCCGCGCCGGACCCTTCAGCCCTCGGCCTGTTCATAGAGCGCGAAACACCGCGCGCGTTCGCGGCGCAGCCGGTCGCGGGTCGCATCGCTCAGCGCCATGGGGCGCGATGGCGAAACATTGGCCTCGGGCAGGGAAACCTCGACCTCCAGCCGCCCGGCCAGCCAGCCGCAAAACGTCTGCATCCGTTCATGGCGGAACAGTCGGTCCACCCGCGCCGCGCCCTTCCCGGCGGTGAGGAACCTCCCCTGCGCGCCCACCGCAGCATGCGGCGGCGGCGGCGCACACAGATAATCCTGCACGAAGCGCTCGAAATCCATGTCGCGGGTGCTGCGCGCCGTGCCATCGAGCGCCGGGCGCGTGCGGTAACGATACCAGCTTCCCAGCCAGTCCTCGGGTTCGCGGATCAGCGCGCAGGTCTCCACCGGACCGTCGCAGTACTTCTGCACCAGCGGCGCCACGAAACGCATGTAACGGCGCAAGCCGATGTGCTTCACCGCAGGCAGGTTGCGGAACACCATGTCGGCATGACCGGCCAGCGCCATATGCAGCGCCGTGCTGCCCGTTTTCGGGGTTGCCAGCAGCACCAGCCGACTCCGGACAAAGACCAGCACCGCCATGCTCTCCGAAACGCCCGCAGAGCGGGCCTTTGCACAGATCGTGGCGAAGCGGTTGCCGGCTGTCAATTGCCCTCAGCTGCCCCCCTGCCGCCTGATGTCGTGGCGCCAGCAATGATGGTGTTTGCAACGGCAAAATTAACCGCGGCGCCGCAGCGATACCGTGCAAAACCATCCATCTATCGTAAACCATTAAAATCATGATTGAAATCATCCGCGACCGTCCGAAAGCGCGCGCCCGCGCGTACACCCCCCTGATCGGCTTGAGCCGTGACATTCTGTCCCCGATATGGCACTTTGGCACGGTCAGAGGGTGCGATGCGCGACAGCAAACTTACAGAGCTCCGGTTTGACCCGGAGAAGTTCCTGCCCCATTTGCTCGGGCAGGCCTCGGCTGTGGGTGAGCGGGACTTCCTGCGGGTCCTGCGCGATGACTTCGGCCTGTCGCGGACGCAGTGGCAGATCATCGCCAATCTGGGCTTTTCCGGCAGCATGACCGCGACCGAGATCTGTAATCGCTCCGGGGTCGAAAAGACCAAGATCTCGCGCGCCGTCGCCGTGCTCGAGGACGACAGCCTGCTGACACGCAACCGATCGAAGGTGGATCGTCGCTGCGAGTATCTGACCCTGACCCCAAAGGGCGATGCCCTGTTCGTTGTCGTCGGAGAGCGTGCGATCGAAGCCGATCAGGCATTGCGCGCGCGGATCGGCGCCCTGCGCGCGCGCGAGCTTGAATCCGCCCTGCGGGCCCTGATCCGCAAACCGGACCAACCCAGGCGCTGAGCCACCCGCGCCTGCTGGCCCGCAGGACAGCGGCGCCGTCCGTGGCGCTTCGGTTCAATCATCCCGCGAACCCGGCCTGACGCCGCGCGATCAGGCGCCCCGCACCGGGCCCGCGCCGGGGTTGACGGTTATGTCCGGCGCCCCGTCGTGCAAGGTTCCGATCACCGCCGCCTGCGTGAAACCCGCGGATTGCAGGGCGGAGAGCAGGATGGGCGCGGCGTCTTCCGGCACCGCCGCCAGCAATCCGCCTGCGGTCTGCGGGTCGTGGAGCAGCGCGCCCACATCAGTTGCGCCCTCCGGCGCGCCCGGGTGCACCTGCCCCGCCAGCGCCGCGCGGTTGCCCTGCGCCAGCGCCGAGCCGTGCCCGGCGGCGATCAGGTCCCGCACCCCCGGCAGAACCGGCAGCGCACCGGCAAACAGGGTTGCGCCGCACCCCGCGGCGGTGAGCATTTCCATCAGATGCCCCGCCAGTCCGAAGCCGGTTACATCGGTCATCGCGCTGGCCCGGGGTGCCAGCAGCGCCGCCGCCGCGCCCTGCGGCGTGGCCATCGCATCCAGCGCCGCGGCGACATCGCGCCCTTGCGCCTGCATCGCCATTTCGGCGGCCAGCACGATCCCGGTGCCCAGCGGCCGGGTCAGGATCAGCGCGTCACCCGGCCGCGCGCCGCTCTTGGTCAGCACGCGGTCACCGGCCAGCCCGGTGACGGTGAAGCCGATGCTCATTTCCGCGCCCATTGCGCTGTGCCCGCCGACGATGGCCGCGCCCTCGGCGCCGGCGACGGCCTGCGCGGCGGCCATGATCTCGGCCAGGGTGCGAGCCTGCAGGGCTTCGGACATGCGCGGCAGGGTGACGTTCAGCAGCAACGCCTGCGGCGCCGCGCCCATGGCCCAGATATCGCCCAGCGCATGCACGGCGGCGATGCGGGCCATGATGAACGGGTCTACGCTGAAGGCCCGCAGATGGTCGGTGGCAATGACCTGCCGCATATCGCCCATGCGCAGCACCGCCGCGTCATCCCCGGCGCCGGTCTGGATATCTGCGCGGTCGGGCGCGGGCAGACCGGCCAGCGCCTGGCGCAGCGGCGCCGGGGCGATCTTGGCGCCGCAGCCGCCGCAGAGGGGCTGGTTGCCCTGCGCCCCGGCCTGCCCGGCGGCGCTCTGGCGCGGTTGTGGCGGAGCCTGCACAGGGGGTGGGGCGAACCCGGCCATGAAGCGCGCGTCGATTCCGTCCTTGAGCGCCCAGAGCCAGCGCCCTTCGAGCGGCAGGCCCCATTTGTCGGCCAGCGCCCGCCTTCCCCCCAGCGAGACCAGTTTCAGGTAATCGCGCTGCGGGTGGTATTGGCGCAGCCGCCCGGCCTCGGCCAGGGCCGCGCGCAGGTTGTGCAGCAGCACCGGCGCCTGACGGACGGCATAGACGCCGGCCTTGGGGCGCGGGGCGTGGCGCATGTGCGCGCAGTCGCCTGCGGCAAAGATGCGCGGGTCGGTGGGCGATTGCAGGGTCGGGCCGACGGTGATGAACCCTTGCGTCAGGTCCAGCCCGGTGCCGCGCAGCCAGTCCTGCGGACGTGTGCCTGCGGCGCCGACCACCAGCGCGGCGGGCAGGTGCGCGCCATCTTCCAGCCGCACCGCCTCGGCGGTGATGCCCGCAACCGCCGTGCCGGTGCGCAGGCTGACGCCCGCCGCCGCCATATGCGCCAGCAGCCGCGCCCGCGCGCCCGCGCCGATGCCGGGCAGGGGCGCGGGCGCGGCCTCGATCACCGTGACCTGCGCGCCGCGGGTGCCACGCAGCCGGTGCGCCATGGCCAGCGCCAGTTCCACCCCCGCCACGCCCCCGCCGATCACCGCAACCTGCGGCGGGGCTGCGCCGGTGGCGACCGCCTGCACGAACCGCTCCCACCGGGCGGCATACCGGCCCAGCGGCTTGGCCGAAACCGCGTGTTCCGCATAACCCGGCAGCGCCGGGAGGTCCGAGCTGATGCCGATATCCACCGAAAGCACGTCATAGGCCACCGGCGGACGGCCCTGCAGCGCCACGGTCTGCGCGCTGCGGTCGATCCCGCAGGCGCGGTCCAGGATCAGCCGCGCCCCGGCCCGGCGCGCCAGTTGCACCAGGTCGATTTCCAACTCCTCGCGCCCGTAATGCCCTGCCACATGGCCGGGCAGCATGCCGGTATAGGGCGCGGTGGGGTCCGGGCTGATCAGTGTCACCCGCGCGCCGGGCAGCGGGTCCATCGCCCAGCGCTTGAGCACCAGCGCGTGCGTGTGCCCGCCGCCAAGCAGCACCAGATCGCGTGTCAACGGCACCGGGGGCGGGGGCATCATGGCGTCTTTGCTCCGTTCGGGCGGGTTGGCATCCTGCCTGCCGCGCGCGGCGCGGGGCCGCAAGGGGACAAATGGTCCCCCGGCTGCGCGCGGGTTACAGCAGCTTCTGCATCAACACCAGCGTATGAAAGCGCCCGAACTTCCAGCCCGCATCCGGAATCCGCCCTACCTCGGCAAACCCGCGGGCGGCGTGAAACCGCAAGCTGGCGGCGTTGTCACCGGTGATGCCGCCGATCAGCATGCGGCGCCCCCGGTTGCGTGCATGCGCCTCAAGCGCGTCCATCAGCGCGTGCCCCAGCCCCCGGCCCTGCGCCTGCGGGTCCAGATAGAGCGTGTGCTCCATGCTGCGCGCATAGCCGAAGCCCCCGCGAAACTGGAAATACCGCGCGAATCCCCGCACCGCGCCCTCCGTTTCAGCCACCAGAAAGCCCCAGTCGCCCGCGTCGGAATCGGCGATCAGGGCGGCGATCTCCTCGACGGTTTTCTCCACCGGGTTGAAGGTGATGACGGTGTCGCGGATCACCGGGTTCCAGATTGCGGCGATGGCCGGCGCGTCCGCCGCGACCGCGGGCCGGATCATTCCAGCACCCGCAGACCGTGCGGCGTGCGGATCGCGGCGCTCAGCGCCACCGGGCCGGTGCTGACGCTCACCCGCGCATCGTTCATGAGCGGCCCGAGCGCGGCGCGCAGCGCATCCGCCTGCGGGTGGCGCAGCACCAGCGCCTCCAGCCGCGCGCCCGTGTCCGGCAGCCGCGCCGCCGCGTGCCGCGCCCCCTGCCATGCGATCAGCGCGGGAAACAGGCTGTCGAAGGGCAGCCGCCCGTCCGCGGGCACCGCCATGCGCCAGCGCAGATCGTCACGGGCGAAATCCAGCGGGCGGCCCGCACCTTCGGGGGCCAGCGCCAGCGCGGCCTGCAGATCATCGCAGCGCGCGATCCAGGTCTGCGGGCGCGGCCGCCCGGTGAAGCGGTCCAGATCGAACCAGCGCGGGTGGTCGGGCGCGGGGGCGTCCGGGTCGATGGCAATGACTTCCAGGTATTCAGCCGGGCCAAGCGACAGCAGCCGGTTATGCGTGCCCATCCGCGCATGGCGCCCGCCGGGGTGCAGCGCCATCCCCAGTGCCGCCTCCACCGCCGCAACCCCGGCATCGAGGGTTTCGGCCGCGATGGCCAGATGATCCAGTCTTGTGGTCATGGGTGCTCTTTCGCGCAGCGCGGCCACGGTTCACCGGCATTCTGGCCCGTTGCCGGGCGAAGGTCCATGGCCCGGCTCTGCTTTCGGCCGCATCCGGCCGTCCCCGGGGAGCACCCCGGCCAGCGGCCCGGCGGCCACGGCGGGATCAAAGGCATCAAGGGCATCGCCGCCGCATTGCGCGCGGCCGGTCGCCTTCGGCCTGCCATGCCCAAGGGCGGCTGGAGCCATATGACGCCTGTACAGCGCCGGTTCGCGTCGAATGGGCGGCGCTCGCTTACTTGCACATGCGCCAGTTCCGGCGCTCACATGCCCCAGTCCTGAGGGGGAAGCGCCATGGCCGAAGCACCGGATATCCGAACCGAAGAGAGCACCCCGCAACACCCTGCCGAGAGCGGCGCGCCGGTGATCCTTGATCCCGTCTGGATCGAAATGCGCGACGGCACGCGGCTGGCAGCACGCATCTGGCTGCCCGCCGATGCGGAGGCGAGGCCGGTCCCCGCGGTGCTGGAATACCTGCCCTACCGCCGTCGCGATGGCACGCTGGCGCGCGACGAACTGACCCACGCCTGGCTGGCGCGCAACGGCTACGCGGGCGTGCGCGTGGACATTCGCGGCAACGGCGATTCCGACGGCTTCATGGAGGACGAGTATTCCGAGGCCGAACTTGACGACGGGGTGCAGGTGATCGACTGGCTGACGCGCCAGCCCTGGTGCTCGGGTGCGGTGGGCATGATCGGCATTTCCTGGGGCGGGTTCAACGGGTTGCAGCTTGCGCAACTGGCGCCCCCGGCGCTGAAGGCCGCTGTCACCATCTGCTTCACCGATGACCGCTATGCCGACGACATCCATTACATGGGCGGATGCCTGCTGACCGAGAACCTGCTGTGGTCACAACAGATGCTGGCCTATTCCTCGCGCCCGCCGGACCCGGAGATCGTGGGCGCGGACTGGCGCGCGATCTGGCGCGCGCGGCTGGAACGCCAGCCGCTGCTGATCGAAACCTGGCTGCAGCACCAGCGGCGCGATGCCTACTGGCGCCGCGCCTCGGTCTGCGAGGATTTCGGCGCCGTGAAAGCCGCGATCCTGGCAGTGGGGGGCTGGGCGGATGCCTATTCCAACGCGGTGCCGCGGGTGCTGGCGGGGCTGTCGTCGCCGGTGGCGGGGATCAACGGTCCCTGGGCGCACAAGTATCCCAATGTCGCCTGGCCCGAACCCGCCATCGGATTCCTGGCCGAGGTCAAGGCCTGGTTCGACCGGCACCTGAAGGGCGCCGAGGCCCCGGCGCCAGAGGGTTACCGCATGTTCATGATGGACAGCGCGCCGCCCGCGCGGCGGATGCCGGTGCGCCGGGGTCGCTGGATTTCGGAACCGCAATGGCCCTCGCCCCGGATCGGTTCCCACCGGCTGCACCTGTCGGCAGAGGGTCTGGGCGCGGTGCCGGGGGATACGCCGCTGACCGTGGCGAACCCGCAGACCGTGGGGATGATGGGCCAACGCTTCTGTCCCGGGATGCGCAGCCTGGATGAACTGGCGGGCGATCAGGCGGCGGATGACGCGCTGTGCCTGACGCGCGACACCGCACCGCTGACCGAAGCATGGGACATCACCGGCGCAGCCCGGCTGCGGCTGCGGCTGAGCGCCGACCAGGCGGCGGGCTTCGTGGTGGCGCGGCTGGGCGATGTGCGGCCCGATGGCACGGTGGCTTTCATCACCATGGGCGTGCAGAACCTGACGCATCGCCACGGCCACGACCGCGCCGATCCACTGGAACCCGGCGCACCGGTGGAGGTGGACCTCGCGCTCAACGATATCGCCTATCGCCTGCCCGCCGGGCACCGGTTACGGCTGGCGCTGTCCACCGCCTACTGGCCGATGCTCTGGCCTTCGGCGGCACCGCTGACGCTGACGCTGGACCCGGCGGGCAGTCATCTGGACCTGCCGCTGCGCCCGGAACTGGCCGAGGACACGCCCACCTTCGGCCCGCCCGAACAGACCCGCGAGGGCAAAGCCGAGACCCTGCGCGCCGAGGCGTCCGAACGGATCGAAGAGGTGCTGCCGGACGGCACGCACCGGCTGCACCTGGTCATCGACGGGGGCCTGATCCGCCACGCCAGCACCGGGATCGAAACCGGCAAGACCCTGACCGAGACCTGGGAGATTCACCCCGACGACCCGCTCAGCGCCCGCACGGCGGCGCAGTGGAGCTATACGATCGGACGCGGTGACTGGCAGACCCGGACCGAAACCCGCAGCGAGATGACCGCCGACGCCACGCATTTCCACATCCGCGCCAGTCTGGAAGCCTATGACGCGGAGGCGCTGGTCTGTCGGCGCGACTGGGCGTTTTCGGTCCCGCGCGACGGGATCTGAGGCGGGAGGTCAAGGCGCGGACCGGGCGACCCGGCAAGCCATCTGAAGCGATCTGACGCGAATCGGCTTGTGCCGGGCCTGCGGCCGGGACAGGATCACACCCCATGCAGGACAACACGGTTCGTAATCTGAAGCTGATGTGCAGCTATGCGCCCTCGATCTCCGAGGCCTGCCGCGCCATGGGCATCAACCGGCAGCAGTTCACCAAGTATCTTAACGGCAGATCGCGCCCTTCGGCGCGCAACCTGCGCCGCATCTGCGACTATTTCGGGGTCGAGGAAGCAGAGCTTGCCATGCCGCACGGCCGTTTTGCCGAGATCGTCTCGCTGCGCCCGCGCGCGCGCCACCTGATCCGCGCGCTCGGCCCCGCCGCGCCGCACATCGACCATATGGTATCGACCTCGGCCGAGGCGCTGAGACCCTATTGCGGCTATTATCACTACTACTATTACACCCCCAGCCGCGCGGGCATGATCCGGCGCTCGCTGCTGCGAATCAGCAGCTACAAGGACGTGCATTACACTTCGCTCCGGGAACGGATCCAGCCTGCGGAAAGCCCGCTGGGCCGGTCGCATTTCATCCGTTACGTGGGCATTGCCATGATGCTGGGCGGGCGGATCTTCATCGTCGACCACAATGCCCGCGTCCTGCGCTCGATTTCGCAGACGATCCTGTTTCCGGCCACGACCGAGGAGCCGCAATACCTGTCGGGCATGACGCTGGGGGTGCAGGGCCGCAGCGCCCGTGCGCCCTTTGCGGCGCAGGTGTTTCTGGAATATCTGGGCGCGCGCACCGACACCCGCGCGGCGCTGCGCGCCACCGGCATCTTCGACGCCGACAGCCCCACCCTGCCTCGCCATGTGGCGCGGATGCTGGCCGCCGGAGGCGCGGGCATGCACATGATGACGGCGACCGAATTGCCGGTCTGACGCGATCTGACGCTTCTTGCGCTGCAGAACAGTGCGAAGCAGCGCGAAAGCGCTATTGCGCCGCTGCAACCACTCTTCGCAGGATGCGGGGACAAGTCCTGCATGAAGAACGTGGCGCAGCCGCGCGGCAGGGCCGCCCTGCCATCCAGCCAACCGGGAGCCCCTCGATGACCCAAGACACCAGCAGACGCCTGTTTCCGAACACCACGCGGCGCCAGCTTCTGGCCGGTGCCGCCGTGCTTGGCACCGCAACGATGTTTCCGCTCGTCGCCTGGGCGGACGGCAGCCGCCTGAATGTGCGCGCCTATCTGGAACCTGACGATTATGACCCGCTCGATGCCTCGGGCTTCCTGGAAGAGCTGCTGTATGGCTGCATCTACCGCAAGCTGATCCAGTATGTGCCCGGCGATCAGTGGGACTGGCAACCCGATCTGGCCGAGAGCATCGAACAGACCAGCCCCACCACCATCGCCTTCACCCTGAAGGAAGGGCAGATGTGGTCTGACGGCTTCGGCGAGATCACCGCCGAGGACGTCAAGTTCTCGCTCGAACGCCACATGGTCGAGGAGAACAACTCGCGCATCAAGCCCGACCTCGGCCCGTTCAGCCATGTCGAGGTGACGGGCACGCATTCGGGCATCATCCATCTGGACGAGCCGTTTGCGCCGCTGTGGACCATCGCCCTGCCCTATTTGGCAGGCACCATAATCTGCAAGGAAGCGGTCGAGGCCGCGGGCGGAAAGATCACCACCGCGATCCCGCCCGCCGTTTCCGGCCCTTACCGCGTGGTCGAACACCGGCTGGGCGAACGCTGGGTGCTGGAGCGCAACCCCGATTATTCGGGCGCGGCGGCCGATTTCGACCGCGTGGACCTGGTCGTGATCGTCGACGATTCGGCGGCCGAGATCGCCAAGGAAGCGGGCGATGTGGATTTCGCCCAGATCGGCCCCGGGTCGGTGGCACGGCTGCAGGACTCCCCGCCGCCGGGCACGCGGCTGAGCGTGCACCCGTCGCTGTTCTATCACTGGGTCGGGCTGAACGTGCAGAACCCGAAGTTCGCGGACGAACGCGTGCGCATGGCGATCATGCACGCCATCGACGTGCCTTCGATCGTGCAGGCGGCGTTCTTCGACGTGGCCGAACCGGCCACCGGCATCATCGCGCCGGGGCTGATCGGGCATCGCCCGGAAACGATCATCCCGCCGCAGGCCGACCCGGCGCGCGCCCGCGCACTGCTGGACGAGGCCGGGATCGACCGGCTGGAGGTCAATCTGGACGTGCTCAACACGGTCATCCACACCACCGCCGCGCAGGTGATGCAGGCGACCATGGCGCAGGCGGGGATCGACCTGAACATCTCGGTCCATGAATCGGGCTCGTTCTGGAGCCTGGGCGTGTCTGCCGATGGCGACCGCTGGCAGGATCTGGAACTGACCATCAAGCGGTTCTCGATGACGCCGGACCCGTATTACGCCACCGCCTGGTTCGTCACCGAGCAGATCGGCGACTGGAACTGGGAGCAGTTCTCGAACGAGGAGTTCGACCGCCTGCATGACGAGGCGCTGTCCGAAACCGACCCGGAGCGGCGTGACGAGATGTATCGCCGGATGCAGGACCTGATGGAGGAATCGGGCGGCTATCGCTTCATCACCCACGGGGTGACCGCGAACCTCTTTGCCGACAACATCGCACCTGCGACACGGCCCGACGGGCTGCCGCTGGTGCAGTTCTTCCGCCGCGCCTGAGACGCGCGGCCCGGTGCGGCCAGACCCGCGCCGGGCCCCTGCCCTGACCCATGTTGCGATATACCTTTCAGCGAATCGTCCTGGCGCTCGCCATCGTGTTCTTCGCGATTTCGGCGCTCTATACGGTGATGATCACCCTGCCGGGCGATCCGACGACGGTCCTGCTGGGGCCGCGCGCGACCCCCGAGATCCGCGCCGACTTCCGCGAACGCGCGGGGCTGGACAATCCGGTGCATGTGCAGATCGCCCATTTCTGGGGGCGGATCCTCACCGGCGACATGGGCACCGATTTCAACCGCAACCGCCCCGTGGCCGATTCGGTGTTCAGCGCGCTGCCGCATACGGTGGCGCTGGTCTTCGGCGCGATCTTCTGGTCGGCGACGCTGGGCATCCTGCTGGGCGCCTTTTCGGCTGACAACCGGGGCAGTTGGCTGGACCGGCTGACCGGGATCCTGTCGGTCGGGTTCATCGCCGCACCGTCATTTGTGGTGGCGCTTTATTCGCTGCTGATCTTTTCGGTCTGGTTGCGATGGTTCCCCACCATCGGCGCGGGCGAACCCGGCGACATCATGAGCCGACTTTACCATCTGGCGCTGCCGTCCTTTGCCATCGGGCTGGCCTGGGTGGGCTATGTGGCGCGGATCGTCCGGGCCTCGATGCTCGAGGCGCTGGGCGAGAACTACATCCGCACCGCCCGCGCCTTCGGCCTGCCGCGCCGGACGGTGATCTACAACTACGCGCTGCGCGTCGCCATCCTGCCGGCGGTGCAGGTGCTGGGTGTGGGCATCGGGGGGATGCTGTCGAGCGCCGTCTTCGCCGAGATCGTGTTCTCGCGCCCCGGTCTGGGTTCGCTGATCTATGACAGCGTTTCGGGGCGGAATTATCCGGTGGTGATGGGGTCCATGCTGGTTGCCATCGGCTTCTTCGTCACCTGCGCGCTGATCGCCGATCTGATCAACGCCGCGCTGGACCCGCGCCACAGGTCGCAGCGATGAGCGCGTTCCGTCACTCGCTGCTGGGCCGTCTGCTGGCCGATCCCATGGCGCTCTTCGCCATGGTGATCATTGCCGCGCTGGTCATCATGGCGCTGCTGGCCGATGTCATCGCCCCGCATGATCCGGGCGCGATGAACCTGGCCGACCGGTTCGCGCCGCCCTCGGCGACCTACTGGATGGGGACCGACAACCTGGGCCGCGATACGTTCTCGCGGCTGTTGCAGGGCGGGCGGATCGCGCTTTACGTGGCGCTCACCGCCGTCACCATCTCGGGGCTGATCGGGCTGGTGCTGGGCATGCTGGCGGGGTTCGGGCCGCGCTGGCTGGACAATGCGCTGCTGTTCTTCTTCGACGCGCTGCGCGCCTATCCCACCATCATCCTGGCGCTGGCGCTGGCGGCGCTGATGCCGCGCGGGCTGAGCACGGTGATCATCGTGGTGGTCATCACCTCCTTTGCCGAATACGGGCGCGTGGTGCGCACGCAGACGCTGTCACTCAAGAATTCCGAGTTCATCCTGGCAGAACGCGCCATGGGGGCCTCGTTCGGGCGCATCGTCTTTCACCACATCCTGCCCAACGTGCTGGGCCCGTTCTTCATCCTGGCGGCGATGAACCTGCCTGTGGTCATCACCATCGAGGCCGGGATGAGCTTTCTGGGCATCGGCGTGCCACCGGGGACGCCAAGCTGGGGCGCAACGCTCAAGGACGGGTTCGACTATATCCGCAACACGCCCTGGATCCTGCTGTCGGGCGGGCTGCCCCTGATCCTCGCCACGCTGGGCTTCACCTTTCTGGGCGAGGCCTTGCGCGACCAGCTTGATCCCAGACTCAGGAAGACCCGATGAGCGACGCCCTGAAGGTCGCGGACCTGTCCGTCCATTACGCCACCCGCGAGGGCGCGCTGCAGGCGCTGCGCGACGTGTCGATCACGGTGCCCGAAGGGCAGATCGTCGGCGTCGTCGGCGAATCCGGCTGCGGCAAGTCCACGCTGATCAACGCGCTGCTGCAGCTTCTGCCCGAAAACGCCACCATCCCCGCCGGGCGGATCACGCTTCAGGGCGAGGATGTGACCCGCGCCAACGCGCGCCGCTTGCGGCAGATGCGCGGGCAGGAAATCTCGGTCGTGTTTCAGGATCCGATGACCGCGCTCAATCCGGTGCTGTCGATCGGGCGGCAGATGCGCGACATCCAGTATCGCCAGCCCGGCCGCCGCGCCGAAAAGGACCGCCGCTCGGCGGAGATGCTGGCCCGCGTCGGCATCCCTGACCCGGTGGGCAAGCTTGCGGCCTATCCGCACGAGCTTTCGGGCGGGATGCGCCAGCGCGTCGCCATCGCCATGGCCGCGCTGATGCGCCCGCGCGTGCTGATCGCCGACGAACCCACCACCGCGCTGGACGCCACGCTGGAAGTGCAGATCATCGAACTGCTGAAGGACCTGCAAAAGGAGATCGGCTGCGCGATCCTCTTCATCTCGCACCATCTGGGAGTGATCGCCGAGCTGTGCGACCGCGTGGTGGTTATGTATGCCGGCGTCGCGGTCGAGGAGGGGCCGGTTGCGGATGTGTTCCTGCGCCCCGGCCACCCCTACACCATCAAGCTGATCGAATGCGACCCGGGGCGGCTGAAGGAAAAGGTCGCCGATCTGCCCGCCATCCCCGGCAGCCTGCCGGACCTGACCGACCCGCCGCCGGGCTGCATCTTTCAGGGCCGTTGCGACCGCGCCACCGAAATCTGCGCCACCCCGCCCCCGCGCCGGGTGCAGCATCCGGGCCACTGGGCGGCCTGCCACCATGCGAAGCCGGAGGGCACATGACCGCGCCGCTCCTGACCCTGCGCGATGTGGTTGTCGAATTCCCCGCCGTGCGCGGGCTGAAGGCGCTGACCACCGCGCCGGAAAAACGCAACGTCCGCGCGCTGGACGGTGTCTCGCTTGATGTGGCGTCGGGCGAGACGCTGGCGATCGTGGGCGAATCCGGCTCGGGCAAGACCACGCTGGCGCGCGCGATCAACGGGCTGGTCCCGCTGGCCGGCGGCACGGTGCATTTCGACGGCATGGCCCTGCACGAAGGCCCCGACTGGCACGCCGTGCGCCGCCGGATGGCGATGATGTTTCAGGACCCGGTCGGTTCGCTGAGCCCGCGCAAGACGGTGCGCGACCTGATCCTCGAACCCTTTGCCATCCATGGCATCGCGCTGAAGAACCGCAGGGGAAAGGCGCTGGACCTGCTGGCCGATGCCGGGCTTGGCCCCGATTTCCTGCACCGCTACCCGCACCAGCTTTCCGGCGGGCAGGCGCGGCGCGTGGGCGTGGCGCGAGCGCTGGCGCTGACGCCTGCGCTGGTGCTGGCGGATGAACCGACAGCGGGGCTGGATGTCTCGGTGCAGGGCGAAATCCTGAACCTGATGAACCGCATCAAATCCGGGCACGGGCTGACCACGCTGATCATCACCCATAATCTGAACATCCTGCGCCATATCGCAGACCGGATCGCGGTGATGTATCTGGGCCGGATTGTCGAGGTGGGTCCGGTGGAGCGGCTGCTGACCGCGCCCGCGCATCCCTATACCCGCGCGCTGATGGCCGCGAACCCCGAACCCGACCCCACCGCCCGGCGCGAACGGATCGTGCTGAAGGGCGAGACCCCGGCACTGAACGCCCGTCCGCCGGGCTGCGAGTTTCACCCCCGCTGCCCTGTCGCCCGCGCCGATTGCGCCGCGCGGGTGCCGCAACTGGAACCGTCCGAGACCGGCGGGCGCGTGGCCTGCCATTATCCGCTGTCCCGGGAGTCCCTGCACGCATGAGCTACGGCATCTATATCGGCCGCGACCATTCCGCCACCGGGCATGCCTGGCTGGCGGGTTACGGGGATGAGCCCTCCAGCCACTGGCTGGAACTGGCGCCGCGCCGGACCCATGCCCCCGGCGCCACCGTCGAGGTCGGCGTCACCCCGCAGGCCGACCTGCCCGGCGCGCGCTGCACCATCCCGCAGGTGCCCGAGACCTTGCGCCACCTGCGCGTCAGCTACAGCCATTACCTGGGCGTGCCCGCGCCGATCATGAACGGCGGGCTGAACGAATACGGGGTGGCGGTGCGCGATATCTGGTCGCCTTCGCGCCCGGAACTGATCGCCATGACCCCGCCGGACCAGACCGGGCCGAATTACTCCGACCTTGCCCGGATCGTGCTGGAACGCGCCCGCACCGCGCGCGAGGGGGTGGAGGTCATCGCCGCGCTGATCGCCGAACACGGCTACGCCTGCTATGGCGGCAATTCCCACATGATCGCCGACCCGGATGAGGCCTGGGTGGTGATCGAATTTGCCGGGGCGCAGAAGCTCTGGGTGGCCGAACGGCTGGGCCCGGATGCGATCCGCGCCTCGCGCCCCGGCTGGATCGGCGAGATTCCGGCCACCCCGGATGACCGCTTCCGCTTCCCCGACCATTTCATCCGTTTCGCGCAGGCGCAGGGCTGGCACGCGCCGGGCACGCCCTTCGATGTCAACCGCGTCTATGGCGACGGCAAGGGCCGCTGGGAGGGGGTGCAATGGGTCGAGGCCGAGATGCGCGCCCGCGCCGCGCGGCCCGGGCGGATCGGGCTGGCCGATGTGATCTGGTCCATCGCCACCGAAAGGCTGACCGGCGACACGGCGGGTTACGGGCAGGTCGTGCCGCTGGTCCATCCGCGCCATGACGCACTGCGGGTGATGTGGCACGCGCCCGTCGGCCCGGTGACATCGCCACTGGTGCCGGTCTTCATGGGCATGACCGAGGTGCCGCCGGAATACGGCCCGCACCGCTATCTGACCTCGGGCGAGAGCCGTCGTTTCCTGGACCACCGCCACGCCATCCGCAACCCCGACAGCGTGAGCCATGTGACGCAGGCGGCCGAGGTCACCGCCTCGGCCTTTCAGGCGGGCAAGCGGCTGATGCATCTGGCGTTCCAGATGCCCGCGCCGCTGCTGGCCGAAGCCTGGGCGCAGGCGCGCGCCACCGAGGCGCGGCTGGCAGAGGAACTGCCGGACATCCTGCGCAGCGCCGAGGTGCTGCTGGACGCGGGCGAGGAGCGGCTGGCCGCGCGCCTGCTGACGGATCATGCCGCGACCCGGCTTCTGACGGCACTGGCCGAGACCGAAGCGCTGGCCGCCGCCGCCGAGATCAGGCTGCGCCGCCAGGGCCGCCCGAACCACGGCGCCGCGACGGGACCGGAACAGATCTGGTAGCGTGACACCCCGGCCGGGCGGGCGACACCAGCAAGCCCCGCCACCGCCCCGACCAGCGGCAAGGACAGGGCGCTTGCGCATGAAGCGCGCGGCGGACGCCAGAAACAAGGCAACGGCAACGGCGGGAGATGGTGGGCGATGACAGATTCGAACTGCCGACATCTTCGATGTGAACGAAGCGCTCTACCACTGAGCTAATCGCCCCCGACGGCGCGGGTGATAGCGGCCTTGTGCCCCTCGCGCAAGAGGCAATGCGCCGAAATCTCGACCGTTCGGGACAGGGCGGTGACTGCCGCAAGGTCCATCGTCAAATCTCACACCGGTGCCCAGATCACGCCCGCTGGCGGGATGTCCTGCCCCTCGCAGGCCACCGGTTCGGCGGCGTGATTGAACCAGAACCGCAGCCCCCCGGCGACCCGCGTGCGAAGGCCCTCGGGCAGGTCCCGTGTGGCAATCCCCTGCTGGCGGCAGATCTCGCGCAGGAGGGTGCGCAGCGTGGTATCGCAGGGCCAGCCGGTCAGGTATTGCAATGCCGGGCTGCCCATCAGCGCGGGCAGGCCATCGGCGCGGCGCCGGATCACCGGGGCGCTGCCCTCGACCTCTTCGGCCCAGTGCGCGAACGCGCCCCCGCCCTCCAGACCGACCCGCGCGCCGGGGGGCAGGCTTTCGACGCGCGCAACGCGTGCATCCAGCCCCGGCAGATCGGGCGGCAGCGCCGGCGGGATGGCGAAATCGGGGGTTTTCGCATTCGTCCGCGGCCCCAGCACCACGGCCCCGCCCGCCGTGGCCAGCGCGGCACGCAACCGCGCGCGCAAAGTGAACAGGCCAGGCACCAGCACCAGCTTCCAGGCCGACAGGTCGGCGGTGTCCGGGGGGAGGATGTCGATATTCAGCCCCAGTCGCCGCAGGGCGCGATACCAGGCGAAGACAAGGCGGAAATAGTCGAAATCGGCGCCCTGCGGCTGGGTATCCCAGGCCCATGCACTTTCATAGTCGAACACCAGCGCCACATCGCCCGGGGCGGCGGCGGCGTCAGGGGCCTGCTCCAGTTCGCGCGCGACCTGCGCCGCCTCGGCCAGCCCCGGCGCAGGGGCACTGTCCGGGCGCAGAAGGCCCGCGTGCATCTGCTCCTGCGCGAAAGGTGCCTGGCGCCAGCGGAAATAGCACACCGCCTCGGCGCCATGCGCAAGGGCTTCCCATGTCCAGAGCCGCACCATGCCGGGCAGGGGCGCGGGATTCCACGGCGCCCAGTTCACAGGGCCCGGCTGCTGCTCCATCACCCACCAGCGCCCCCGGCCCACAGCGCGGTAGAGGTCATGGTGGAAGGCCTGAAAATCCGGATCGCCTTGCCGCAGAAAGGCGGATTTGTGGGCTTTGTCGGCCTCCAGCCGGTCCGACAGGAAGCCCAGCGGGTAGCTGTCCCAGCTTGCGATATCGAGGTCCGCACCGACTGCGAAATGGTCGAATTCGGTGATCCGGCCCATGTAGTTATGCGCGATGGGCGCGTCCGAGTGGCGGCGGATGACCTCTGCCTGCGCGCGGTTGAACGCCACCACCTGATCCGACGCGAAGCGCCGGAAATCCATCACATGGGCCGGGTTCGGTTCGGTCACGGTCAGGTTGGGCAGATCGATCTGGTCGAAACTGTCGTATTCCATTGACCAGAACACATTGCCCCAGGCGCGGTTGAGCGCCTGCGCGCTCTGGTATTTCTGCGCCAGCCAGTCGCGGAAGGCATGACGGGCCGCGTCGGAGTAGCTCAGAACCGTATCGTGGCAGCCGTATTCGTTGTCGGTCTGCCAGGCGGCGACATGCGGGTTCCGCCCGTAGCGTTCGGCCAGCAGCGTAACGATACGCACGCATTCCTGCAGATAGCCGCGATGGCTGAAGCAGTAATGGCGGCGCGCGCCGAAGTTGCGCGGGCGCCCCCGGGAATCGACGGCCAGCATGTCGGGGTGACGGTCGACCATCCAGCGCGGCGGGGTCGCGGTGGGGGTGCCGAGGACGACCTTCAGCCCCGCGGCGCCAAGCGTGGCGATGGCGCGGTCGAGCCAGTCGAAATCAAGCCGACCGGGTGCGGGTTCCAGCCGTGACCAGGCAAATTCGCCGATCCTGACCCATGTCAGACCGGCGTCGGCCATGCGGCGCGCATCTTCGGGCCAGGCATCTTCGGGCCAGTGTTCGGGGTAGTAGCAGACACCGAGGGTGCGTTTCATGGCTGGCCGGGTCTCTGTGGGCTGATTTCGAATTTGAGTATTTGTGGCAAAGAAATGGTCACGGGATGACCCTGTGTTCGGGCTGTCCACGGCTGACACCGGGGGCGCGGAAGGTGGCGCCGTCGAGCGCCGTGGGGGTCGGGCGGTGCTCGCGCGCGGTGGTGCAGTAGAGGTCCGACAGGGTCGGGCCGCCGAAGGCGGGGCAGGAGGTATGCGGGGCGGGGAAGGTGACGGCGCGCAGAAAGCGGCCGTCCGGGGCATAGGCGGCGACGCGGGACGCGCCCCATTGCGCGACCCAGAAGGTGCCGCTCGCGTCGAAGACGGCGCCATCGGGGTTCAGGTTTTCGGCGCGCAGGTCGAGCCAGCATTCGGGCGCCGCCCTGGGCCAGCCTTCGGCATCAAGCGCCACGCGCATCACCTGCTGCGTGGCCGTATCGGTGAAGCAGGCGCTCTGGCCATCGGGGGGAAAGCAGATGGCGTTGGGGATCGTGATGTCGCGCAAGAGGCGGCGCAATTCGCCACGATGGTAGCGCCAGATGCTGCCCGCACCCTTTTGCGCCGCCTTGCCCATGGTGCCGATCCAGAAGCCGCCCTGCGGATCGGCGCGGCCATCGTTGGAGCGGGTGGCGGCATTTCCGGCCTCGAGCGCGCAGAGGGTGCGGTCCGTACCCGTGTCCAGATCGAACAGCATGAGGCGCGTTTCCGAAGCGATGAGGACGCTCGAGGCATCGACCCAGCCCATGGCCGACGTCATTTCGGGGAAATCCCAGGTCCGTGCAAGGCTGTGCAGCTTGCGACCGAGAATGTCGAACCAGAAGAATTCGGCGCGCTCCGGGTGCCAGAAGGCGCCTTCGCCCAGCTCGCAGCGGGTGGCGTTGAGCGGGGTCATGCGCAGACATCCCATGCGGTGACGGCGATTCGGGCACGTTCGGCGACTGTGTCCGCCTCCATGCCGGGAGCGTAGAGCGCTGTTCCCAGCCCGAATCCGGTTGCGCCCGCCTTGCGCCAGGTGGCGAAATCCGCAGGCCCGACACCGCCGACAGCATAGACCGGGGCCTCGGGCGGCAGAACCGCGCGCATGGCTTTCAGCCCGTCCGCGCCCACCTTGAAGGCCGGAAACAGCTTCAGCCCCGTTGCGCCTGCGCGCAGGGCGGCGAAGGCCTCGGTCGGTGTGAAGACGCCGGGATAGCTGCCGAGCCCTGCGGCGACAGTTGCGGCGATGACCTGCGGGTTGCAATCGGGCGAGACGATCAGTTGCGCGCCGGTCGCGGCCACGGCTTCGACCTGCGCCACTTCGAGCACGGTGCCTGCGCCGATCTGCGCGGCATCGCCACATTCGGCGACCATTGCCCGGATGCTGTCGAGGGGGTTGGGCGAGTTGAGCGGCACCTCGATCCTGGTGATCCCGGCGGCGATCAGCGCGCGGGTCACGGGCACGGCCTCGGGCGGAGTGATCCCGCGCAGGATGGCGATCAGTTCACGCATGGGCGCTCCGTCTGTGGCAGCAGGGCGCGGGCGGCGGCAAGCCCGGCAAGGGTCATTTCGGTGGCGTCATGGCAGGTGACCGGAACCGAGAGCGTGCCCAGCGCCTGCGCGTAATGCTGCGCCAGAGGCGCGGCGCCGATCATGGCGACGCGCTGGCCCAGCCAATAGGGTTTCGCCGCGGCCAGTTCCGCGCCGATCAGCAGCCCCGAAAGCCGTGCGCGGCCAGATGCGGGGTCACGCGCTTGCAGCAGCCCTTCGGCCCGGATCGAGAACAGGCGTGCGAGCAGGCGCTCCGGCCGTTCCATCCCCTGTGCCACGCCCTCGGTGAAGCCTGTGTCGTCCCAGCCGGAAACCGAGTGCCGCAGGACGGATCTTTCCGACAGCAGCGCGAACATCTCGCCGGTGAGGAAGGTCTGGAAGCTGACCACTTCCCCGGCGCTGACATGCACCCATTTGCTGTGTGTGCCGGGCAGGCAGAGCACCCCGTCCCAGCCGGGGTTCTGCGCGAGGAACCCTGCGATCTGGGTTTCCTCGCCGCGGATGACATCGGCGGGCCTGTGCTGTTTCAGCCCCGGCACAACATGGACAGAGAGCCGCAGGTCGCGGCAGGGGGCCTGCACCAGTGCACCGCCCAGCGGTGGGCAGGGGATGGCGCGATAGGGGGCCTCGACCCAGCCCTGACGACTGCCCGCCATGCCGCAGACAAGCACCGGTGTCACCTGCGCATCCGACAGCCAGTCGGCCACCAGCGCCAGAAGCGCGGGCTCGAAACCCTCGCGGGCAAGCTGGCCCATGCCCTGATCCGAGGCGGCCTGCCGGAGCACCCGGTCCCCCTGCAACCCCCAGACCCGCAGATGCGAGGTGCCCCAATCGACGGCGATCCAGTCGGGCGCGCTCATCCTGTCACCACCACGCCGCCGTCGATGACAAGCGCCTGTCCGGTCATGGCGCGGCTGGCATCGGCGGCGAGGAAGAGCACACCCCCGGCGATATCCGCAGGTGCCAGAGTATCAGGCAGGCACTGGCGGTTCATGTGTTCGGCCAGGCCCTCGGGCGTGACCCAGTGTTCAAGCTGCCTGGGCGTCATCACCCAGCCCGGCGCCAGCGCATTGACGCGCACCCGGTCAGGGCCGAATTCGCGCGCGAGGCTGCGCGTCAGGCCGTTGAGCGCCGAATTCGCTGCCGTATAGAGCGGATAGCCCGCGTTCCCCATCATGTAGCTGATCGAGGTGATGTTGATGATCGACCCCTTGCCCGCCGCGCGCATCGCGGGGGCAACCGCCTGAATGGCGGTCACATAACATTTGAAATTGATCGCAAGCGCCCGGTCCATGAAGTCCGGCGTGACGTCGTCGAGCGTGTGGCGCTGGTCATTGGCGGCGTTGTTGACCAGCACCTGCACCGGGCCGTGCGCCCCGGTCGCCTCGGCAATGGCAGATTGCAGCGCGGCAGCGTCGGTGATGTCACAGGCGATGAAGCGAGGGCGGTTGCCGGTCGCCACCTCCATTTCGTCGCAGAAGGCACTGGCGTCAGAGCGCTGGACGAAGGCAACGCGCGCGCCCTGGCGCAGGAAGGCCTCGGTCAGCCCGGCGCCGATGCCCGAACCGCCACCGGTGATGAAAACCGAGGCGCCCTTGAGGTCGGGATAGGCGGGCAGGGTCATCAATGGCTCTCCCTGGTGACGGGGCGTGTGTCCTTGCCGACGAGGAAATCGAGATCCGCGCCGCGATCGGCCTGGAGCACATGATCGACATAGAGTTTCGCATAGCCGCGCGTGTAATGCGGGGGCTCGGGCGCCCAGTCGGCGCGACGGCGCGTCAGTTCCGCATCATCCACCAGCAGCGTCAACTCGCCCCGGCTGGCGGAAAGGCGGATGCGGTCGCCGGTGCGCACCAGCGCCAGCGGGCCGCCGGCCTGCGCCTCGGGGGCGACATGCAGGACCACGGTGCCGAAAGCCGTGCCCGACATGCGGGCATCGGACACGCGCACCATGTCGCGCACGCCCTGTTTCACCAGCCGCGCCGGGATCGGCATGTTGCCGACCTCGGGCATGCCGGGATAGCCCTTTGGCCCGCAGCCTTTCAGCACCAGAACGGTCTCGGGCGTCACGGGCAGGTCGTCGCGGTCGATCTCGGCCTTGAGCTGCTCGATACTCTCGAACACATAGGCGGGGCCCTCGTGCTCCAGCAGCGCATCGGTTGCGGCCGAGGGTTTCACGATGGCCCCGTCGGGGGCCAGATTGCCGCGCAGCACGCACAGACCGGCGGCGGGTTTGACGGGGTTCGAGAGCGGGCGGATCACGTCGTCGTTGAAGATTTCCGCGCCTTCGGCATAGGCGCTGATATCCCCGCCGAGCGCAGTTCGGGCGGGGCGGAGATGATCACGAAGCTGCGCGAGAACGGCAGGCATGCCGCCCGCATAGGCGAAATCTTCCATCAGATACTGGCCCGAGGGCATGCAGTTGACCAGAAGCGGGATATCGCGGCCAAGCGCGATATCGGCAAGGCTCAGGTCAACCCCCACGCGGCCCGCGATGGCCAGCAGATGCACCACGGCATTGGTCGACCCGCCCACGGCGGCATTGGCCAGGATCGCGTTTTCAAACGCGGCGCGGGTCAGGATGTCCGAGGGTTTGAGGTCTTCCTCGACCATCTCGACAATGCGCCGCCCGGTGTGATGGGCGAGCGCCGTGCGCCGCGCATCGACCGCAGGCAGGGCCGCATTGGTGGGCAGGGCGAGCCCCATCGCCTCGACCAGCGAGGCCATGGTGCTGGCGGTGCCCATGGTCATGCAGACACCTGCCGAGCGCGACATGCCGGACTCGGCGGCCATGAAATCGGCAAGCGTCATGTCGCCCGCGCGCACGGCTTCGGAAAATTTCCACACATCGGTGCCCGAGCCGATATCGCGGCCCTTCCATTTGCCGTTGAGCATCGGGCCGGAACTGACGACGATGCTGGGCAGATCGACCGAGGCCGCGCCCATCACCTGCGCCGGTGTGGTCTTGTCGCAGCCCCCCAGCAACACCACACCGTCGATGCCATAGGCGCGGATGCATTCCTCGACATCCATGGCCAGCAGGTTGCGAAACAGCATCGCGGTGGGTTTCATCTGCGTCTCGCCCAGCGAGGTCACCGGAAATTCCACCGGAAAGCCGCCCGCCTCCCAGACCCCGCGCTTGACGGCTTCGGCAAGGATGCGCAGGCCGGAATTGCAGGGCGTGAGTTCGGACCATGTGTTGCAGATGCCGATGATCGGGCGGCCATCGAAGGCATGATCGGGAAAGCCCTGATTCTTCATCCATGAACGGTGGATGAAACCGTCCTTGTCGAGCTTTCCATACCATGCAGCGGAGCGGCGGGGGGGCTTCATGTCGGGCCTTTGGTCTGTGGGGCGCGGGTGGGCTTGAGTATTTCTGGCAAGAAAATGATCAGGCGGCCTTGCGGTTCCGGCACCAGTCGGGGAGCCAGTCGCCATGGGCCGCGATCAGATCATCCACCAGCGCACGGATCTGGCGCAGGTCCAGTTCTGCGGCGGTGTGCGGATCGAGCATGGCGGCGTGGTAGATATGGTCGCGGTTTTCGGTCAGAAGCGCCTGCACGGTGAGTTCCTGCACATTGAGATTGGTGCGCATCAGGGCGACGAGATGCGGCGGCAGGTCTGCGACGACCGTGGGCTGGAGGCCATTGGCATCGACGAGTGTCGGCACTTCGACGGCGGCGCCATGGGGCAGTTGCGGGATGTAGCCGCGATTGGCGTGATTGCCGTAGATGACCGAGGGCGTGCCGGTGCTGAGACTGTCCATGATGGTGGCGGCGTATTCGTTCGAGGCATCGTGTTCGATCGCTGGCGCCGCCTTCAGCGCTTCGGCCTGAGCGCCCCAGGCGTGGATCTGTTCCTCGCAGCGTTTGGGGTATTCGTCGAGCGGTATGCGGAAGCTTTCGATCAGGTCGGGGCGGTGGGACTTGATGAACCACGGGACGTATTCGGCGAAATGTTCGGAGGATTCGGTGACGAAATACCCGAAATGCTGCATGACTTCATAGCGCACCAGATTGGGGCAGCGCGGGTTCCAGTGGGATTCAAGCGGGATGCGGCCTGCGCGGTAGCCCGCGCGCAGGGCCGGGTAGAGGTCGCGCCAGCCGCTGCCATCGCGGGCCTCGAGCGCGAGGTAGAAGGCCATGTGATTGATGCCTGCCGCGCGGTAGCGCAGGTCATTCACATCAAGGCCAAGGTCGCGCGCGAGTTCAAAGGCCGTGCCCTGCACCGAATGGCACAGGCCCACTTGCCGGATGTCCGGGTAACGTGCGGCCAGCGCCCATGTGTTGATTGCCATGGGATTGACGTAGTTCAGCATCAGCGCGCCCGGGCAGAGCGTGCGCATGTCCTCGGCGAGCTGCCAGAGGTGGGGGACGGTGCGCAACCCGCGCATGATCCCGCCGATGCCCAGAGTGTCGGCGATGGTCTGGCGCAACCCGTAAGCCCCGGGGATTTCGAAATCCGTCACGGTGCAGGGTCTGTAGCCGCCGATCTGGAAGGCGACGATGACGAAATCCGCGCCATCGAGGGCCGCGCGCCGGTCAGTCGTCGCCGAGACTGTCGCGCCCGCGCCGAGCGACGCCACCAGCTTGCGCGCCACAAGTGCCGATTCCTCCAGCCGGGCGCTGTCGATGTCCATCAGCGCGATATGGGCGTCCGACAGGGCAGGGCGCAGCAGCGCGTCACCGATCAGGTTTTTCATGAAGACGGTCGATCCCGCACCGATGAAGGCGATTTTCGTCATCTGGCGGCCCCTTACTTGACTGCGCCGAGCGTGAGGCCCGCGATGAAGTGCTTCTGCATCAGGAAGAACATCATCACGGGTGGCAGGGCGGCGATGATACTGCCTGCGCTCATCATGTGATAGGCGGCGCGGAACTGGCTGTTGAAGGCGGTGATCCCGGCGGTGACGGGTTGGCTTTCCACGCCCTGGGTCAGTACCACGGCCCAGAAGTAGTCATTCCAGATGAAGGTGAAGATCAGCACCGACAGTGCCGCAATGGCCGGGCGCATCAGGGGCAGGACGACATACCAGAAGATGCGGATCTCGCTCACGCCCTCCACCCGCGCGGCCTCGATCAGTTCGCGCGGGAGCGCCCGGATGAAATTGCGCATGAACAGCGTGCAGAACCCGGTCTGGAATGCGATGTGGAACAGCACCAGCCCCAGCCGCGTGTCATACAGCCCCATGTTCACCGTCAGGTCGCGCACCGGCACCATCAGGATCTGGAAGGGCACGAAATTGCCCGCCACGAACATGAAGAAGATCCAGATATTGCCCCGGAAACGGTAGACCCCCAGAGCGAAGCCGGTCATGCAGGACAGCGCCACCGCGCCGATCACCGTGGGCACGGTGATGAAGACCGAGTTCAGCAGGTAGCGCGGCATGGCACTGTCGGTGAAGACGCGGCTGTAGTTCTCGACCCCTGCGAAGGTTGATGGCCAGCCCCAGAGATTGCCCTGGGTGAAGTCCGCATCGGGCTTGATCGAAAACAGCGCCACCATCAGGAGCGGCAACAGCCACAGGATCAGCGCGAAAGGCAGGAGCGCCTTGTATCCGGCCTGCACGGCGGCGGAGCGGCGTTCGACAGGGGTGGGGAACATGGCTCAGCCCCCCCGCTCTTCGCGCCACATGCGCCACAGGAAGAAGGCGATGTAGACCATCATGATCAGGAAGAGCACCACGGCGATGGCCGCGCCATAGCCCATGCGGAACCCGTATTCCGACAGCGAGACCTCGAACATGTAATAGGCCAGCACGCGCGAGGACCCGAACGGCCCGCCACTGGTCATCACGCTGACCATGTCGAAGCTGCGCAGCGCGCCGATCACCGTGACCACCACGGCGATGAAGGTGGCGGGGCGCAATTGCGGGAGGATCACATACCACAGCATCTTCCAGCCCTTCGCGCCATCCAGCCGCGCGGCCTCGACCTGTTCGGGGTCAACGGCGTTCAGGCCGGTCAGATAGAGGATCATGCAATACGCCACCTGCGGCCAGAGCCCGGCGGCGATGATGCCATAGGTCACCGTGTTGGGGTTGCCAAGGATGTTGACGGGGCCGAAGCCGAACAGCCCGATCAGCGGATTCAGAAGGCCGATCGAGGGGTTGTAGAACCAGGCAAAGACCAGCCCGACGACGACCTGGGAGATCACGAAGGGAAAGAAGAACAGCGACTTGTAGAGCCTTATGCCGCGCACCCGCTGGTTCAGGAACAGCGCGATGAACAGGCCCGCGGGAATGGCCAGAAGATAGAGCACCAGCCAGCGGACATTGTTCCACAGCGAGGTATAGAAGGCCTGATCCTCGAGCAGGCGCTCATAGTTCCGCAAGCCGATATAGCGAGCCTCGCCCAGACCATCCCAGCGATAGAGGCTGATATGGAAGCTCTGGAAGATCGGCAGGATCACATAGACCGCAAAGAACAGGATCCCGGGGGCCAGAAACAGCCAGGGCGCAAGTCGCATCTGGTTGCGGCGCCAGTAGCCGCGCGCGGGCGGCGGGGCGGGTTCGGTGATGATCGGTGCGGCCATGGGTCAGCCCGTCTTGTCGCGGAAAAACCAGCCGGGGCAGCCCGAAGACCGCCCCGGCGGCGGGAGGAGCCCGTCAGTCCTCGAGGATGCGCTGGCGCACGCTTTCCAGCCGGTTCAGGATCGCGTCCAGGTTGTCGGGCATGACCATGAACTCCTGGAAACCCTCCATCCCGGCCGAAGCCATCTCGGCATCGGCATCGCGGTCGAAGAACTGCGCGATACCGCCGGTGGCGTTGGACAGCATCTCGAATCCCGCCTGGATGAACTTGTCATCGGCGACGGTTGCGTTGCGGTTGATCGGCAACTGTCCTAGGACCTCGTTCACGATGGTCTGGTTTTCGGCGCTGGCGACATAGCGCAGGAACTCGCGCGCGGCTTCCTTGTTCTGCGCCTGGGCGGGAATGTGCAGCGTGTCGGTGGGGGCGTCTTCGGCCTTGGGGATGCCGGGGGTGATTTCCGGAAACTGGTAGAAGCCCAGCTGGTCGTCGGTCATGCCCGCATCGCGCAGCGGCTCGACCAGGAAATTCCCCATCAGATAGGCGGCGGCCTGACCGTTCACCAGATAGGGCTGCGCCTCCTGCCAGGTATAGGCGGTGTGATTGTCGATGAAGGCGCCCATGTCAATCAGCGTCCGCCAGTTGGCGAAGGTCTCGCGCACGCGGTCGTCGGTCCAGGGGATCTCGTTCGCGGTCAGGGCCATGTGGAAGTCATAGCCATGGGTGCGCAGGTTCAGGTAATCGAACCAGCCGCCCGCGGTCCACAGGAAGCGCGTGCCGATGGTGTAGCACTTGCGCCCGGAATCGAGGATCGCCTGACAGTTGGCGATTTCTTCCTCCCAGGTTGCGGCCGGGGTCAGGCCGAGTTCCTCGTAGATGTCCGCGCGATAATAGATACCCCACTGGTAATAGGTGTAGGGCACGCCCCATTGCCTGCCGTCCAGCGTGAGCGCCGGGCGGGTCGAGGCCAGCTCTTCGCCCATCGGCCCGTCCCAGAGGTCCGAGACATCCTCGAACAGCCCGGCATTGACGTAAGGACGCATCCGGTTGCCCGCATACCAGCCGTTCACGTCCGGCGCGTTCGCGGTCAGGTAGTTGCGGATCTGGGTCTTGTTGGCCTCGCGGTCGATCAGCGTCAGTTCGATGTTCAGGTTCGGGTGCATCTCCTGAAACCGCTCGACCATCCCTTCGATGGCGGCGCGGGGCGCGGGGTTCTGGTCATTGAAGAAGATGCGCAGATCGCCGGTCAGTTCGGCGCTGGCGGGTCCGGCAAGCGCCGTCGTCATGGCAAGCGCGGCCGCCGCGCCCGTGAGTGTGAACCGCATGTTTTCCTCCCTTGCAGGTTTCACTATTCGGAACTTGTTTTTACATATTGAAAACGATGGGGCGACTCGCTACGCTTTGTCAAGAATTGTTTGCGCTCACGAACACGCGCTTGCGAACTGGCGCACGATTGGGGGGAATGATGGCCGCAAGTCCCGCCGCAGATGGCACGGTGGCCAAGGCGCTGGAGGTGCTCGACCTTGTCGCGGCGCACGCGCGACCCGTGCGCTTCTCGGACCTGCTGTCGCAAAGCCCCTACCCCAAGGCCACGCTCTACCGACTGCTGCAGACACTGGTGGCGCAAGGGATGCTGTCCCATGACCCCGTCAGCGGCTGCTATTCTATGGGCATGCGGCTGGTTCGTCTGGCGCATGTGGCCTGGCAGCAAAGTTCGCTGGCGCCCATCGCGCGGCCGCATCTGGACCGGCTGTCGGATCATGTGGGAGAGACGGTGCATCTGGCGCAACTGGACAATGCGCAGGTGCTCTATGTCGACAAGCGCAATGCCCGCGACCCGGTGCAGATGTTTTCGCAGGCGGGCAAGGTGGGGCCGGCCTATTGCACCGGTGTCGGCAAGGCGATGCTGGCATTCACCCCTGACGCGCAACTGCCGGGACTGCTGGCGCAGCAAAGCTGGCACGCCTTCACCGGCAACACCCTGACCACGCCCGAATCGTTCATGGCGGAAATCGCGGTGATCCGCGCCCGCGGCTATGCCTTCGACGACGAGGAGCACGAGCCGGGCATCATCTGCATCGCCCTGCCGATCCTGTCGGCGGGCGGGCAGGTTCTGGGCGCGCTGTCCGTCACCTCGACCACCGCGCGCACCAGCCTGGGCGATCTGGAAAAACTTGCCCCCGTCATCGGCGAGATCGCGCAGACGGTCGCCACCGAAGCCGAAAACTGGCGCTTCCCCGAAGACAGCCCCCCCCGCACACGAAAGAGGGCCTGACCATGTCCGGTGTCAACCTGCAGAACGTGACCAAGAAGTACGGCGAAACCCAGGTTATTCACGGCGTCGATCTGGGCATCGCGCCGGGCGAGTTCTGCGTTTTCGTCGGCCCCTCGGGCTGTGGCAAGTCCACGCTGCTGCGGATGATCGCGGGGCTGGAGGAAACCACCAGCGGCGAAATCCGCATCGGCGCGCGCGATGTCACCCGGCTGGACCCGGCGCAGCGCGGGGTGGCGATGGTGTTCCAGACCTATGCGCTTTACCCGCACATGACCGTGGCCGAGAACATGGGCTTCGGGCTGAAGATGAACGGCCACCCGAAGGCAGAGATCCGCGAAAAGGTCGCGAAAGCCGCCGACATTCTGCGCCTGAACGACTACCTGACCCGCAAGCCCAAGGCCCTTTCGGGCGGGCAGCGCCAGCGCGTGGCGATTGGCCGGGCCATCGTGCGCGGGCCGGAGGTGTTCCTGTTCGATGAACCGCTTTCGAACCTCGATGCCGAATTGCGCGTCGAAATGCGGGTGGAGATTGCGCGCCTGCACCGCGAGATCGGCGCCACGATGATCTATGTCACCCATGATCAGGTCGAGGCGATGACGCTGGCCGACAAGATCGTGGTGCTGCGCGGCGGCCGGGTGGAGCAGACCGGCGCGCCGCTGGACCTGTATCGTGACCCCGACAACCTGTTCGTGGCCGGGTTCATCGGCTCTCCGGCAATGAACCTGATCCCGGCCCGCGCGGTCGAGGGCGGCGTGCAAGCCGCCGCGCTGGGCCCCGATGTGGTTCCCTGCCGCCCGCCGGCGCACGGGGCGGACCTGATGCTGGGTTTCCGGCCGCAGGACGCCGAGATCATCCCGGGCGATACCCACACGGTCGAGATTACCGAGGCGCTCGGCGGGGTGTCCTTTGTCCATTGCGCGCACAGGGGCGCCCCCAAGCTGGTGATCGAAACCAAGGGCACCCATGTCGAAAGTCCCGGCGCCGGGATCGCGCTGCGCATTGCACCGGAAAGCATGTTCTTCTTCGATCCGGCCTCGGGCAGGCGGCTGCGATAGGGACACTGGCCCCACCGGTGCACCCTGCAGCCGGCGGCGATATCGGCCAGGGCCAGGTCGCCGCGCAAGTCGGCACCGTGGCGCGCAGAGGTCATCCGGTCGTGCCGAACGCGGCGCACCGTCACCTGTGCGGGGGCGCGGTCTGGCTGCGCGCCCTGCCCTGGCCCGCTGCGGGGCGGAACGCCGCGCACTGCGCCGGGTCGGTTTCGATCCGCGCCGCGCCGATCAGGTCCAGGCAATAGGGCACCGCGGCAAAGACTGCCCTCAGGCAGGTGGCGATTGCGGCGGGATTTCCCGGCAGCGTGATGAGCAGCGTCTGCCCGCGCACGCCTGCACCCTGGCGCGACAGGATCGCCGTGGGCACCTCGGCCAGCGAGGCACGGCGCATTGCCTCGCCAAAGCCCGGCAAGTCGAAATCGATCACATCGGCCAGCGCCTCGGGGGTGCGGTCACGCGGCGCGGGGCCGGTGCCACCGGTGACCAGCACCAGATCGGCACCCGCCCCGGCCAGCGCACGCAGCGCGCTGGCAACGCTTTCGCGCCCGTCAGGGACGATCTGGCGGGTGATGCTGATCTCCGAGGTGATGAGCGCGCGCAGCCAGTCCTCTGCCGCGGGGCCGCCCCGGTCGGCGTATGCGCCGCGCGCAGCCCGGTCCGAGACCGTCAGGATCGCGATGCGCGCGGCCTCAGACGGCATTGACAAGCCCCGCCCGCAGGCACCAGTCGGCGACCTGCGCGCAATCGACCGGCAGCGGCTGCGCCATGCCATCGGCGAAGCCCTCGAACCCGGGCATGTTCAGGCGGTTGACCCCCACCAGCACGGGGACATCGGCAAGAAGCGCCGCACCGATCAGGGGCGCAAAGCCGCCGCCCTCGGCCTCGGTCTTGCCGAACTTGTTGATGATCAGCAACTCTGCCCCCGGGAGCGCGGCCTCGCTCAGGGCAACGGCCTGCGTCAGCGCGCCGGTATCGAGCGTGCACCCGCGCGCCAAAGCGCCGCGATCCTCGCTGATGCGCAGCACCTCGCCCGTGGCCAGCAGGCGCAGGTCCATGTCGCATTTGCGCCGGTCGGCGCGGGCGATGTTGGTCTGCACCACGCCACAGAGCCGCAGACGCCCGTTCAGGCGCGCTGCCACCTGGGCCAGGAAGCGATCATTCGCGCCGCGCCCCGGCAGACTGACATATCCGAGCTTCATCGCATCCAATCCCCTGTGACGCTCCGGGTTCCGTCTAGCGCGGGTGGCGCATGCCCGCCTTGATACATATCAATTATAGACATTTGCCTCGGGCCATTAATACATGTTCAATATGCCAGCATGGGATCAGATCATCGCGCAAGATTTGATAATTGTTAATCATAGCGGCAAAACCTCGACCATCGCGCCCGCGGGCAGGGCTTCGGCCTCGGCGGGGATCATCACCAGTGCATCGGCCTGCGCGAGTTGCGCGATGCGGTGCGACCCCGTGCCTTCCAGAGAGCAGACACGCAGAACCCCGCGCGCGTCATGGCCCAGTTGCTGCGCGGGGCGGAATTCGCACCGGCCCGGCTTGTGGCGGAGCGGCGCGGTCAGGGTGGCCAGGGTCTTGGCCGGGCCGGGCCGGGCGATCCCGGCCATGGCCTGTGCCAGAACCTGCCCCACCACATGCCAGGTCACGAAGGCCGCGACCGGGTTTCCGGGCAGGCCCAGCCACAGCGCGCCGCCCACCTGCCCGATGCTCAGCGGCTTGCCCGGTTTCATCGCCAGCTTCATCACATGGGTCCGCCCGCCAAGGCTGTCGATCACGCGCCGCAGATGATCCTCGTCCCCGACCGAAACCCCGCCGGTGGTGATCACGATGTCCGCGTCACGCGCGGCACCTGCGACCGCGGCGCGCAGTGCAGCCGGGTCATCGGCGCAGGCGAGCATGATCGACGGCGCAATCCAGGGCTGCGCCAGCGCCGCCGCCAGCATCGCGGCATTGGCGTTCCAGATCTGACCGGGGCGCAGCGGGGCGCCGGGGCGCACAAGCTCGCTGCCCGAACTGATCACCGCCACGCGCAGGCGGCGGGTGACGGCCACATCCCCCGCGCCACTGCCCGCAAGCGCCGCAATCGCCCGCGCGCCCAGCAGTCCGCCCGCAGCCAGCAGCGGCGCGCACTGCGCCACGTCCTCGCCCGCGCGGCGGATGTTCTGGCCGGGACGCGGCCGGGAGGTGATGGCGATATGGCCCTCGCGGTGCGTGACCTGCTCCTGCGGGATCACGGCATCCGCCCCGGCGGGCAACGGAGCCCCCGTCAGGATGCGCAGCGCCGCCCCGAGCGGCACGCGGTCGGCCGCATCGCCTGCCCGCACGCGCCCGGCCACCGGCAACCGCCATGGACCCGGCCCGAGCAGGTCCGTCAGACGCAGCGCATAACCATCCATGGCCACGTTATCAAAGAGCGGCAGCGGCACCGGGGCGGCCACGTCCCGCGCCAGCACCCGGCCCACCGCTTGCGCAAGCGGCAGATACTCGACCGCTGTAACGGAGCGCAGCACGGCCAGCCCGGTCGCGATGGCGGCATCGACCGGGACCAGCCCCGCCGCCGCATCGCAACCGCAGGCGACGGGATCGGGCTGCGGAAGGGTCGGATGAATGGTCATGGCATCGCTCCGGTGTCAGGTGGGTTTCAGGCGCGCCAATGCGCGGGCGCAAGCGGTGTCAGGGTCCGCCCCTCGTGCGCGGCGCGCGCAGATTTCGGCCATCAGCGCGCGCTTGTCCGCCCCTGTCAGGCGCAGGCGCGCCAGCGGCAGCAGGATCGCGTTCTCGACGATCAGATGCCGACGCCGTGCGGTAGCGACCCGGCGCAGCGTCGCGCGGGCTTCGGCCGTCGGCAGGGCGCCTTCGGCCAGGCAGGCCAGCATCGGTGCCAGCAACCCGAAGACCTGTTCCTCGACCTCGTGCTCGCGCGAAAGACGGGTGAGCGTGACCTCGAGATCGTCCTCGGGCCGGGCGCAGGCGCGCAGGCGCGGAAACAGGCTCTGCTCTTCGTCCGCGACATGCAGCGGCACGTCGCGGCACAGGCTGGCCAGCAGCGACCGGGCCAGTTCCGGGCGCGGGGCGTCGGTGGCGGCCAGAAGGTCCATGTCGGCACATAACTGGCGCTGGCTGAGGTGCTCCTCATAGAGCGCCTCGATGGGGCATTCGTCGGCACGCAGGCGCGGTGGCGCGGCGCGCGCGCCGCGGGCCGTGCCCATGTCGCGGTCAAGCGGGCCTGGCCCCTGCCCCTTCTTGCCCCCGGATATGACCACCGGTTTCATGGCCTTCAGGCCGCCTGGAAGCGGACGCCTTCGACCCTGGCCCCGGCCAGAAGATCGGCTGCGAAACGCGCCGCCGCCCGTGCCCAGGCGGCCTTGGCCTGCGCCGCGCGCAGCCGTGGCAGCACCACCTCGAAGGGCAGCACATCGCCGCGCGCGCAGGCGTCCAGCCGGATCAGATGCAGTCCGAAACGGGTTTCCACCGGTGCGCTGATCTGGCCTTCGTGCAGGGTGCTCAGCGCGGCCTCGAACTCGGGCACGGTGTCGCCCGCCGAAAGCTGGCCCAGAAGCCCGCCATTATCCCTTGACGAGCAGGCGGAATGGCTGCGCGCCATGTCGCCGAAACGGCGCGGATCGGTGCGCAACTCGGCCAGCACGCTTTCGGCACGGGCGCGCAGGGCGGCCATGTCGTCCTGGCGCGCGAACAGGATATGCGCGGCCTCGTAGAGCGCGGGCGCGCGGAACCGGTCCGGGTCGGCGTCATAGATCGCCCGTAATTCGGCGTCCCTCGCAGGGGCGCTTCGGATGGACTGATCGCAAAGCTGGCGGATCAGCGCCTCCTCGTCGGTTTCCACCTGGCCCGGCGCCACTTCCGCCGGGTCCGGGGTCAGGCCGCGTTTGCGGGCTTCCTGCAGCATCACCTCGCGCAGGGCCAGCGCGCGGGCGGCGGCTTTCCACGCCAGGCCCGGCTTGTTCTTCGGGGCCGGGTGGTTCTGGGCCTCGGCGGCGATGCGCTCGGCCGATATTTCCACGCCGTTCACATAGACCGGCGGCAAGAGCGGTTTCATGTCCATCTCCGGGGTTGAAGGGGCGCGCGCGGCACGCACGCGCCCGCTGTTGTCACTTGCCGGGGTTCATCGGCTTGAGCCCGGTGCGCACCGGCCTTGCCCCCTGACGCGAGCGCACGATCTGGTAGCCGGGCCGCCACAGGAAGCGGACCGGGACCGAGAGCATGTGCACCAGCCGCGTGAAGGGAAACAGCGCCACGATCACCATGCCCAGGAAGATGTGGAACTTGTACATCCAGTGCACATCGACCACTTCGGTCCAGGCATTGACCTGCAGCCCCATCACCGATTGCGACCAGGTCATGAACTGGATCATCTTCTCGCCGTCCATGTGCTGCAGCGTCAGCACGATGGTCCCCATGCCGACCACGATCTGCACCCACAGGATCGCCAGGATGCCGATATCGGCATAGGTCGAATTGTTGCGGATACGCGGGTCCGCCAGACGGCGATGCAGCAGCATGGTGCAACCGACGAAGGCCGCCGCCCCTGCCAGCCCGCCGATGATGACGGCCATCCACTGTTTCAGCCCGTAGCTGATGCCCAGCGCATCCAGCAGCCAGATCGGTGTGAACAAGCCGATCAGATGGCCGAAGAACAGCACGATGATACCCACATGGAACAGCACCGAGCCCCACATCAACTGCTTGCGCCGCAGAAGCTGGCTGGAGCTTGTCTTCCATGTGTGGGGGTCGCGTTCATAGCGCGCGATGGTGCCGATCAGGGCGATGGCCAGCACCGCATAGGGCATGATGCCGAAGATGAAGAAATCAAGGCTGAAGTTGCCATACATGGTTCGGGTCCTCCTATGCCGGGCCGGGCGCCGCGGGGCGCGCGGGGGCGGGCATGTCCATTTTCGCCAGAATGTCCCGGCTCACGGGGCATCCGGCATTGGGATCAGGGCCGAAGGTGACCATCGCCTCCTCCCAGACGGCATCGAGCGCGGCCAGGTCCTCGGGGTCGTCATCCGTTTCGGACAGCAGCACCTCGGCCTCGGGGGTGGTGCGCACATCGGCCAGCGCCACCAGCGCCGCCAGCACCGGCGCATAGACGCTTTCGCGCCGCGTCAGACGCTCGGACAGCGCCAGCACGATATGACCGGCATCGTTGAGAATCGCGCGGGCCTGATCGGGGGGTTGCGTGGACAGGAACTCCAGCAGCACCGGCAGGTGGTCGGGCAGTTCGGGGCCGACCAGATCGAACCCCCCGGCGCGATAGGTCTCCAGGAGGTCGACCATCGCACCGCCCCGGTCGCGGCTTTCGCCGTGGATATGCTCGAACAGGTTGAGCGAAAGCGTGCGCGACCGGTCGAAGAGCAGCACGTAACGTTCCTGCAGATCATACAGATCGTCGCTTTCCAGACTGATCAGCAACGGCTCCAGCCGCGCAAGATGGTCGGCTGCCAGCAGACCCTCGGATGCGAGGGTCTGCCAGATGGCGGGGATGGCGGCCTGCAGTTCCGCCGAAGGATAGGTCAGCAGGGCCGAAAGGGCGCGAAAGGTTCTCATGACTTGATGAACTCCTGCGGGCTGCGGAATTTCTTGCCGCCACTGAACAGCGACATTCCGGTGGTGCCGGTCGAACAGCCGTTGCCATCGGTGAAGCCGCAGCCCCCCTTCAGGTCATAGGCATCTTCCACCAGCTCGCGGTGCGTGGTCGGGATGACGAAACGGTCCTCGTAATTGGCGATGGCCATGAGGTGATACATCTCGTCGATCTGTTGCGGCGTCATGCCGACGCGCTTGGCGACCCCGATATTGACCACCCCGTCCACGGTTTTCGACCGCATGTAGGAGCGCATGGCCAGCATCCGCTCCAGCGCGCTGATCACCGGGGCCTCGTCGCCCGCGGTCAGCATGTTGGCCAGATACCGCACCGGGATGCGCAGGCTCTGCACGTCCGGCATGTCGTCCTGGGCGCTGATCTTGCCCGCCTCGGCGGCATTCTGGATCGGCGAAAGCGGCGGCACATACCAGACCATCGGCAGGGTCCGGTATTCGGGGTGCAGCGGGAAGGCGATCTTCCACTCCATCGCCATCTTCCAGATCGGCGACTTCTGAGCGCCGGTGATCCAGTCCTCGGGGATACCTTCGGCCCTTGCAGCTTCGATCACCGCAGGGTCGTTGGGGTCAAGGAACACGTCAAGCTGCGCGTCATAAAGCTGCTTTTCATCCGCGACCGATGCCGCCTGGGCGATCTTGTCGGCATCATAGAGCATGACCCCCAGATACCGGATGCGCCCCACGCAGGTTTCCGAACAGACCGTGGGCTGGCCCGATTCCAGACGCGGATAGCACAGCGTGCATTTCTCGGATTTGCCGGTGGACCAGTTGTAGTAGATCTTCTTGTAGGGGCAGCCCGAAACGCACATCCGCCAGCCGCGGCATTTTTCCTGATCGATCAGGACAACGCCGTCATCCTCGCGCTTGTAGATCGCGCCCGAGGGGCAGGAGGCCACGCAAGACGGGTTGAGGCAATGCTCGCACAGGCGCGGCAGATACATCATGAAGGTGTTTTCGTACTCGCCGTAAATCTCCTTCTGGATGCCTTCGAAGTTGTAGTCCTGGCTGCGCTTGGCGAACTCCCCGCCGAGGATTTCTTCCCAGTTGGGGCCCCATTCGATCTTTTCCATCCGCTCGCCGGACACCAGCGACCGCGGGCGGGCGGTGGGGAAGGCCTGCATCTCGGGCGCCGATTTCAGGTGGTCATAGTCGAAATCGAACGGCTCGTAGAAATCGTCGATTTCGGGCAGGTCAGGGTTGGCGAAGAGATTCGCCAGAATCCGCCACTTGCCGCCCTGCCTGGGGACCAACTGCCCCGAGGGGTCACGCTTCCAGCCGCCATTCCAGCGTTTCTGGTTTTCCCAGTCCTTCGGGTATCCGATGCCGGGCTTGGTTTCGACATTGTTGAACCATGCATATTCGACCCCTTCGCGCGAGGTCCAGACATTCTTGCAGGTCACGGAGCAGGTATGGCACCCGATGCATTTATCGAGGTTCAGAACCATACCGATCTGGGCACGTACTCTCATTCCGCTGCCTCCACTTTCGCGGGACGGTCAAGCCAGTCCACTTTTTCCATCTTGCGCACGATCACCATCTCGTCGCGGTTCGCGCCGACCGTGCCGTAGTAGTTGAAGCCGTAGCTCTGCTGGGCATAGCCGCCGATCATGTGCGTGGGCTTGGTCACGGTGCGCGTGACCGAGTTGTGAATGCCCCCGCGCTGGCCGGTAATCTGGCTGCCCGGTGTATTCACGATCTTTTCCTGCGCGTGATACATGAAGGTCGTGCCGTCCTTCATCCGCTGGCTGACCACGGCACGCGCGGTGATGACCCCGTTGGAATTGAACACCTCGACCCAGTCGTTATCGACGATCCCGGCGGTTTTCGCGTCGGTCTCGCTGATCCAGACCACCGGCCCGCCCCGGTTGAGCGTCAGCATCAGCAGGTTGTCCGAATAGGTCGAATGGATGCCCCATTTCTGGTGCGGGGTGATGAAATTCAGCACCACATGCTTGTCGGCCGATTTCAGTGCACGGGTGGCATCCGTGGTGATCGTCTTCAGGTCCACCGGCGGACGCCAGGTGACGAAGAATTCGCCAAAGGCCAGCATCCATTCATGATCCTGATACAACTGTTGCCGGCCCGAAAGCGTGCGCCAGGGGATCAGCTCGTGCACATTGGTCCAGCCTGCGTTGTAGCAGACCTCTTCGGATTCAATGCCCGACCATGTGGGCGACGAGATGATCTTGCGCGGCTGGGCAGCGATGTCGCGGAAGCGGATCTTCTCGTCTTCCTTGACTGCGGCCAGATGCGCATGCTCACGCCCGGTGGCCTTTTCCAGCGCCTCCCATGCCTTGACCGCGACCTCGCCGTTGGTTTCGGGCGCCAGCATCAGCACCACCTCGCAGGCGTCGATGGCGCTTTCGATCTTCGCCATGCCCTTGGTCGGCCCGTCCTTGTGGGTGCCGTTCAGGGCCTTCAGATGATGCACCTCGGTCCTGGTGTCCCAGGCGATCCCCTTGCCACCATTGCCGACCTTTTCCATGAGCGGGCCAAGCGCGGTGAAGCGCGCATAGAGGTTCGGATAATCGCGCTCCACGGCGATATAGGCCGGGGCCGTCTTGCCGGGGATCAGGTCGCATTCGCCGCGCTTCCAGTCGCGGACATGCGGCTGTGCGATCTCGCCGGGGCTGTCATGCTGCAAGGGAAGCTGCACCACATCGGTTTCCACGCCGAGGATTTCCGGCGCGACCTCGGAGAATTTCCTGGCAATCGCCTTGAAGATTTCCCAGTCGGTTTTCGACTCATAGGCCGGGTCCACCGCTGCCTGCAGCGGGTGGATGAACGGGTGCATGTCGGACGTGTTCAGATCGTCCTTTTCATACCAGCTTGCCGTGGGCAGCACGATATCGGCATAGACCGCCGTGGTGGACATACGGAAATCGATCGTCACCAGCAGGTCAAGTTTGCCCTCGGGCGCTTCATCATGCCATTTGGCCTCGATGGGCTTTTGCCGCCCTTCCTGACCCAGATCCTTGCCCAGCACCCCGTGATCGGTGCCCAGCAGGTGCTTGAGGAAATACTCATGCCCCTTGCCCGAGGACCCCAGCAGGTTCGAGCGCCACACGAACAGGTTGCGCGGCCAGTTTTCGGGCGCATCCGGGTCTTCGCAGGACATTTCCAGCGCGCCGGATGAAAGCTGCTCGGCGACATAGGCGGGGACATCCTTGCCCGCCGCCTTCGCGGCCTTGCCCACCTCCAGCGGGTTGGTCTTGAGCTGCGGTGCCGATGGCAGCCAGCCCATCCGCTCGGACCGGATATTGTAGTCGATCAGCGACAGCTTGTCCCAATCGCCTTCGGGCGCGGTGGGGGACAGGATTTCCCTGGCCGAGACCGTCTCGTACCGCCACTGGTCGGTATGGGCATACCATGCGCTGGTGGAGTTCATGTGCCGTGGCGGGCGCGCCCAGTCCAGCGCGAAGGCCAGAGCCGTCCAGCCCGTCTGCGGGCGCAGCTTTTCCTGCCCCACATAATGCGCCCAGCCGCCGCCCGACTGGCCCACACAACCGCACATCACCAGCATGTTGATGACCGCGCGGTAATTCATGTCCATATGGTACCAGTGGTTCATCGCCGCGCCGATGATGACCATGGACTTGCCATTGGTCTTTTCGGCATTGGCGGCGAATTCCCGCGCCACATGGATGATCTTGTCGCGGCTGACGCCGGTGATGCGCTCGGCCCAGGCGGGGGTAAAGGGCACATCGGCGTTGTAATCATCGGTGACATGATCGCCGCCCAGACCCCGGTCCAGGCTGTAATTGGCGCAGAACAGGTCGAAGACGGTGGCGACCAGCGCTTCCGAGCCATCGGCCAGCGTGATCTTCCTGACCGGCACGTTGCGGGTCAGCACATCACCGCGGGCATCATTCTCCCACTGGGTGGTGGCCATGCCGCCGAAATAGGGGAAATCCACGCCCACCACATCGTCGCGGTCCTCATCCAGGATCAGCGACAGCCTGGGCTTTACCTCTGCCCCTTTCGCCTTTTCCTCCAGGTTCCACATGCCCTGCTCGCCCCAGCGGAAGCCGATCGAGCCGTTGGGCGCGACCAGTTGGCCGGTGGTTTCGTCAATGCAGATGGTTTTCCATTCGGGGTTGTTGGCCTCGCCCAGATTGTCGGCCAGATCGCTGGCGCGCAACTGGCGGCCCGGCACATAGGACTCGCCCTTCTGCTCCAGCCGCACAAGCATCGGCATGTCGCTGTATTTGCGCGCGTATTCCTCGAAATAGGGAACCTGCCGGTCCAGGTGGAACTCGCGCAGGATCACATGCCCGAACGCCATGCCAAGGGCTGCATCGGTGCCCTGCTTGGCGTTCAGCCAGACATCGCCGAATTTCGCGGCTTCCGAATAGTCCGGGCAGATCACGGCGGATTTGGTGCCGCGATAGCGCGCCTCGGTGTAGAAATGCGCGTCCGGCGTCCGCGTCTGCGGCACGTTCGACCCCCAGAGCAGCAGATAGCCCGCATTATACCAATCCGCCGATTCCGGCACGTCGGTCTGTTCGCCCCATGTCATGGGTGACGCGGGCGGCAGGTCGCAATACCAGTCATAGAAGGACATGCAGGTGCCGCCCAGAAGCGACAGATAGCGCGAGCCTGCCGCATAGCTGACCATCGACATCGCCGGGATGGGCGAGAAGCCGAACACGCGGTCAGGGCCGTATTCCCTGGCGGTCCAGGCATTGGCCGCCGCCGTCATTTCCGTCACTTCGTCCCATGTGGCGCGCACAAAGCCACCGGTGCCGCGCTTCCTGGTGTAGCTGGCCCGCGCGGCAGGGTCCTGCTGGATCGCAGCCCAGGCCTGCACGGGCGTCATCGTGCGGCGCTTTTCGCGCCACAGCCGCATCAGCGCGCCGCGCACAAGCGGCGTTTTCACGCGGTTGGCGGAATAGAGATACCAGCTATAGGACGCACCACGCGCGCAGCCGCGCGGTTCATGGTTGGGCAGATCAGGGCGCGTGCGCGGGTAATCGGTCTGCTGGGTTTCCCAGGTCACGATGCCCGATTTCACATAGATCTTCCACGAACAGGAGCCGGTGCAGTTCACACCATGAGTGGAGCGGACGATCTTGTCATGCTGCCAGCGGCGGCGATAGGTGTCCTCCCAGTCGCGGGATTCGATGGTGGTCTGGCCGTGCCCGTCCGAAAACGTGTCCTTGCGCACGCTTTTCAGAAAGTTCAGCCGGTCAAGAAGATGGCTCATGGCTGTCTCCGTTCTTGGGTGATGGGTTTGGCGGGCGCAGCCTTTGCGCCCGCATGCGTTCAGCAGGGGTAAGGCGCGTTCCTGCGGGCGTAGAGCACCCAGTTCAGGCCGATGTTGAAGGCAAAGAACACGGCCAGCCCGTAGAAGACCGGGGCCGCCGAGCCATGGGCTGCGAAGGACCAGGCAAACAGCATCCCGAAGATGAAGGGCCCATAGGCTGCAATCGCCGCGGTGAAGCCGATCACGCCGCCGCCCTGGCGCGGCTCGAACAGCATCGGCATCTGCTTGAAGGTCGAGGCATTGCCGACGCCCGCGAAGAAGAACAGCGCCAGCATCGCCGCAACAAAGGTGTGGAAGCTTTCCAGCCCGGTGACCGTGGTGACGTTATAGGCGACATAAAGCGTGCAGAGCAGCATCCCGATGCCCGCCCAATGCGTCACCCGCGCGCCGCCGAACCTGTCCGAGACCGGCCCGGCGACAACCCGGCTGGCCGAGCCCACCAGCGGCCCCCAGAAGGCCCAGGCCAGCGGGTCGGGCGCGTTCTCGAAGCTGCCATAGACCTGCCCGATCAGCAGCGGAAAGGTTGCGGCCAGCCCGGAAAACCCGCCAAAGGTCATGATATAGAGCGAGGTCTGCGACCAGGTGTGCCCGGATCTGAAGATGTCGAACTGCTCGGCGAAGTTGGACTTGATCGGGATCGACTTGAGGAACAGCCAGGCCGTGATCCCGAACACGGCCACGAAGGGGATCATCACCAGCGGCGCGTTCTGCAGATAGACCTCGACCTCTTCGCCGCCGCGCATCATGGTCTGCGGCTCGCCGACCCAGGCCATGCCGCCCAGAAGCGCGAAACCGATCACCCAAGGGGTGACGAACTGCACCACCGAGACACCGAAATTGCCCACGCCCGCCTGGACGGCCAGCGCCGTGCCCTGCAAGCGCTTGGGAAAGAACATGCTGGTCGATGGCATGAAGCTGGAGAAATTGCCGCCGCCCAGACCCGCCAGAAAGGCCAGCAGCATCAGCACCCAATAGGGGGTGTCCGGGTTCTGCACCGCATGGAACCACCCCACCAGCGGGATCAGCAGCGACAGCGTGGACAGGCTGACCACATGCCGCGTGCCATAGATCGGCGTCAGGAACATGTGGATCAGCCGCAGCGACCCGCCCGCCAGCCCCGGCATCGCCGCCAGCCAGAAAAGCTGGCTGGCCGTGAACTGGAACCCGATCTGCGGCAGCCGCACCACCAGCGCCGAGACCAGGAACCAGGTGATGAAGGCCATGGTCAGCGCGGCGGTGGTCAGGATCAGCGTGGTCCAGGCGCGGGACTTGCCCTCGCTTTCCCAGAAGGCGTTATCCTCCGGTTCCCAGCGGGGAAGCCATGTCCCCGAAGCGGCCTGGCTGGTGTTGTTGGCGGTCATGTCTTTGCCTTTCCTGGCTGAAGGGATCAGCGCGGCCCGGCTCATGGCGGGCCTGCGCCGGTGCCGTGTCTATTCCGCGGGTTGGGACGTGCCGCGGTCCAGCCGGTCGAGCGCCTGACGCAACTCGTCGACCGACCTGAACTGTGCCCTGAGTTGCAGCCCGCCGCCGCGCCGGGTCAGCTCGACCTTTTCGGAACTGGCGAAGATCATTGCCACTTCGGCGTCCAGCGCCTTCTTCTCGGCGGCTTCGCGGGCGATCTCGCGGTCCACCGAGGAGATGACATATTCATCCCCGAACCCGCCCTCGGGCTCTTTCAGCCAGAGCAGGCAGACCACCCAGCTGATGAAGGCCCCCGCCGCGATGATGAGGAAGAACTGCTGCGGCGTGACGAACATGAAGACAAAGAGGTAGAAGACCGCGCCGACATTGCCGTAAGCCCCCGCCATGCCCGAGATCTGCCCGGTCACGCGGCGCTTGATCGACGGGATGATGCCGAAGGTCGCGCCCTCTGCCCCCTGCACGAAGAAGCTGCACATGATGGTGAAGGCGATGGCAATGATCAGCGGCCAGTTGCTGTTCAGAAGCCCCATCAGCACGAAGCCCACGCCGATCCCGAACATGTAGGCCAGCATCACGAAGCGCCGGTTGCCAAAACGGTCCGACACCAGCCCCCCCATGGGCCGCGCGAACAGGTTGACGAAGGCAAAGGAGGCCGCGATCAGCCCGGCCGCAGCCGCGGTCAGGCCCCAGGTCTCTTCGAAGAACATGGGCAGCATGGAAACCACGGCGAGTTCGGCGCCGAAGTTGGCAAAATAGGTGACATTGAGCGCGGCGACCGACGTGAACGGGTAACGGTCGTCCTTGGGCACACCGTGGCGCAGGATCGGCACGTTGACGCGGATGGCCTGCACCACCTGCCAGGTGACCACCACGGCGATGGCGATGTAGCAGATCGCCGCCGTCATGCCGTCGATGTAGCCCATCAACTGGATGCGATAGACCAGGATAGACAGGATACCGACCATGGGCACGATGAAGATGCACAGCAGCACCAGATCGCCCCAGCTTGACACTTCCAGCGCCGAAGCCTTGCGCGGTTTCTTGTGCGTGTCGGCGGTGGGGCCGTCGGTGATGGCGAACCAGTAGAACACGCCATAGGCCGCCATGACCACGCCCGAGGTGGCAATCGCCCAGCGCCAGCCGTCTTCGCCGCCATAGATGGTCAGCGCGATGGTCGGCAGCGTGATCGCCGCCGCAGCCGAGCCGAAGTTGCCCCAGCCGGCATAGAAGCCTTCGGCAAAGCCGATGTCGCGCGGCTTGAACCACAGCGCGGTCATGTGGATGCCGACCACGAAACTCGCGCCGATCGACGACATGACCAGACGCGAGACGAACAGCACCTCGCGCGTGTCGCCAAAGGCAAAGACGAAGGTCGGCAGCGACATGATCACCAGCAGCACCGAAAACACCCGGCGCGGACCGAAACGGTCAAGCGCCATGCCCACGATGATCCGGGCGGGGATGGTCAGGGCGACGTTGGCAATGGCAAAGAGGCGGATGTCGTCACGCGTCAGCCAGTCGACGGAACGCAGCATGGAAGACGCCAGCGGCGCCATGTTGAACCAGACATAGAACGAGATGAAGAAGGCGATCCACGTCAGGTGGAGGGCCTTTATCTCGGCATTCTTGAAGCGGAAGATGTCGCTGACCTGCATGTCAGTCCTCGAAACTGGAACGTGGTTTCGCGCGTTGGCCTTCGGGGCTCACTCGGCGTGGGTGGGAATGATCAGCAACGGACAGGGCGCCCTGCGCGCCAGAAACGCGCTGGTCGAGCCAAAGGTCATGTGGTCGAATTCCTCGACCAGCGCATCCAGCCGCTTGGTGATGAAGTTGAACGGTCCGGGGTCGGGCTTGTGGCTGTGGCGCGCCATCACCAGCAGGTCCGGCTTGCGTTCGTCGACGGCGCGCAGGATCATCTTGCGCGCGTCGCCTTCCGCCAGCAGCACCGTGGCCTCGAACCCTTCTTCCGACAGGTGCCGGGCCGCAGCCTCGGCGCCTGCCTTCTGTTCGTTGTATTGCACCGTGAACAGCTCGTCCGCATCGGCGGTGGAACTGCCGACCTCCTCGACAACGCTGATCAGCGTGATCCGGGGCCGCATCGGCCCGAGCAGATCGCGCACCGCGTCCAGCGCGATCCGGGAATTGCGGGAATTGTCATAGGCGAGCATGACATGCATGGGCGTCTCCTTGCGCGGGACACGACACTGCATGCCCGGTTGTCAGGACACAGCCACAGGGTAACGGCGTGAAACTTGATGCAGGTCAAATTCCGGGCGCTGTCACAAGGCAATCGCACACGGATTGCAGGACATCAGGCAGCGAAAACGAACACTTTGGCTTGAAGTTTGATGGCGGTTGTGTTCCGCTTGAACACGCGCCCCTCGAAGGTTGACAATAGTCAATCCTGAACCCCGAATCCGTCAATGGACCCATGCGACCGGACACCGACCCACAGATTCGCCATCTCCACCTGTTCCGCGACATGGCGCAGGCGAACTTTGCCGAACTGATGTCGGCCTCCTACGTCCAGGCGTTCCCGCCGGGGCTCGAGATGATACGGCAGGGCGATCCGGCGGACTTCCTGCATATCGTGGTCCAGGGGTCGGTCGAGCTTGTGGGCCAGTGGGCGGGGCGCGAATGCACGATGGCGGTTGTGCGCCCGGTTTCCACCTTCATCCTGGCCGCCTGCATCCGCGATGCGCCCTATCTGATGACCGCGCGCACGCTGGAACGGACCCGGATCGTGCTGGTGCCCGCGTCGGACCTGCGGGCCATGTTCCGGCGCGACACAGAATTTGCAGTGGCGGTGATCAATGAACTGGCCAGTTGCTACCGCTCGGTTGTGCGCAACGCCAAGTCCATGAAGCTGCGCAACTCGCGCGAGCGTGTGGCCTCGTATCTGCTGCGCCAGTCGATCCTTGCGGGCGGGGTGCCTGCGTATACGCTCCCGGTCGAGAAGCGCCTGCTTGCCTCGTATCTGGGCATGACGCCCGAGAACCTGTCGCGCACGCTCAGGACGCTTGAAACCGACGGGGTGAAGATCGACGGCGCGCGCGTCATCATCACCGACCGGGCCCGGCTGGCGGCGCTGGCAAAGCCGGACAAACTGATCGACGGCCCCGACACGCATGCAGAGGAATCCGGCTCGGGCCTGCCCGCAGCCCGTTCCTGAGTCCTGCCGCATGGCGAGCCCTGCCGCTCCCCCCGCTCAGACGGATTGCAGATGCGCCGCGCTCACCGCAACACGGGTCGCGGTGCCCATCAGGTCCAGCAAGACGTAGACACGGCGCTCCGGGGCGATGCTTTCGACCGTGGCCACGAAATCCGCGAACGGCCCACCGGTCAGGACGACCTTGTCCCCGGGGCTGAACGCCGCCGACGGCAACAGCTTGCCGTCGGAATCGCAGCGCCGCATCAATTGGTCAACGAGCGCGTCCGGCACGCGGTTCGGTGTCTTGCCCAGGCTGACCAGCCGTGTCACGCCCTGGGTGGAATTCACCTTCTGCCATCCGCCCTGCGCCAGATCGAGCGCGACGAAGATGTAACCGGGAAAGAGCGGGCGCAGTTGCGTGACAAAGCGCCCGCGCGCTCGCCTGGTCTCTTCATGCAGGGGCAGAAAGGTCCGGAACCGCTGCCGCGCCAGATTGCGCGCGGCAATCGCGTGACTGTTCGGCTTGAACTGCGCCAGAAACCAGGCGGAATCACTGTCTTGATCGGGCATGCTGTCCTGTCCTGCGTGCCCCGTATCCTGCGCCTTGATGCCAACCGCGGCAAGATGCAAGGCAGTCGCACACCCCGGCTGCGCATCTATCCGCCGATCCCGTGCGATTGTGCCCGGTTCGCAGGCGTTTCAGGTGTCCGCCCGCGCAAACCGGATCAGCGCGCAGTGCGATCGAAGGCAACCCCGTTCTCGGCAAGGATAATATCAAGCGGAATGTCATGTGGCTGCGGAAAGATGGTCTGCAAGCGGGATGACCCGAAACCGATACCGATGCTGACCGGGCGGGGCGAGAGGCTGGCAAGCGTGCGGTCGAAATACCCGCCGCCATAGCCCAGACGCCAGCCGCCCTCAGCCCAGCCGACAAGCGGGGCAAGTGCGATTTCCGGCTGCACGCGCTCGGCGGTGTCGGGCGGCACCGGGATGTTCCAGTCGCCGCGCACCATCCGGGTTTCGGGCGTCCAGAGGCGAAAAGCCAGCGGCGCGGCCTTCGTCTCGACAACCGGCAATGCGATGATCACGCCGCTGCCGTGCAACGCGGCCATCAGGGCGCGCAGATCGGGTTCCCCCTTGATCGGCCAGAAGGCCGACAGGACGCGACCACCCGCGCCGCCCCAGCGGCCCGCGATCAGGTCGGCCAGGTGAGTGGCCAATGCCGCGCTGGCGGCCTGCCGGTCGGCGACACGCATCGCGCCACGGGCCGCCAGAAGGCGGCGGCGTTCGGACTTGCGCCAGCGCGCCACCTCCGTGGTCTGCTGCGGGTCGGTGGGCGGCGGGGCGAAGGCGTCGGGCGCGCGCGCGGCCGCCCGGCTCGGCGGCAGGCCATGTCGGTCCTGCGGTGGCTTTCCGGTCATGGGTGCGCCCTCCATGCCATATCGCGCGGTCAACTCCGCCGGGCGCGGCACCGGGCAACGCGGCTGTGCCCCGCCCCCGGCAGGACCGCCGGACGGTCAGTAGCCACGCGCGCCAGATGCGCTCCGCGCTACCGGTGCGGCGCGTAGATCTGCGCCAGCCGGTCCACCGCGGCCTCGGGCGACAACTCTTCACTCTCGCCGCTGCGGCGGGCGGTCAGTTCCACCACGCCCTTGGCCAGCCCGCGCGGGCCCACCGTGATCCGCCACGGCAGGCCGATCAGGTCCATGGTGGCGAATTTCGCGCCCGCGCGCTCCTCGCGGTCATCGTAAAGCGGCTCCAGCCCCTGCGCGCGCAGCGCCGCGTAAAGCCCCTCGCAGGCCGCATCCGCCGCCGCGTCCCCCTGCTTGAGGTTCACGATCCCCGCATGGAACGGCGTCACGCCTTCGGGCCAGATGATGCCCTTGTCATCGTGGCTGGCCTCGATGATCGCGCCCAGAAGGCGGCTGACTCCGATCCCGTGGCTGCCCATATGGACCGGCACGCGCTTGCCGTCGGGGTTGACCACCGTGGCCCCCATGGCATCGGAATACTTGGTTCCGAAATAGAAGATCTGCCCCACCTCGATCCCGCGCGCACTTCGGCGCCGGTCTTCAGGCACCTGCGCGTGGAACACGCTTTCGTCATGGGTTTCGTCGGTGCGCGCGTAACGGCTGGTGAATTCCTCCAGCACCGCCTGGCATTCCGGCACGCTGTCGTAATCCACCGCCCGATCACCGAACTTCAGGTCGGTGATCGCGCTGTCGTAGAACACCTCGGATTCGCCGGTTTCGGCCAGCACCAGGAATTCATGCGTGTAATCGCCGCCGATCGGCCCGCCATCGGCGCGCATGGGGATCGCCTGCAGGCCCATGCGCTCATAGGTGCGCAGGTAGCTGACCAGGTGCCGGTTGTAGGCATGCAGCGCCGCGTCCTTGTCCACGTCGAAATTGTAGCCGTCCTTCATCAGGAACTCGCGCCCGCGCATGACGCCGAAGCGGGGGCGGATTTCGTCGCGGAACTTCCACTGGATGTGATAGAGTGTCAGCGGCAGGTCGCGGTAGCTGCCGACATGGGCGCGGAAGATGTCGGTGATCAGCTCCTCATTGGTCGGACCATACAGAATGTCGCGCCCGTGGCGGTCCTTGATGCGCAGCATCTCCTCGCCATAGTCGTCATAGCGCCCGCTTTCGCGCCACAGATCGGCCGATTGCAGCGTCGGCATCAGCATCGGGATATGGCCCGCGCGGGTCTGCTCCTGATGGACGATCTCCTCGATCCGGCGCAGCACGCGGTAGCCCAGCGGCAGCCAGGAATAGATCCCGGCCGAGGCCTGCTTGATCATGCCCGCCCGCAGCATCAGCCGGTGGCTGACGATCTGCGCCTCGGACGGCGTTTCCTTGAGCACGGGCAGGAAGTATCGGGTCAGGCGCATCATTTACCCCCGTTGCGGCATTGCGTTCCGGGTGTAGGCGAGAGCGCGGGCGGGGGCAAGGTGGCTGTCGCGTCAGTCGACGCGCACCAGTTCGAACCGGACAGTGCCCACAGGCAGGCCCCAGCGGGTGACGATGGCATCGTTGATGACGCGGCCATCGGCGCCGAAATAGATCACATCCTCGAACCCCAGCCGCGTCACCGCCCCACCGGATTCGAAATCGGCCACATAGGACAGGCGGATTTCGCTGCCCGTTTCGCGAACTTCGGCCAGGCCGACGGTATCGTCGCGTCGGCCGGTCCAGCGGCGCTCGCCGTTCGTCGCCGCGGCACGGTCGAACACCCAGGTGAGCGTGTTCTCCTCGCCATCGTCATAGAAGAAATCCTCGACCACTGTCAGCCGGTCGCCCTCCAGTCGCCCGTCCAGATCGGCGCGGAAACGGCGTTCGGCCCCGGTGAGCGTGACGCGGAAGACGCCAACGCCGCGTGCCCGTCCGGCAAAGGCATCCTCCAGCGTGATCGGCGTGCCTGGCCCCTCGGGCGATGCCGGCACGCGCGCGCACCCGGCCAGCGCAAGCGATCCGAAAACGAAGCTGCGGCGTGGCAGGCGCATGGCGGAACCCCTCGTGCTGGCAGGACCGGAAAGATAGCGCGCGACGGTCGCATGGCGAGGGCGCCGGGGCGCGCGCGAAACGTCAGCAACTGCTTGCCACCGCAACCGGCAGCAGCGTGAACAGCGTGGCGCCCAGCCCGATCCAGGCCCCGGCACGCGGCAGGTCACGGCGCAACCCGGCACCGGCCCCGACGGCAGGCAAGAGCCGGAGCAGCAGCGCCCCCGTCGCCAGCGTGACCAGCCATCCCGCCCAGAGCGCGGCAGCGTGCAGTGTGACCGGGCCCATGGCCGCTGCCTCGGGCCAGCCGCGCGCGCAGCCGGTGCCGTGCAGCGCATAGACCAGCGTGAAGCCCGCCGCCCAGATGCCCGGACCGGCAAGGGAAAGCATGAGCCACCTCATCCGCCCATCCCCATTCCCGCCGCCAGCACCGCCGCAATCGGCGCGGTGACGGCGGCATAGTCCTGCCACAGCCGCCAGGTCGGCAGCACCCCGGCGTGGCGGGGGGTGATCTCGCCCCGCCGGAACTGGTCCAGCGCGAAACCCGCCAGCCCCGCAGCGATGACGACGTGCAGCGCCACATAGCCTGCCAGCACCCCGCGCAGCGCGTCGCGCGCGTGCCCGGTGGGGTCGTCCATATGCCCCGCCGCCAGCCAGGCCAGCGCACCCAGCGCCAGCGCATTGACCAGCACCCCCAGCCCGGTCGCCAGCCGGGTCGCCCGCCAGCCGTCGCGCCCCTGGCGCTGCGCGGCCTCTGCCCGGCGCACGGCCAGCGCGCCCAGCGCAGGCATCAGCGCGGCCAGCAGCACGCCCGGCAGGGCCGCACGGCCCGCCTGCGCCTCGGGGCCCGGCCAGCCCGGCGCCACCACCGCCAGAAACCCCACGCCGAACACCAGCGAGGCAAAGAGCGTCCCGTTCGCCACCAGCAGGCAGACCGACCCGGACCAGCCCAGCGTGCGCCGCCGCAGCCCCTGTTCGGGCAGGTCCCACCCCGGCGCCACCGCAATCGGTGCATCGGCCACCGGGCGCACCATGCCGCGCCCCCAGACCCAGACCAGCACCGCCACGCCCAGCAGCGGCAGCAGCGTCAGCGGATAGAGCCCCGCCAGCATCAGCAGCACGAACCCCCCGATGGTCGCCGACAGCGCCAGCGGCAGCGCGGTGTTGCCCGGCAGGATCGCCACATGGTCCGGCCGCGCCCCGGCGAGCGAGGTCACCAGAAACTCGCGTCGCCCGCGCGGGGCACCGGGCAACAGCCCCTCGCCGCGCGCCAGCGGCAGGAGCGCGGCGCGCGCATCCAGCCCCAAATGCCGTGGCGCGGGGATCGAGGCGAAGGTATAGGCCGGTGCGGGCAGCGGCATCGCCCAATCAAGCGTCGGCGCGCGCCAGGGATCGCGCCGCACCCGCTGGCCAAGGAACGCCTGCAAGGCCATGTCCAGCACGAACAGCCCGAAGCCGATGGTCATGACGAAACCGAAGATCGACGAGGTCAGGTTCAGCCAGACCCATTCCGGGTTCTCGGTATAGACATCGATCCGCCGTGGCATGCCCAGCAGCCCGGTCAGGTGCATGATGAAGAACGTGCCGTGAAAGCCGATCAGGATGACCCAGAACGCGGCCTCGCCCAGCCCGCGCACGCGTTCGCGCCCGGTGATCTGCGGCATCCACCACGCCGCCGCCGCCAGCATCGGAAAGACAAAGCCGCCGATCAGCACATAATGCAGATGCGCGGTGACAAAGGCGGTGTCATGGGCCTGCCAGTTGAACGGCACAACCGCCAGCATCACCCCGGTCAGCCCGCCCATGACGAAGGTCAGGAAGAAGCCGAGGATGTAATACATCGGCAGTTTCAGCTCCGGCCGCCCCTGCCACATGGTGCCGATCCAGGCAAAGACCTGCACCACCGTCGGCACCGCCACCGCGAGCGAGGCGGCCGAGAAGAACGCCAGCGCCATATGCGGGATGCCCACCGTGAACATGTGATGCACCCACAGCCCGAAGGACAGGAACACCAGCGCCAGGATCGAGGCCACGATGGCCCCGTAGCCCAGGATCTGCGTGCGGCACAGCACCGGGATCAGGGTGGACAGCACCCCGGCGGCAGGCAGGAAGATGATATAGACCTCCGGATGCCCGAAGAGCCAGAACAGGTGCTGCCACAGCAGCGGATCGCCGCCGCGCGCCACGTCGAAGAACGGCCAGTCGAAGGCGCGCTCCACCTCCAGCAGCACCGAGGCCAGGATCAGCGGCGGGAAGCCCACGAGCATCATCACGCTGGTGCCAAGGATATACCACGCAAACAGCGGCATTTCGGTCAGCTTCATCCCCGGCGCGCGCTGGCGCAGGATGGTCACGGTGATCTCGGTCGCCGCCGCCAGCGCCGAGATTTCCACGAAGGTCACGCCCAGCAGCCATACGTCCGCGTTGATACCCGGCGAATGCGCCGCGCTTGACAGGGGCGTGTACATGAACCAGCCGTCGCGCGGGGCCACGCCGAACAGCAGCGCGGTCAGCATGATCAGCCCGCCGAACAGGTAGCACCAGTACCCCAGCGCGGTCAGGCGCGGAAAGGCCATGTCGCGCGTGCCCAGAAGCTTTGGCAGCAGGTAGATCGCCAGCCCCTCCAGCATGGGAATGGCGAACAGGAACATCATGATGCTGCCGTGCATCGTGAAGATCTGGTTGTAGAGTTCGGTATCCAGAAACGCGCCGTCATGGGTGGCCAGTTGCGCCCGGATCAGCATCGACAGCACGCCGCCGATCAGGAAGAACACCAGCGCCGTGCCCATGAACCTGAGCCCCAGCGTGGTGTGATTGACCGCCGTGACCTGCCCCCACCAGCCACGGTCATTGGCCCAGACCTTCGTGAGTTCGCGATGCAGGCCCAGCGCGCGGCGGGGCGGGTTGGCGGCGATGGCCAGGGCCGTGTCCTGCGCTGCCGCGCGCGTGTCGGCCGGGTCCGGTGCGGTGCTGTCAGTCATCGGCTGCGTCTCCGTCATCGGCGGCGGCACGCAGCGCGTTCTCCCAGTCGGCGGGGTCCACCACCTCGACCTCGAAGCGCATCACGGCATGGCCCAGCCCGCAGAATTCGGCACATTGCCCCGCCAGCGTGCCCGGCGCATCGGCCTGCAGCCGCAACCGGTTCGCGCGCCCCGGGATCGCGTCCATCTTGCCGCCCAGCTTCGGCACCCAGAAGGAATGGATCACATCGCCCGAGGTGATGATCAGGTCCACCGGTGCGCCGGCTGGCAGGATCAGCCGGTCGCGGGTGGTCACCGGACCATCGGGACCGGGGGCGGTGAACGCCCACGACCATTGCACCGCGTGCACCTCGATCTCGAGCGCGCCGTCATCGCGCGGCAATATCCGCTCGCCCACCCACAACCCGGCGGCCAGTGTCACCGCCAGAACCGGCAGCGACAGGCCCAGCCCCAGCCCGTGCGTCCAGCGCCGCGCGGCGACCTTGCGCGGCGGGCCGAAGGCCATGGCCAGCAGCACAAGCACCAGCAGGGTCAGCACCGCCGCACCGCCCAGCATCGCCCACCACAGCCAGGCGATTTCCCGCGCCACCGGCCCCGCGGGGGCAAGCGTGGACAGCGGCGCGTCACAGCCCGCCAGCACCGGTGGCAGCGTCAGCGCCCCCGTGGCGCGCGCCGCAAAGCGCTTGACCCCGGCGGCAGGCACCCGAGATGATGGGCACAGGAGGCGCTCATGACCAGGCGAGACAACACCCCGGACCTGACCGACCCGATCGAGGAAAACCGAGCGCTGCAGGAAACTGAAAGCCGTGTCGCCATTGCCGGCCACCCGCTGCACGCGATGCTGGTGGCCTTTCCGGTGGCGCTGACCATGTGCGTTCTGGGCGCCGATCTGCTGTTCTGGTGGACGGGTGATCCGTTCTGGCCCGTGGCCGCGGCCTGGGCCTGTTTCGGCGCGCTGCTGATGGGGGTGATTGCCGGGATCACCGGCACCATCGAATTGCTGATCGTCCCCGGCATCCGCAACCGCTCGGCAAGCTGGACGCATTTCGTCCTCGCGGTGATGCTGCTGTCGATCCTCGGCGCCAACTGGCTGCTGCGCCTGGGCCAGCCCGAGGAAGCGGTGCTGCCGCTGGGGCTGCTGCTCTCGGTGCTTGCGGCGGCGATGACGGGGCTGACGGGATGGCATGGAGGCAAACTCGTGTTCGACTATCAGATCGGCACCAGATCGGACGGCAACGCGCGCCCGCGCGGCTGAAGCAGCCAGTCCGGCAGTTGCGCGGCCAGCGGGGCAAGGTCCGGCTTGGCCAGCACCAGCCACAGCGTCAGCGCCATGAACGCCAGCGCGGCCAGCAGCGCGGGCAAAGGCGAGGGGATGAGGTGACGCCCCGCGCCCTCGCCCGTCAGGCTGATCTGATGGCCCAACCAGGCGTGCACCAGCACCATCCCCGCCACCGCCAGCAGCTTCGCCAGCATCCAGGGCGCGCGCAGCCCTTCGAGCACGAAGAGCAGCGTTCCCGCCGTGATCGTTACCACCGCTGCAGGGGTGATCACGCGAGTATAGGCGCGGTGGCTGAGCAGGCGGAACTCGGCGAACCCCGGCTGGGTATGGACCCTTGGCGTGCGGCCATGGACCTGCATCACCACCGGCAAGGCGATCAGCCCCGCGCACCAGACCGCCAGCGTGGCCAGATGCACCGCCTTGATCAGCGCGATCACGCCCGCTCACCGTGGCGGTGTTCACCCCGCGCGACATCGGCCCAGGCGGCGCGCAGGACCCAGCCCGCCGCCAGTGCAAGCGGCACCATGCCCGGCACCCACATGACCAGCCCGGCCAGTTGCTGGTCCGCCAGTGCGCCCAGTCCGAAACGCTCGGCCAGCGCCAGATGCTCGGGGTAGAGCACGCGCGGCGCAAAGGTCAGGATCGCGCCGATCAGCCCCATCTGCCCGGCGAGCGCCGCCAGTTGCAGCCCCGCGCCCAGCCGCGCACCTATGCTGCGCGCACCATGCAGAAGCGCGCTCCAGAACGCCCAGGCCGGCAGGATCAGCGCGCCCTGCAAGGCCCAGTAGACCGCCACATGATCCCAGGCAAGGGCATAGACCGCCGGCACATGCCAGGCCCAGAGCGCCACCGACAGCGCCACAACCCCCGCCGCCGCCCCCGGCCAGCGCAGCGGAAACGCCAGCGCCAGCGCCGGGGCAAGGGCAAAGATCAGCAGCAGGTGATGCAGCCCCCGCGCGGCAAACAGCGCCACCGTCAGCGCACAGAGCGGCGACACGAAGGCCAGCACCGCCACGCCCGTTGCCACGCCAAGGGCACGACTGCGCCGCCGGTCGGCTGCAGCGCGCAACCGCCAGAGGCCAACCCCGGACGCCACCGCCATGAGCGTGATCAGGACCGGGTCCAGGTTCCAGGCCGCCAACAGGGTCTCGGGCCAGGGCGCGGGGCCGCAATAGGGATCGGGGCGCGCGAAGGGTGCGGAGGCATCGATCATGGCGGCAATCCTATCGTCCGGACCGCCGCGCGGCCAGTGCGTCACGGGAAATTCATGGTTTCCGCTACAACCGCCGGTGGTCGGCACTGGCAAAGCGCCGCCCGTGCCTGCATGTTCGGATGCCATGACCGACCCTTGCCACTCCAAGCCCGCGCGGCTGGATCGTCCGCCGGTGGTCTGGCTGCACGCACTGGCGCTGATTGTGCTGGGCGCGGCGGTGCTGGCGCTGCCGTTCGTGGTGCTCATGCGGGGCGCGCGGCCACCCTCGATCGATTTCACCTGGGATTTTTCGGTCGGGCTGGGCTTCGGCGCCATGGCGCTGGCGGTGATGCAGTTCGCGCTGACGGGGCGCCTGCGTTGGCTGACGCATCCGTTCGGGGCCGATATCGTCTATCTGTTTCACCGGTATCTGAGCTGGGCGGCTCTGGCGCTGATGCTGGCGCATTTCGGCATCTTCTACATCTGGCACCAGCCCGCACTCGGCGTGCTCAACCCGTTCGCGGCCCGGTGGGAACTGACCGCAGGCCGCGTGGCGCTGGGCTCGTTTCTCCTGCTGGTCCTGACCGCGCAGTTTCGCAAGCCCCTGCGGCTGCCTTATGAACACTGGCGCGCGCTGCATCTGTCGCTGGCCATCATCGGCACCCTGGCGGCGGTGGCGCATATCCTGGGTGTTGGGCGCTTCACCGCTGACCCCGAGAAGCGCGCGCTGTGGCTGGGGGTGACGGCGGGGTGGCTGGTGCTGCTGGTCTGGACCCGCGCCGCCGTGCCGCTCTGGCAGGCGCGCAACCCCTGGCGCGTGGTCGCCAACCGCGATGAAGGCGGCGGCGTGCGCACGCTGGAACTGGCGCCCGAGGGTCAGGCGCTGAAACGCTGGAAACCGGGGCAGTTCGCCTGGCTGGCGGTGGACCGCGCCCCCTGGTCGCTGAAGGAACACCCGTTCACCATCTCCACCGCGCCCGAAAAGGGGCCGAACCTGGCGTTTTCCATCAAGCCGCTGGGCGATGACACCGCGCGGCTGGTGCAGACCCGCCCCGGCACCCGTGCTTATGTCCACGGTCCCTATGGCGCGTTTTCGGTGGATCGCGCACCGGGGGCAGGCGGGTTCGTGATGATCGCGGGCGGCGTGGGGATCACGCCGCTTCTGGCCAACCTGCATGCGTTGCAAGCGCGTTCGGATCCGCGCCCGGTGGTGTTGCTCTATGCCAACGCGCGCGCGGACGACATCGCCTTTCACGCCGAACTGGACGCCATGCGCGATGATCTGGACCTGACACTGGTGCATGTGCTGGAAGAGCCGCCCGACGGCTGGGACGGCGCGACCGGGCGCATTGACCGCGCCTTGCTGGAGCGCTGCATGCCGTCTGAAAGCCGCAACTGGCCGCACATGCTCTGCGGTCCGGCCCCGATGACCGCCGCCGTGACCGAAGCATTGCGCGGCCTCGGCGTGCCCGCGCGGCACATCGACAGCGAAATATTCGAACTGGCGTGAGATGACATGACCCGGCCGACGCTTGCCCTGATCCTGACCCTGGCCGCCACCGCGCTGGTTGTGGCGCTGGCCGCGTGGATGGCACTGGCGCTGAACTGACCGCAAGGACGCCCGCGGACGCCCGCGCGGCCGACCGCGACGTGCTGACGCCGGGCGGCGCAGGTCAGCGCGCGGTGATCGGGTCCAGCTTCAGGGCCACGCTTTGCAGATGGGTGAACATGGCCTGCTCCGCCGCATCCATGTCGCGCGTCTTGATGGCCTCGACAATGGCTTCGTGCTCGGCAAAGGAGTGATGGTCCGGGGGCGGGCGGTCCGGAACGCTGCGCAGGCGCCCCCAGACCACGGACCGGCGCACAGTATTGACCGTATCGAAGATCGCCAGCATCAGGCTGTTGGCCCCGGCCCGTGCGATGGCGCGGTGCAGGGCGGTGTCCAGCGCCTCGTACTGGCGCCATGTGCTTGCGGCGCGGGCCTGGTGCATCAGGGTCTCGATATCGGCCATGTCCTGACGGGTGGCATTGCGGGCGGCCTCGCGCGTCAGGATTGGTTCGATCAACAGCCGCGCGCGCATCACCTCGGCGGGATTGGTTTCGCTTTCGATCTGCGTCAGGCTGAGCATGTTGTCCAGCGGGCGCGCGCCGATGAAGGTGCCCTTGCCCACGTGGCGCCAGATCACGCCCTCCTTCTCCAGCACCGCCAGCGCCTTGCGCAGATCGCCGCGAGTCACGCCAAGCTCTTCACAAAGAACGCGTTCTGCCGGGAGCTTCGTTTCTTCGGCAAAATCCTTCTGCGACAGCCACGCGCGCAACTGCACCAGTGTGGCGTCGGTCCTGCGCGGGGGGGAGTTGTCGGTCATCGCGGCAATATCGTGTCAGGCGGGGTTTTGAAATTCTGCCGGACTTCTAGCCGTTCGATGCCCTCCTGTCAATCATGGCTTGACCAATATACAGATTGGTTATATTTGGTTTCGAAATTGGAGGGGCGTCGATTCTGCTGGAAGCGGCGCAAGGGCAGCCAGCCCTGTCGGCTGCGGTCTGGGAGGACCAGTGAGCATGAATCGAGACGATCCGCAGACGGATCTGCTGGCGGCGGCCATGTTCATGGTCATCGGCGCCGGGGCAATCTGGATTGCGCTCGACTACCCCGTGGGCACCCTGCGGCGCCTTGGACCGGGGGCCTTGCCCATGGGGCTGGGGGTGTTGCTTCTGGCCAGCGGTCTGGGCCTGGCAATGCAGGCGCTCCTACGCGCCCGGCTGGACCCGCAATGGCAAGGCAAGCCCCTGATCAACCTTCCGAAACTTCCATCGATCCACGTCATCCGCTCGACCGTCTGCGTGGTGGCGGGGCTGGGGCTGTTCGGTCTGCTGGTGCGCCCGGCCGGGTTGTTCCTGGCGACCGCAACGCTGGTTCTGGTCTCCAGCCGGGCCGAGGCGGGCACGCCGATCCTCGGCTCGCTGGCGCTGGCCGTCGTGATCCCCGCAGCCTGCGTGGGTATCTTCGTCTATGGGATCGGATTGCCGTTCCGGGTGTGGCCGTAATGGAACTCTTTGCCAATCTTGCAACCGGTTTCGATGTGGCGCTGTCGCCGTCGGCGATGCTCTACTGCCTGATCGGGGTCACGCTGGGCACTTTCATCGGGGTGCTTCCCGGGATCGGACCGCTGGCGGCGATCGGGGTGCTGCTGCCGATCACCTTTCACGCGCCCCAGACCGAAGCCATCATCATGCTGGCCGGTATCTATTACGGCACCATGTATGGCGGCTCCACGGTGGCGATCCTGCTGAACCTGCCGGGGACGGCGGCCTCGGCGGTGGTGGCGATTGACGGGCACCAGATGGCCAAACAGGGCCGCGCGGGGCCAGCGCTGGTGATGACCACGCTGTCCTCGTTCTTTGGCGGCTGCGTGGCCATCATCGTGGTCGCAGGCTTCGCCCCGCCGCTGGCGCAATTCGCGCTGCGCTTCCAGTCGCCCGAGTATTTCTCGCTCATGATCATGGGCTTGCTGGCCGCGGCGGTGCTGGTGCAGGGGCCATTCCTGAAGGGAATCGCCATGGTGCTCCTGGGGCTGCTGATCGGCACCGTGGGGCAGGAGACAATCTCGGGCCTGCCGCGCTTCACCTTCGACACGCTCTACCTTTATGACGGACTGAGCTTCGTGGTGGTGGTGATCGGGCTGTTCGGTCTGGCCGAGGTGCTGCGCAACCTGGCGCTTGGCGCCGACCGCGAAAAGGTGGACACCCGCGTCGGCTGGCGCGAACTGATCCCCACGAAGCGCGACATGAAGGACAGCTTCATGCCCACCGCGCGCGGCACCGGGATCGGCGCCTTCCTGGGCATCCTGCCCGGCGCGGGTCCCGCCATTGCCTCCTTCGTGGCCTATGCGCTGGAAAAGCGGGTGTCGAAGAACCGCCGTAATTTCGGGCGCGGCGCCATCGAAGGGATCGCCGCGCCCGAAGGGGCCAACAATGCCGCCGCGCAGACCTCGTTCATTCCCACCCTGTCGCTGGGCATTCCGGGTGATGCGATCATGGCGATCATGCTGGGCGCGCTGATGATCCACGGTCTGACGCCGGGGCCGCAGATCATCCAGAACAACCCGGAATTCTTCTGGGGCCTGATTGCCAGTTTCTGGATCGGCAACCTGTTCCTGCTGCTGCTGAACCTGCCTTTCGTGGGGCTGTGGATCAAGATCCTGTCGATCCCCTATTCCATCCTGTTCCCGGCCATTCTCAGCTTCATCGCCATCGGCATCTACAGCCTGTACCGCGAGCCGATGGATATCTTCATGGTCACCGGGATCGGCCTGGTTGGATATCTGTTCATCAAGCTGCGCTGCGAGGCCGCGCCGTTGCTGCTGGGCCTGATCCTCAGCCCGCTGCTGGAGGAAAACCTGCGCCGCTCCATGCTGGTGTCGCGCGGGGATCCGATGATCTTCGTCGAGCGCCCAATCAGCCTGATCTTCCTGATCCTGACCGTTACGGGCGTGGGGCTGGTGCTGCTGGGCAGCTGGCGCGCCAGCCGCACGCCGCAGACCGAAGAAGGATCAGCGAAGTGAATGCCGCGGAGACGCACCGGGGGGTGTCGGCGCCGCGGAGCCACCCAATCACCCCCCAAGACCCAAGGGAGAGAGAAATGACCATCAGAATCCTGTCCGGCGCCGCCCTTGCGGCTGCCATGCTGGCTGCGGCCCCCGCCGCCGCCGATTTCCCCGACCACGAGATCACCATGGTCGTGCCCTTCGGCGCCGGTGGCTCCACCGATATCGTCGGCCGGATCGCCGCGCAGGCCCTGTCCGAGCGTCTGGACGTGCCGGTGGTGGTTGAAAACCGCGGCGGCGCGGGCGGCACCGTGGGCACCCAGGCCGCAGCCGGGATGGCAGCAGACGGCTACTCCATCACCGTGGCCACCACATCAACCCATGTCGTTGGGCCGTTGACCAACGCTTCCGTCCGCTATGACCCGGTGGAAGATTTCGCCCATATCGGCATGATCGCCGAAACCCCCTATGTGCTGGTCGTCAACCCGGAACTGGGTGTTTCGGACGTGTCCGAACTGATTGCCATGCTGGAAGAGGCCCCGGGCGATCTGAACTTCGGTTCGGCGGGCCAGGGCTCCACCACCCATCTGGCCGGGCTGATGTTCCTGTCCGCCACCGGCACCGAGATGGAGCACATCCCTTATGGCAGCAATGCCGAAGCCACCACCGCGCTGATGGGCAACGAGGTGCAGGTGCTGTTCGGCTCGATGCCCGCCGTTCTGGCGCAGATCCAGGCCGGGTCGATCGAGGCGCTGGCCGTGGGTACCACCGCACGTTCGCCGGAACTGCCCGATGTGCCGACCATGCAGGAAGCCGGTGTCGCGGGCTACCGCGCCTCGCTCTGGCTGGGGCTGGCAGCCCCGGCGGGCACGCCCGATGACGTGATCGCCTCGCTCGCCGATGCGCTGGCCGACAGCGTTGCCGATGCCGATGTGGCCGCCCAACTGGCCAGCAACGGTGCCGACGCCATGGCCATGACGCCCGAGGAGTTCCGCACCCTGATCGCCGAGGAACTGGTCACCTATGGCGAAATCGTCGCCGGTATGGACTGATCCATTCCGCCGGGGGGCCTTGGGCCCTCCGGCGCCCCCCCCGCGCCCCCCCCCCCGCGCCCCCCACCCCCGAAGAAGGCAGCACTGATCCATGGGCCAAGAGACGGCCAACCCCGCGGATGTCATAGCGCCCCCCCCGCCGGCAAGCCGGGCCATCCGGGGCAGCGACAAGCGGTTTCCGGTCCATCGGGTCTACTGCATCGGCCGCAACTATGCCGCCCATGCCGTGGAAATGGGCCATGACCCCGACAAGGAGCCGCCCTTCTTCTTCCAGAAGAACCCCGACAACCTGACCGATGCCGATGTCTTCCCCTACCCCGACCGCAGCAGCGACGTGCATTTCGAGATCGAGATGGTGGTGGCGCTTTCGGGGGGCGGCCGCGACATCCCGGTGGAAAAGGCTGAAGAGCTGATCTGGGGCTATGGCGTGGGTCTGGACATGACCCGGCGCGACCTGCAGGGCCAGGCCAAGAAGATGGGCCGCCCCTGGGAAGTGGGCAAGGCATTCGAGGATTCTGCGCCGTGCAACGCGCTGGTCCCGGCCTCGGAAATCGGCCACCCCACCGAAGGCGCGGTGTGGCTGAAGGTCAATGGCGAGCTGCGCCAGCAGGGCGACCTGAACCAGATGATCTGGAAAACGCCCGAGATGATCGCCATCCTGTCGCAGTATTTCGAACTCAAGCCCGGCGACATCATCATGACCGGCACGCCTGCGGGCGTGGGCCCCATCCAGCGCGGCGACGTGATGGAAGGCCATGTCGAAGGCGTGGGCGACCTGAAGGTGACGGTGGGCTGATCCCGCCCGGCAGGGGGCGGGCGCGTGAGCCGGTTGGCCCTGACGCCCGCAGGGCGGAAACCGAAGGCCGCGAAGGCGCCATGCGTGCTGCTTGTGCTGTTCCGGCGGCCACGGGCAGCCCGAACAGCACGCCCCCCGGCGATCGCAGCCGCAATCCCGCCCGGTCCCGCGGGGCTGCCGCTCACCGCCTGCAAGGCCAGCGGCTTGCGGGTGAACGTCTGGCCTGATTTCTTCGCATGAACCGCGGGAATGACGCACGCGCTACGG
>JAFIEE010000070.1 GCA_020832705.1 Paracoccaceae bacterium
AGAAGCCCAACCCCTTCGCCATGTCGATCTACGACAATGTGGTCTACCCGCTGCGCCCGCCCCCTTGCGGGGGCGTCTTGCGCTCAGGCGTCGACTGGGCGGGCCAGCAACTGCCCGCGGTCATGTCCGGTGATGCTGGCCGCGACCAGCGCCCCCACCGGCTGGTCGGTGGCAAAGCGGGTTTCGGCGAACTGCGGCGTGCGCCCCGTGCGCGGGTTTTCCATCAGCACCTGCACGCGCGCCCCGCGCTGCGCGGCCAGATACGCGCCCACCCGCGCCGCCCCGGCTGCGCGTAACCTTGCGGCGCGGTCGCGCACGCTCGCCCCGTCCACCTGCGGCATCCGTGCGGCAGGCGTGCCCGCGCGCGGGCTGAACGGGAAGACATGCAGCCAGGTCAGGCCGCAGTCCGCGACCAGCCGCAGCGAATTCTCGAACATCGCTTCGGTCTCGGTCGGAAACCCGGCGATGATATCGGCCCCGAACACCATGTCCGGGCGCAGGCGGCGGGCGTCTTCGCAAAACGCAATGGCATCGTCGCGCAGGTGGCGGCGCTTCATGCGCTTCAGGATCATGTCATCCCCGGCCTGCAACGACAGGTGCAGATGCGGCATCAGGCGCGGCTCGGTGGCGATGGCCTCCATCAGCGCGTCATCCGCCTCGATCGAATCGATGGAACTGATGCGCAGGCGCGGCAGGTCCGGCACCAGCCGCAGGATACGCCGCACCAGATCGCCCAGACGCGGGGTCACGGGCAGGTCGGCACCCCAGGAGGTCAGGTCCACGCCGGTCAGCACCACCTCGTTGAAGCCCCGGTCCACCAGGCGCCTGATCTGGTCCACCACCACCCCCGCCGGAACGGAGCGCGAATTGCCCCGCCCATAGGGGATGATGCAGAAGGTGCAGCGATGATCGCAGCCGTTCTGCACCTGCACATAGGCGCGGCTGCGCGTGCCGAACCCGTCGATCAGGTGCGACGCGGTTTCGCGCACCGACATGATGTCATCGACCTGCACCCGCTCGGTGGCGCCGATCAGGTCCGGGGCCAGCCCGGCCCAGGTCTCGGGCGCCATCTTCTCGGCGTTGCCGATCACGCGCGTGACCTCGGGCATGGCGGCGAAGGTCTGCGGTTCGGTCTGGGCGGCGCAGCCGGTGACGATGATCGGCGCATCGGGGTTTTCACGGCGCAGTCGGCGGATTTCCTGGCGCGCCTTGCGCACGGCCTCGGCGGTGACGGCGCAGGTGTTGACCACCAGCGCATCCCCGACCCCGGCTTCGAAGGCCAGGCGCTTCATGGCCTCGGTCTCATAGGCATTGAGCCGACAGCCCAGCGTGGTGAAGCGCGCGGCCGTCATGCGCAGGCCATGATCCCGGGGGTGAGCACCCCGTCGAACACATGTGCCACCGGGCCGGTCAGCCAGACGCCATCGTCGCGCCAGTCCACCGACAGATCGCCACCGTCGGCGCGGATACGCACACGCCGCCCCGTCAGCCCGCGCAGATGTGCGGCAACGGCGGTGGCGCAGGCGCCCGAGCCGCAGGCCAGCGTCACCCCGGTGCCGCGTTCCCAGACCCGCAGGCGCAGATGGTCGGGGCCGATCAGGCTGGCGAATTCGACGTTGGTGGCCTCGGGAAACAGCGGGTCATGTTCGACGGCAGCGCCGCGCGCGGCGACATCCTCGGCCGCGGCATCGGCGACGAAGAACACACAATGCGGGTTGCCCATGCCCACCGCCACCGGATTGCCCGGCAGGGGCAGGCGGATGGGGTCCGCACCCGGGGCAAGCGGAATATCCGCCGCCTCCATCAGCGGCGGGCCCATGTTGACCCAGATCGCCCCGTCGCGCGCCTCGGCCCAGAGATCCCCGCGCGCGGTGATCAGGTGCAGCCGGTCGCGCCCGGTCTCGGCCATCAGCAGACTGGCCACGCAGCGCGTGGCATTGCCGCAGGCACCCGCGCGGCTTCCGTCGGCATTCCGGAAGCGGATCTCGGCATCGGCCCGCGGGTGGGCATGGATTTCCGCCAGTTGATCGAAGCCGACGCCGCGGTGCCGGTCGCCGATGGCACGCGCCAGCGCGGCCGTCACCGGCGCCGCGCTGGCGCGCGCATCGATGATGACGAAATCATTGCCCGCCCCGTGCATCTTGCGAAAGGGCAGGCCGCTGGGGGCCCGCATGTCCATGGCGGCGATATAGCCACTGAGGCCCCCGCACGCCAGTGTGCAGATCAGCGCCGCGCCGCGCATCGGCGAGGCGATTTCTCCCTTGACCCGGGGGGCGGTTCTTTCTAGGTAGCGCCGCAGAGCGGGCCCGTAGCTCAGTGGTAGAGCAGTTGACTTTTAATCAATTGGTCGAAGGTTCGAATCCTTCCGGGCTCACCAAAAAAACCCTAAAAAAGCAAAAACTTATCTTAGATCACCGCGAGTGATCTTTTCCATTTCTGCTCAGGGGTAACGTTTGGGGTAACAGGTGATAGGGTAATTCAAACCGCGCGCGTCAGCCCTTGGCCCACATGGCGGCGGCGCGCTCGTGCAGGTTGGGCGTGAATGACAAGTTGTCATTCACCGACTCAGCCCACTGCCCGAACTGCTCATCGCTCGGAAACAGCGCTCGGCCATCATTCACGCGCGCGCGGGTTGGACCCTTGCATCCGTTTCTAATCGGTCGTTTGAGAGCGCTTGCGCCGCCGCGCCGCCCGCTTCTTGCAGGCCCTGCTACAGAAGATCGCGTAAACCTTCTGCTCAGGTCGCATAGGCCCGCCGCACTCGGCACAGGGTGCCCGGTTGGCCTTTTCGCGGTGCCTGTCAGCCAGACAGAAGGCAGAATACGCCGCGTCCTTGCAGGCCCTGCTACAGTGCTCGGCATGGGCGCGCATGGCGTCGGGGATTTCCGCGCTGCACCACGCGCAGTAACGCCGCATATCAAGCGGATCGATCACAGCCGCGCCCGCGTTACCATCTTGGCGACAAAGGCCTCGTTGGCCGCTCGCAGCCGGTTCAGCCGCTGGTTATAGGCACTCGCACAGTTGACGCTGCAAAACTTCTTCTGATCGCCCTCAAGCTTCTTGCCGCAGTTTGCGCAGCGGGTCCGCTCGATCAGGGTGCCACGTTCAATCGTCCATTCCCGTTGCCCTTCATTCCAGCTTGGCCGCTTGGCTTGCAGGATGCTCAGAACCACGCCCACAACCGCCATCGCCGCCCTGTCCGCGTCCTGCCAGCGCCATCCTTGCAGGCACAGGCTGGACCGGATCACTTGCCGGAACAGCCCCTCCAGTGCCAGCGGGGTGATGATCCTGCCATCGGCCAGCGCCTCGCGGGTGATCCTGCACAGGTGGCCGGTCAATTCATCCGAACGCATCCGTGCCAGCTTGCCGCGCAGCGCGTCTTGTTCGCGCCGTGTCAGCCTCACCAGCCCAGACATATCGAGCGGCACAACGCGGCCCCCCTATTCGGTGTGATCCAGCATGTGCAGAACCGGCCCCGGATCGATCCCCGCCGCCTTGGCCTCGGCCAGCGCCTTGATCATGGCAGAGAACGCCCGCGCCTTGCCGCCCGCGTCATAGGCTTGCAGAGGCCGCACCACGTCGATCTGGACGCCCCCGCCCAGCTTGGCCGTGGCTTCTTCGCTGATCAGCTTGGCGATAGGCTCCAGCGTCCATTGCGCAAGGTGCCGTTGCGCCTCGCGGATCACTGGCCCGGTGGCCGCGTGGTTGTGCAGAGCTGGCAGAACCCCGAAGGCTTGGCTGATCGCCGCCTGCGCCGCGCCCAGAGCCTGCACCGCCTGCGCCTTGCCCAGATCGGGGGTGAGATCGTCGCGCTTGTGGCCTAGTTGCGGGTGCATCCCCGCCGCCGTTGCCTGCGCCACGCCCTCCACGATCAGGGTTGAACCCCGCCGCCCGCGAAACGCCGCCCGCATCTCCGCCATGTCATCCGGCGAACTGTCGGGCAGGGGCAGAACCTGCGAACCGATGGGCGCATCCCGGTAGGTGTCCCGCAACGCGGTTTCGATCTCGTGCAAGAGCTGCGCAGAGATCGCCGCCCGCCGCAGGGGTGGGGTGCCGTGCCAGGGTGCCACCGGATCAGAGCCGATCCGCACATGCAGAACCTCGCCCGCCAGGACGGTTTCAGAACGCCCGCCCCCGGCTTCACTGATCGAGACGCGATAGGCCCTCGGGGTGCCGTTGACGGTGCTCAAGTCCCAGTCCGCCACCGGCACCAGCATGTCAGGCCGGATCAGCGCCACGAACTCGCCACGCAAGGCCAGAGAACGCGCGCAGAGCGCCATTGTGCGCCTGTCCAGGTAGTCGGTGCCCTCCACGTCAGCGCCCGCGAAAGCGCCCTCCCAAAGCGATATGCAGGCTTGTGCCGTGGCCGTCAGCTCGGCCAGATCGGACGTGCCCGCGATATAGGACTGCCGCGCCGCCATGATCTGCGCCGTGAAGCCGGTGCCAGAGGATCGGGTTTCGTTTGTCGCAAGTTGCGACGAACGCCGCCGGAAAATATCAAGCCAGCCCATGTCAAAGCCTCCAGCGTTTCAGGGGGTGATCCGTTACGCGCGTAACGGTTTCAGCCGCCCAGCATCGCGCCTCGATCTGCGCCAGCTCATAGGCCGGTTTCGTCACGGTGCTGATCTCGAACAGCTCGGCCCGCTCGATCCGCCGCAGAACCCCGTTGCCCCGCGCCTCGATCCGCTCGCCGCCCGGCGAAACCCTGAAACCCGGTGACAACCCACGGATCAACCCGGCCCGGTGCGCCTCCAGAAAGTCACGCGCCCAGGACGTGCCATCGGACAAGGTGGCCTCGATCTCCAGCGCCTCGGGGGTGTCCCTGATCTCCAGCGTGCCCGCCCCGCGGCTGGCCAGAGGCTTGTTGAAGTCATGCCCGGCCAGCAGGTGAATGTCGGCCCCTGCCTCGATCCGCTCCGCAAAGGCCCGCGCCTCGATCCGCTCGAAACGGCCCCGTGCAAGCTCGGCCTCGGTGGCATAGGGGAAGCGCCCGGCAACCCGGACGCCCCCATTGTCAGTTGCGCGCAGCTCAAGGCCCGCGCCGTGCGCTGCGCCCCAGAGCATCAGTCGCCCCCCGCCTCGATCTCCAGGCCGGTGAGCAACCGCAGTTGCACCGGACGGGCAACCGTCACGTCCATCGTGGCCAGCGCCGTGATCCGAAGGCCCCCGGACTGCGCATCGCTGTAAGGATCGCGGATCACGTCGATAGCGCCCCAGGCCCCCACGAAAACCGGGGCAACCCCGCCCGTGGTGGTGGCCAGCAGCGCCGTGGTGGCCAGAGGATCGCCAGCCGGTGCCGCCAGAGCGTTGGACGTGGTGAAGGTGCTGCCGATCTGCCGGGTGAGCCTGTCCCACTCGGTGAGGCCCGAACCCGCATCCCACAGGCTGCCGTCCATGAAGTCCCACAATTCAGGACGGATCATCGCCCGAACTGCGCCCGGCCCGCTGGCCGCATTGGCCACCATGAACGCCGCCACAGAGGCCCGAAACGCCGCCCAGGTGGCCAGATCGTCAACCTCATCCAGCGCAATGCCGTAGGTGCTGCGCCCGGTGATCACGCCCAGAGGCTGGCCATTGGCCCCGGTGCCCAGAAACACGGCTTGATCCATCGCCGCGCCCATTGCCCCTTGCATGTCGCGCCGAATTGCCGCCTCCAGCGCCGCACCGGACTGTTTCAGGCTGCGCCGGGTGATCTTCATCTGGACGCCCAGGTTGTGATCCGGCTTCATCGCCCTGTCGGTGGTGGCATAGGCAGTCGGCCCGGCCACATTGGCGGTTTCGCCATCGGCCCAGCCCGCCGTGACAGAGCTTGTCACAACCGGCCATTCAACCGCGCCGCTGTCGATCGAGATCATTTGCGCGCCCATGCGGCCCGCCATGCTGTCGGGAAACAGCCGATCAATGATCGGGCGGGTGCTCATCGGATCGGGGGTGCCAGCCGCCACGGTTTCGCCCGTGCGAACCTCCAGCGCCTGCCACGGCACCGGCACGCCCCTGAAACCGCCTTGGCTGCGCAGCTCTTGCACAACCTCCGCCGTGCGCCCGTCCAGGCTGCGCCCTTCATCCAGCGCCAGCGCCACTTGCCGCAGCTCAAAGCCTGCCACCAGATCGGCCCATTGCCGCCCCTCGCGGCCCTCCAGATCGGCCCCGGCCTCGCGCCGGGCGGTGTCCTCGGTGATCAGCGCCGCCCGATAGCGGGTTTCGTTGTTGCGAAACTCCAGATCGAGATCGGCCATGCGCCGGGTTTCGTCCTCGGTGGGGCTGTCCTTGCCCACCAGCTCGGCCAGCGTTTGGCGAATTTCAGACTGCCGCCGCTGGATCTTCACGCTATCAAGCATCTTGAACTCCTATTGCTCGATGGTTTTGTGGCCAGCTCGGCCACGGCTTCACGCCATGCGGCGCGCTTCGGATCGGGCGGGGGGTGCCCGCACTCGATCCGGGTTGCCCTCGTGTGACAGGATACACAGAGGCAAACGCAGTTGGACGGATCAAAGCCCAGCTCGGGGTGGGTGCGCACCGGCTTGACGTGGTGAACCTCCAGCCGCCGCCGTGATCCGCACTCGGTGCAGGCCCAGCCGTCGCGCTCCAGGACGTGGTGGCGAACCGCCTGCCATGCCGCCTTGCTCGTGACGCGCTTGCTGTATTTGGGGTGCGCCTTCATCCCTGATCTGTCCTCCGGCTGGCCGTGATCTCGATCAGTTGCCGCCTGCCGTATTGGCTCGCCTGTTTCACGCCCACGATCTCGAAAAGCTCGCCCTCGCACTCGATCCTGTCGCGCGGATCGATCCCGCGTGTGAACTCGGTGCTGCGAACCTGAAACCGGGTTGTGACGCTTGCCGCCACCTCTCCAGCCCTCCACCGCTCGCCGTCTGTAATATCGGCCCGCAAGGCCCATACGGGTTGCCCGTGGGGTGCCCAGCTCTCCTCCATGCCGAACGCCCCTTGCGTCAGGGTGCGCCGGTGAAATTGTGCTTTTCTGTCCAGCTTGCTTGCCGTCATGCCCAAGCCATCCTTGCCCGTTGCACTGGCCGGGTGATCATCCGCTGGCCCTCGGCCACGGCCAGAACCGCCGCCGCTGCCGGATCGATCCGCCCCAGCGCCCGGCCCTTTGCCAGTTTCGGGTTGCCTGCCGGATCGGTGAGGCAAACCGCGTCAGCCATCGCAGAGCGCAACAGCAGGCTTTTCGGTGCCGCCACGCGCCGCTCATAGACGGCCCGTTGAAACCGGGTGATGTCCTCGGCCCCGTCGCGCCAGCCGAACCCGCGCCACGTCACCGGCCCGCGATAGCCCGCCGCCGATAGCCCGTCCTGCACTTCGCCTTGCTTGAACCTGTCGGCCAGGATCGTGGCGATAGTCTCGCCGCCCACATGCGCGAGAACCTGCCCGATCCAGCCTGCCACCGGCACGGTGCGCCCCGGCATGGTGCGCAGCTCGGCCCGCTCGGCCATCTCCTGATAGCGCCGCCCCACGCCGTCATTGATGCCCCGAACGGCCAGAGACGGATCATCGGGAAACCAGCCCAGAACCTCCAGCCGCCCGGTGTCTGGCCAATGAAACGCCGCCGCCGTCATGCTGGCAGAGGCCCCGAGATCGAGGCCGATCACGCAAGGCCCGGCACGCGGGGGCAGATCGTCAACCTCGCAGCCCTGCCATTGATCCAGATCGATCAGCAGCGCGCGGGTTTCGATATTCACGCGCTCGTTTCGGTGCAAGTTTCTGAACGCCGCAAGAGCCGATCCGCCGCGCTCGATAGCCTGCCCCGCCGCCTTCACCAGCCAGTCACGGGTGGCCCCGATCCCCTCCAGGCTGCCGGGGTTGGCTTGCAACAGGCTCGGCCAGTCATCCGCTGGCAGATCAGGATCGGCCTTGTGCTCTTGAACGTAGCAGCCGCTCGGTGGCGTATCCAGCCAGCGCGAAAACGAATTGGCGTCATCCGGTGCGCTCGTGCTGATCAGCAGCGCCCGGCCATCGCGCTTGCCCAGAGACGTGAGCAACGCCGCCTCCATTTCATCGCCCCGGCTGGCCATCCATGCGGCCCGCTCATCCATGATCGCCAGGGTGGCCGCGCCGCCCAGAACGGCCTTGCCGGTGCTTGGCACGGCTTTCAGCAGGTGAGGCCCGTTGCCGTCCTCAAACTCGATCTCCAGCGCAGCCCCGCGCCTGATCTTGATGCCCGGTGTCTCGGCCAGATACGAACAGCAGAACGCCCAGCAGGTGCGCGCCTGATCCCTCGTGCGCGCCGCCACCACGATCTCGCGTTGCGGCTGATCATCCCAGAGGCCCAGCAGGTGGGTGGTGGCCAGAGCCGCAGAAAGCGCCGTCTTGCCGTTGCCGCGCCCCACCGATAGCGCCGCGATATTCACGCCAGAGGCAAACGCCCCCTCGATGAAATTGCGCTGAAACGTGCCCAGCCGCAGAGACTGCCCGGCCATCGGCCCTTGCGCCACGGTGAGGCCCTGCACCGCCTCAATGATCCGCCCGGCCTCGATCATGCAGCCCCCCGCATCGAGAAGCCGAAACTGTTACCTCCCCCCCTCGGTCCCGGCGAAAACCGAAACGCCCGGCATTGGCACCAGATAGGCCCAGAGCCGCGCAGAGACGCCCAGAGCGCCACCATGTCGAGGATCAGCAGGGGGTGATCATGCCGCCACCACAACGCGCCTGTAGCGTGCCGCTATGCGCGCCGCAGAGGGTGCCAGCGTTGCCGGTGCATCGGTGTCACCGCGCCGATCATACAAGCGCAGAGCCTGATCCATGATCGCGTGGTGCAGATCGCGGGGCAGGCTTTCAGCATCTGCACCGAACCCGGCCTCATATGTGACGCGCAAACGCCCGCCCGGTGTGCCGGTGAATGTGATTGTCGGAAAGCGCCCGCCGTTGAACGTCCAGCCCTCGGTGATCGGTGTCAGTGAGCCGTCGCCCTCGATCAGCTCCACCGCTGGCACGCTGGACGGGTTGGCAGGCCCTACAGGCAAGCGCAGCACTTGCCCCGGCCAAGGATCAGACACGGCCACGATCTCTTGCGCGAGTAGCGCCAAGCCGCAATAGTCCTCGATCTCGCGCGCCGCAGTGCTGGCATAGATCAGCGCCGAGGCCGCTTCTGTCGCCTCCAGCCGCAGGTGATCGGCAAATGCCGCGAAGTCCACCGGATCAGCCGTTGCAATGGCATTGCGCTCGATCAGCAGCATATGCGCCCCCAAGAATAACTCGCGCCATTCTATCATGGGTCAGCATTGCTTACCTAGATTATCAATGCCTCACTTTGTCTATCGCCATGCAATCAAGGCCGAGAATGCCAGCACTGTGCTCAGGCTCAGAGGATTAAATCCGTATGGGTATGGTAATTAAGGATGTCACTGATTTGGTGACAGACAGGGAAGTGAAACACGGGGGTTCGTCACTGATTTGGTGACGCCCTGTCACTGATTTGGTGACGCTATTTCGTTAGCCGTCACTCTTTCGGTGACGTGCCGTCGCCAATTCGATGACAGGGTTTTGTTTCTGATTGGTGCCGCGCGGGTTGTGGACTGCCGCCTTTTGCACCGGAAAGTCACCGCCCGGTTTCCAGTCGGCAAATAGTTTCCTTGGCCTTGCGCCTTCGCCCGGCATGGCAATCTCGGTCAGCTCGAACTCGGGTGCAGTTGCCTGCCCCTTGACGCCCAGTTGCGCGTGACGCTTCACCACCAGAAAACCCTTGGCTTGCAGATCATGGAACGCCCGCGCCGCTGTGTTGATGCCGACGCCCATCAGCGCCGCCGCCTGTCGGACGCTTAGAACGATCCTGCCGTTGTTGTTTGCCTTCGGCCCGCGCCACTCCAGCTTGAGCCAAGGGTAAAGCGCCTGCGCACTCGGTGACAGAGCGCGCCAGGCCGGGGTGTTCATGGTGTTGCGGATCATCGCTGCGAAGTGCTCGGCCCGCGCTTCGTTGCGCTTGTCGCGGCCCATCAGATCGCCTCTGCCGCCCGCGCTTTCAGCCACTCGGCCAGCTCGGCCTCGCGCCAGTAGCGCCGTTTGCCGATGTAAACCGGCTTCGGGAACTCCATTTCAGGATCATTCAGCCAGCGCCACAAGGTCATGTCGGAAATGCCAGCGCAGAGATCGCGCACCGCTGCCGCCGAGATCAGTTTGTGTTCCATAGCATCACACCTCTTGTTAGAACGTGATACCACTTAACCCGGCAATCAGGCCGAAAGCTAAATGCGCAAATTCAGCCTCCGTCAGATAATTCGTGCATAGCCGCCTCAATAGGTTTACGCAGGTCGGCTTTGATTCCGGCGCATCTGTAGATGTCGGCCACCATCCGGCTGTAAGGGGTCTGGCCGCCGTTCCAGAATGTTGGGCTTTTTCCAGTCAGATCACGGAAGGCGCGAGCCGCCGCAAATGCAATTCGATACGCGCGACGATTTGGTCGCCTACCCGCGCCCGGTGGATTCGCTGCGATTGCCATCTCGGCTGGTCTGGACAAGGCTTTCTCTAAGGCTTCCAAGTGCGCCAGTGCAGCAAAGTCAACCCAAAGCTCTTTGGGTTTACTGCTAAGTTCATCAAACTGCCTAATAGCTTCTGCAAGTTTTATGGTGTCTCCCGCCGAGGCAGTAATCGCGTCGAGTATTTCCTGCTCCGTTTGTTTTTCTGCATGTCTGCGCGCCTGTGATTTTGCGTAGTTTTCAAGTGCGATTAGTCGTTGGCGAAGTTTACGAATGTCGCGAATTATCCCATCGATTTCAGACTCGATCTTGCTCGGATTTTGCCAAGCCGAGGGTGATGTTGATCTAAATATTTCGTATGCTTGGCGATTGATTTCTTGGCATGTCGATTGATCACACACCGCAAGGTCAACCCCTGCCACATCCGCACAAATACGCCGGATTTCCTCCATTGAACAAATATCAGCCATGTGAGAGCCGCACCACGTTGTCCGCCTTGCCCTCGATCAGCGCCAGAACGAACCGGCCCCAAGCCTCCAGCGCCTGCCGCTTTTCGTCGGCATAGTCATGCCGCTGATACACGCCCACGATCCCGCCGCCGGTGCCACTGACATGGTTTAGCACCGCCTCGGTGACGCGCACCGGAATGCCCAGCCGCGCCATGCCGGTTGCCGCCGTCCTGCGCAAATCGTGAAATGTCCAGCGCGGGATTTCCACTGCCTCGCCCCGTTCTTCTGACGCAACCTTGGCCATGGCGCTATGCAGGTGCGCCCGCGCTTTGAAGAACCCTGAAACCGGGCTTGCGCCGGTGGTGGTGAAAATGAACCGCACCAGCCCGTCCTTGTCCTTGATCCGATCAATGCCCGCCAGCTCATCGCGCGCCGGTTCGGACAATGGCACATCATGCGCCCGCCCGTTCTTTGTCCGCTCGGCTGACAGGTGCCACAGATCGCCCCTGATTTCCTGATCGGTGATCTGCGCAACCTCGCCAAGCCGCTGGCCAGTCAGCAGCAGAACCTTGCCAAACGGCCCCCATGGAAACCCCTCGGCCTCGCAAGCTTTCCAGAACCACCGGATTTCGTCGTCGGACAGAACCCGGTCGCGGCTGGCCTCCTTTGCCACAGGCTTGACGCCCGTTGCCGGGTTCATCGGCAGAATGTCGCGCTCGACTGCCCAATTCAGAAACTTGTTCAGATACGCTCGAACCCGGTTCGCCGTCACCACGCGCCCGCTATCCGCTATGCCGTCCAGCAGATCGATCACGTCGCGCTTGGTAATCTCGTGAATGTCGCGCTCGCCCCATTCGCTGACAACGTGCCGGTCCAGCTCGCGCCGCACCACGCGCCCGCTTTTCAGGCTGGACAGGTGCCGCTTGTCGAACTGGCCGATCAGGGTCTTGATCTTGTCGCGCTCCGATAGTTGCGCCTCCAGCTTCGCCGCCTTGGTGGCCTTCTTTTCAGCCGAGGGGTTCTTGCCGTGATCGATCTTGTCCAGCGCTTCGGACGCCGCCGCCCGCGCCTCGGCCAGCCCCATGGCAGGCCACCGGCCAAGGGTCAGCTTGGCAGGCCTGCCCCCGAACCGATAGCGCAGCGCCCAGGATTTCGCCCCGCTTGGCTGCGTCACCAGATACAGCCCTTGCAGGCCGGGGTCGGGCTTCTCGATCCGCTTTGCAGGGTCGGGCTTGATCGCCTCAATCGTCTTTGCAGTGAACGCTTTTGCCATGGTCAATTTGTCCTCCGGGGTAACACCGGGGTAACAGATTGGCGCGATAAGGCCCGTTACCCCAAGTTAGGAACTTGGCCTAACATGGGGCATATTTGCCTGTAATACAAGGGTTCAAGGCGGGTGCGATAGTTTTACAATGTGAGGCTCCGTTTGCCCCTGAATTTCGACTTTTAATCAATTGGTCGAAGGTTCGAATCCTTCCGGGCTCACCAGTCTTCCGTAATCGGCAGATCAGCAGCAGCACGGCCCCGGCATGGGATCGTCCAGCGTGCGCAAACCCGCAGCGCAGCGCTGAAAACCCGGCCATGTGCGCGCTAACATATGCATTTCACGCAAGGCGGGTCTTCCGCCCCGTCGATTGTTCTGCACTGCGGCATGGCCCATATTCGTCCGTGAGACCTGCAACACCGACGAAAGGAGCACGGACATGCCGACGATCCTCGCTGAGCTTCAGGACCGCCTGCGCAAGCGCGCGGCCTATCGCAGAACCCTGAACGAACTGCGCCGGATGCCGCTGGACACGGCCATCGACCTTGATTTCTGGCACGGCGATGCCGAACGGGTCGCCCGGCGCGCGGTCTACGGGCACTGACCCCTGCCGGCAGGCGCGGCGGCGCCCGCCCCGCTCACCCCAGCTTCGCCCGAAGCGCGTCATGCACCGTTTCCGGCACGAAGCGGCTCACATCACCGCCCAGCCGGGCGATTTCCTTGACCAGTTTCGAGGCGATCGCCTGGTGCCGGGCCTCGGCCATAAGGAACACCGTCTCGACGGTGTCATCCAGCGCCCGGTTCATCCCCACCATCTGGTATTCGTATTCGAAATCCGCGACCGCCCGCAGGCCCCGGACGATCACCTGCGCCCCCACGTCGCGCGCGCAATCGATCAGCAGGTTCTCGAACGGATGCGCGACGATCTCGACCCCGGTGCGCGCCGACAGGGGCGCGGCCTCGGCCTCGATCATGGCGACCCGCTCCTCCAGGGTGAACAGGGGTCCCTTGTCGCGGTTGATCGCCACGCCGATCACCAGCCGGTCGACCAGCCGACAGGCCCGCGTGATGATGTCCACATGGCCCATGGTCAGCGGATCAAAGGTCCCGGGATACAGTCCGACACGCATGCTGCCCCTCCGTCTTGCGCGCCTGCGGCAGGCGCGCTTCCAACTTGCCCTGGGCGCACGCAACAATATTGCCTGCGCGGATGCAAGGGGCGAATTGCGCCGACGGGGAGGGCCGCTGCCCGGCCGCGCCGCTCAGTAACCCATGATCATCCCGGTCAGCGCGTCCTTTTCCAGTTGCAGTTCGGACAACCGCGCCGCCACAACGTCGCCGATGGAAATCAGCGCAATCATGCGCGTGCCGTCCATGACCGGAATGTGCCGGAACCGCTTGGCGGTCATGGTCTGCAGGATCAGGTCGGCACTGTCGTCAGGCTTGCAGCCATAGACATTGCGGGTCATGACACTGTCCACCGTGTCGGACATGCAGGCAGGTCCGCGCTGGCCCAGTTCGCGCACGATGTCGCGCTCGGACAGGATACCGTCCACCGACGCGCCGTCGCCGGACACCACCACCGCGCCGATGCGCTTTTCCGACAAGAGCGCGGCCGCATCGGAAAGCGTACTGCCCGGTGCGATGGTGATGACCCCATCGGTCGGTTTTGCCTTCAATATCTGACTGACAAGCATCTGCGCCTCCTCTGCCCTGTCGCCGCGCGGCCGCCCCGCAGGCCCCGATGGATCAAGCCTCGGCCACGGCGGCGACCCTGTCAAGCGCGACGCATTGGACAGGGCGGCATCCCGCGCGCGCCAGCGCGCGGCCCGGCCCAACGGGCGCGGACGCATCTTCGATGCGGCCAGCGACGGACGGGAGCCCCCCCTTGCCGCTCCCGCGCGCCGCCGCTGTCCCTATTCCGCCGCCCGCGCCATGGGGTTGTTGGGGTGCGCGGTCCAGTCGCCGTGATCGTCGCTGACCGTGACGCCCGTGCGCGGGTCCACAACGCCTGCGGGCAGGCGCTCCATGGTGATGCAGTTCTCGACCGGACAGACATTGACGCACAGGTTGCAGGCCACGCATTCTTCGTCGATCACGTCGAACACCCGGTCGGGCGACATGGAAATCGCCTGGTGGCTGGTGTCCTCGCAGGCCGCATAGCAGCGCCCGCACTTGATGCAGAGGTCCTGATCGATCCGGGCCTTGGTGACGTAGTTCAGGTTCAGATACTGCCAGTCGGTGACATTGGGCACCGCGCGGCCCTGCAGCGCGTCCAGCGTCATCCCCTTTTGATCCAGATAGAGCGACAGCCCCGCCGTCAGTTCCTTGATGATGCCAAAACCATAGGTCATGGCCGCCGTGCAGACCTGCACATTCCCCGCCCCCAGCGCCAGGAATTCGGCAGCATCGCGCCAGGTGGTCACCCCGCCGATCCCGCTGATCGGCAGCCCGCGCGTGGCCGGGTCGCGCGCGATCTCGGCCACCATGTTCAGCGCGATGGGCTTGACCGCCGGGCCGCAATAGCCCCCATGCGCGCCCTTCCCGTCGATCGAGGGCTCGGGCGAGAAACTGTCCAGATCGACCGAGGTGATCGAACTGATCGTGTTGATCAGCGACACCGCATCCGCACCGCCACGCTTCGCCGCTTCGGCCGGTTTGCGGATATCGGTGATGTTGGGGGTCAGCTTGACGATGCAGGGCATGCGCGAGTGTTGCTTCACCCAGCGCGTGACCATCTCGATGTATTCCGGCACCTGCCCCACGGCCGAGCCCATGCCGCGCTCGGACATGCCATGCGGGCAGCCGAAATTCAGCTCCACGCCGTCGGCCTCGGTCTCTTCCACGCGGGCGAGGATCGCTTTCCACGACTCCTCGTCGCACGGCACCATGAGCGAGACCACCATCGCCCGGTCCGGCCAGTCGCGCTTGACCTGCTTGATCTCGCGCAGGTTCACCTCCAGCGGGCGGTCGGTGATCAGCTCGATGTTGTTGAGCCCCAGCAACCGACGGTCGGCCCCCCAGATCGCGCCGTAACGCGGCCCGTTGACATTGACGATGGGCGGGCCGTCGGCGCCCAGCGTCTTCCAGACCACGCCGCCCCAGCCCGCCTTGAAGGCGCGCACCACATTGTATGCCTTGTCCGTCGGCGGCGCCGAGGCCAGCCAGAACGGGTTGGGCGACTTGATGCCCAGGAAGTTGCTTGTCAGATCGGCCATGTCCTTGCCCTCCTCAGCTCATCAGCCGTGCATGCATGTCGGCGGCGGCATCGCGCCCCTGCGCCACGGCGGTCACGGTCAGGTCCTCGCCGCCCCCGGTGCAGTCGCCCCCGGCCCAGACCATGGGGACCGAGGTTCGCCCCGCGCCTTCCACGGCAATCTTGCCGCCCTCGATCACCAGCCCCTCGGGCGCACCGTCCAGGGTCTGGCCAATGGCCCGGAACACCTGATCGGCGGGCAGCCGGAACCGCTCGTCGCTCGGCGCCAGCCCGTCCGGCCCGTCCACGGAATAGGCGAACTCCACCTCGCGCACCGCACCGTTGCCGCGCACCGCCACCGGCATCGCGCCGGTGATGATCTTCACCCCCGCGGTGGCCGCGTGGTCCAGCTCGTGGTCCGAGGCCGACATCCGCTCCCGGCCGCGCCGGTAGACCATCGTCACATGCTCGGCGCCCAGCAGTTTCGACTGCACGGCCGCATCCACCGCTGTCATGCCCCCGCCGATCACCACCACATGACGGCCCACCGGAAGCGCCGACAGGTCCGCAGCCTGGCGCAGCTCGGCAATGAAATCCACCGCATCGCGCACGCCCTCGCGCGCATCCCCGGCCACGCCCAGCGCATTCACCCCGCCAAGCCCCATGCCCAGAAACACCGCGTCGAATTCCGCGCGCAGCCCGTCCAGCGTGATGTCGCGCCCCAGCGCCATCCCCTGCCGCAAGGTGATGCCGCCGATGCCCAGCACCCACGCCACCTCGGCCTGGGCGAAATCATGCGGGGTCTTGTAGGCGGCGATCCCGTATTCGTTCAGTCCGCCGGGCTTCTCGCGCGCCTCGAAGATCACCACGTCATGACCCTGCCGCGCCAGCCCATGCGCGCAGGCCAGCCCCGCGGGCCCCGCGCCCACCACGGCCACGCGCCTGCCCGTCGCCTCGGCCCGCGCATAGGGGTGCCCCTCCCGCGCCATCAGCCGATCCGTGGCATAGCGCTGCAACCGTCCGATCTCCACCGGCTGGCCCTCGGCCATCTCGCGCACGCAGGCCCCTTCGCACAGCGTCTCGGTCGGGCAGACCCGTGCGCACATGCCGCCCAGGATGTTCTGATCGAAGATCGTTTTCCCCGCCGCCTCGGGCTGGCCTGCCTGGATCTGGCGGATGAAGAGCGGAATATCGATCTCGGTCGGGCACGCCGTGATGCAGGGGGCATCGTGGCAGAAATAGCACCGGTCCGCCGCCACCATCGCCTCGTGCGGGTCGTAATCCGGATAGAGATCATCGAAATGGCGCGCGTATTCCTCGGCGCTCAACCGTCCGGGCACGATCCCCGGCGTCGTCATGCTGGTCACTGGCTGTCTCCCCGTCAGGACTGGCTCGGCCATGATCCTGCCACAATCCAAAATTTTATCAAACGATAAAATTTATGCACCCACCCCTTCATGTTGCCGAAAATACTCTCAGGGGAGGACACGCCGCCAGGCGCGGCCCGGGGGCGGAACGCCCCCGCGCCCCCGGGGCGCCCCCGGGCCCCCCCCCAAAGCAAAAGCCCCGCCCCCCCCCCGGC
>JAFIEE010000071.1 GCA_020832705.1 Paracoccaceae bacterium
GCCGCCCCGCCCGCCAGCCCGCACGCCAGCCCGAACGCTCCCAGGGCGGCGTGCGGACCTGTCGCGCCGATCGGGCGGGGGTCGTTTCGCTCCCGTTGCACATGGGCTTGCAGGCCCGGCCCGATGCGCTACGCTGCACGCAACATCCCTGCCGGAAGATCGTGGCGATACGGGTAACGGGCCTGACCACGCCGCCAGATGATCGGTGGCGGCACCCTTCCGGATCGTCAGGTCGCCTGCCGGGCCCATCGCGTGACAGAAACCGGAGCCGCCATGACCCAGACCCCGCCCGCCGAAACGGCCCCCTGTCCAGCGCCCGAGACACTGGCGCGCATGGTCCTTGCGCCCGATGACGGCGCGGACGGAGATGCCGCCGTGCCGCTGCATCTGGTCGATGCCGATGCGTTCGACGCCTGGAGCGCGACCCAGCCCGACCGCGTGCGCACCTGGCTTGCGACGACAGGGTTCGCGGCACGGTCGGGGCAGGTGGCGCTGGTATCCGATGACGCAGGCGCGTTGACGCTGGCAGTGGTGGGCCACGGCACCGCGCGCGACCGCGCGCGCGACCGGTTCATGCTGGGCGGCGCGGTGGCGAAACTGCCCGCCGCGCGCTACGCCCTGCACCATGGCCTGGAACCGCAGGACCTGGAAACCGAAGCGCTGGGCTGGTTGCTGGCGGGCTATCGCTACCGCCGGTTCCGGGCCGGGCAGGGCGCGGACGGCGGGTCCGGCTGGCCGCAACTTGTGGCGCCGGCGGGCGTGGACCGCGCCCGGCTGGAAACCCTGGCCGCGGCCGAGGCGCTGACCCGTGACCTGATAAACACCCCGGCCGGGCACATGGGGCCCGCGGAGCTGGAGGCGGTGTTTCTGGACGTGGCCGCGCGCTTCGGGGCGGACACCGCGGTCATCGCGGGCGACGATCTGCTGGCCGCCGACCTGCCGCTGATCCATGCGGTCGGCCGCGCCTCGCCCCGCGCGCCGCGGCTGCTGGACCTGCGCTGGGGCGCGGCCGGGCCACGGCTGACACTGGTGGGCAAGGGTGTCTGCTTCGATACCGGCGGGCTGAACCTGAAACCCGGCGGCTCCATGGGACTGATGAAAAAGGACATGGGCGGCGCGGCCACGGTGCTGGGGCTGGCCTGGGCGATCATGGCGCAGGGCTGGCCGGTGCGGCTGCGGGTGCTGATTCCGGCGGTGGAAAATGCCGTCGATGGCAGCGCCATGCGCCCGGGCGATATCCTGACCAGCCGCAAGGGCCTGACGGTCGAGGTGAACAACACCGACGCCGAGGGGCGGCTGGTGCTGGCCGATGCGCTGGCGCTGGCCGATGAGGAGGCGCCCGCGGCGATGGTCTGCATGGCCACGCTGACCGGTGCCGCCCGTGTGGCGCTGGGGCCGGATGTGCCGCCCTTCTATACCGAAGATGACGCCCTGGCGGCCGCGCTGGCCGAAGCGGCGGCACGGGTGCGCGATCCACTGTGGCGCATGCCGCTCCATCGCGGCTATGCCGCGATGATCGAGCCCGGCATCGCCGATCTGGACAACGCGCCCTCGGGCGGGATGGCCGGGTCGGTCACGGCGGCGCTGTTTCTGGAACGGTTCGTCGAAAGCGCGGCGCGCTTCGTGCACATGGACATCTACGGCTGGCGGCCCGCGGCGGCCAACGCCTGCCCCAAGGGCGGGGTGGGGCAGGGGGCGCGGGCGCTGTTCGCCGCTCTGCCCGGGGTGCTGCGGCTGTGAGCGATCCGCGCGCGCTGCTGTCCAACGGGCGCGTGGCGCATGTCTCGCTGCGCGGGCAGGTCACGGCGGAGCGGTTCACCGAAGGGCGCTGGCTGCGGGTCTGCGTGCCAGTCGCGCCGCTCCGGGACGCGCCGCGCGCGCTGGGCGGGCGGCGTCAGCGCGAACTGGTGTTGCACGAACGGTTCCTGGCGCTGGAGGAAGCGCCCGAAGGGGTCTTCGGCGCCGCCGGGCGAGAGGGCTATGTCGGCTGGATGGACCCCGAGGCGCTGGCCCCGGACACCGCCCCGATGACCCATGTGGTTTGCGCGCGGCAGAGTTACCTTGCCTGCGTGCCGGTGTTGAAGGACGCGCGCGACGAGGTGGAGCCAGTGTCCTTCGGCACCGCCTTTCGCGTCAGCGCCACGCATGAGGACGGGCGCTGGGCCGAGGTCGGCCGCCTGCGCCCTGTCGCCGCGCGCGACGGACACAAGGCCGAATGGACCGCCTTCATCCCCGCCGCGCATCTGCGCCCCCTTGACCAGCCGGAAAGCGACCCGGTGGCGGTGGCGCTGCGGCATCTGGGCACGCCCTATCACTGGGGCGGCAATTCGGGGTTCGGGATCGATTGTTCGGGGCTGGTGCAGGCGGCGCATCTGGCCTGCGGGATGGCCTGCCCCGGCGACAGCGACCAGCAGCGGGCGCGGTTGGGGGTGGCACTGGCGCCCGATGCCCCCTTGCGGCGCGGGGATGCCGTGTTCTGGCCCGGGCATGTGGGGCTGATGGTTGACGCAAATACCTTCGTGCATGCCACCGCGCACGGCATGGCGGTGGTGGCGGAGCCGCTGGCCACGGTCGAGGCGCGCATCGGCACGCGGGCACTGGCGCGGCGTCCGTGACGCGCTGCGTGGCCCGAAATGCAGGCTCGGACAATCGGTTGCATTCTGAACCGGATACCTGCGGCCAAAGGGCGCGCCTGCCCTGTGCCGCCGGTTCCGCCCGCAGCGCGCGTCAGCGCGCTGCCCGGCCCAACCATCGCCTGCGCGCGCTCCGCGCGCTGGCCGGTGGCGGGAGCGCCCCGCTACCCCGTGGCGCATCGCTCCGATGGTCCGGCTGCAGGGCCAGCCCTCGAACCCGCTGCCGATCGCTACCGCAAACCCAGTTCGGCCAGGGCGGCGTCGAGGTCGGGCGGCAGTGCATCATCGCCCGCGCGCGCCTTCGGCAGATCGGCTGGGGCTTCCTCCGCGCGCAAGTAGCGCCAGCCCTGGAAGGGGCGGCGGGCGGCGGCACGGGTGCGGTGGATCGCGGGATCGAGCACCAGCGCACAGCGGCGAATCCCGTCCGTGCCGATGCGCTCGTCCAGCCGGAGCAGCCGCTGACGCGCGCGGATCTCGCCCCGGATCACCCAGTAGAGCGACCCGCCGTCCAGCAGTTCTGCGGCCCGTTTGGGCCACATGCGGGTGACATGCACGGGCAAGCCGTCGCCCCCCTGCGCGCGCCGGGTCGCCTGCCAGTCGATCAGGTCCTCGACCGTATCGGCGCCGACGCAAAGCTTGAGGATATGGAGCGCTCCTGCCATGGGCGCGAGATAGCGCAGCGGTGCCCGCAGGGCAATGCCGCGCGCCCTGCGCACCGGTTCGCAGTATGGGCGTGCCCGGGGCCTGGGTCATCCGGGCGCGCCCGGGAAAAGCGCCCTCGGGCCGCGCCCACCCGCCCGCCCCTGCACGCCCCGAGGGCGCTGCCCCTGCCGGGGGCAGGGGCCGGGCGGTCGCGTTGACGGGTTGCATGAACCGGCGCGCGGGCCATGGCGGCGGCGGGGTGGGCCACGCCCGGAGGGGGAACCGACGGCCGCAACGTTGACCGACACGGGTGCCGGGCGTATCTTGTTACCTTTGCCCTTTCCGCCCCCAAAGGATGCGCGCCATGAGCCGTTTCGCCGCCCCGATTGCCGAAGCCATCTGGGACATGAAATATCGCCTGAAGGCCCCTGACGGAACGCCGGTTGACCGCACGGTCGAGGACACCTGGCGCCGCATCGCCCGCGCGCTGGCGGCGGTCGAACCCGCGCCGGACCTGTGGGAGGATCGCTTTCATGCCGCGCTCGAGGATTTCCGCTTCCTGCCCGCAGGCCGGATCACGGCCGGCGCAGGGACCGACCGCAGCGTGACGCTGTTCAACTGCTTCGTCATGGGCACCATTCCCGACAGCATGGCGGGCATCTTCGAGATGCTGAAGGAGGCCGCGCTGACCATGCAGCAGGGCGGGGGCATCGGCTATGACTTCTCCACCATCAGGCCGCGCGGGGCGCCGGTTTCGGGGGTGGCGGCGGATGCCTCGGGGCCGCTGTCGTTCATGGATGTCTGGGATGCGATGTGCCGCACCATCATGTCGGCGGGGTCGCGCCGAGGGGCGATGATGGCCACCATGCGCTGCGACCACCCCGATATCGAGGATTTCATTACCGCCAAGCAGGATGCCGCGCGGCTGCGGATGTTCAACCTGTCGGTGCTGGTCACCGACCCGTTCATGGATGCGGTCAAGGCGGACGGGCCGTGGGATCTGGCCTTCGAAGGGCGGGTCTATCAGACCGTGCGGGCGCGCGATCTGTGGAACCGGATCATGCGGGCGACCTATGATTACGCCGAACCCGGCGTGATCTTCATCGACCGGATCAACGCCGCCAACAACCTGCAGTACTGCGAGACGATCAGCGCGACCAACCCGTGTGGCGAGCAGCCGCTGCCGCCCTATGGCGCGTGCCTGCTGGGATCCATCAATCTGGCGCGGCTGGTGCGCGACCCGTTCTCTGATGACGCCGCGCTGGACATGGCGGCACTGGATGATCTGGTGCGCGTGGCGGTGCGGATGATGGACAATGTGGTCGATGCCAGCCGCTTCCCGCTGGAGGCCCAGGCGCGCGAGGCGCAGGCGAAGCGCCGGATCGGGCTGGGGGTGACGGGGCTGGCGGATGCGCTGATCCTGTGCAGGTTGCGCTATGGCTCGGATGAGGCTGTGGCGCGGACCGAGGAATGGATGCACGCGATTGCACGCGCGGCCTATCTGGCCAGTGTCGATCTGGCACGTGAGAAGGGGCCGTTTCCGCTCTTCGATGCCGCGGCGTTCCTGGCCTCGGGCACCATGCAGGGGATGGATGCGGATGTGCGCGATGCCATCCGTGCGCATGGCATCCGCAACGCGCTGCTGACCTCGGTCGCGCCCACCGGGACGATCAGCCTGTATGCCGGCAATGTCAGTTCCGGGATCGAGCCGGTCTTTGCCTATGAGTACACGCGCAAGGTCTTGCAAAAGGACGGGGCGCGCACGGAAGAAAAGGTCGAGGATTACGCGGTCCGGCTGTGGCGGCAGATGCATGCCGACGCGCCGCTGCCTGCGTATTTCGTCAGTGCGCAGACGCTGGCGCCCATGGACCATGTGCGGATGCAGGCGGCGGCGCAGAAATGGGTGGACAGTTCCATCTCCAAGACCATCAACTGCCCCGAGGATATCAGCTTTGACGATTTCAAGGATGTCTACCTCGCCGCCTGGGATATGGGTTGCAAGGGCTGCACGACCTACCGGCCCAATGATGTGACGGGCTCGGTCCTGTCGGTGTCCGAATCCAGCGACACCGCGCCCCAGGCCGACCAGGGCGCCGATGTGGTCTATCTGTCCACCCCGTTCGACCGCCCCGAGGCGCTGGAGGGCCATACCTACAAGCTGAAATGGCCCGGATCGGAACATGCGATCTATGTCACCATCAATGACACGGTGATCAACGGCCATCGCCGCCCCTTCGAGATTTTCATCAACTCGAAGAACATGGAGCATTTCGCCTGGACCGTGGCGCTGACGCGGATGATCTCGGCCGTGTTCCGGCGCGGGGGGGATGTGAGCTTCGTGGTCGAGGAGCTGAAAGCCGTATTCGACCCGCGCGGCGGCGCCTGGGTGGAGGGCCGGTATATTCCGTCGATCCTGGCGGCCATCGGCGGCGTGATCGAACAGCATCTGGTGCGCATCGGCTTCATCGAAGGCGCAGGGCTGGGGCTGAAATCCGACCCGCAGGCACTGCGCAAGGTGGTGGGCGAGGAGGGCCCGCGCGGCGCGCCCTGCCCGGCCTGCAGCGCCTATGAGATGGTGATGATCGAGGGTTGCATGACCTGCCGCGCCTGCGGGCACAGCAAGTGCGGATGACGCGCGGCCAGCCATACACCTGACAAGACCGGGGATTTCTGAACACGGGGGGCAGGTCTGCTTTCACCTTGCCGGAGGTTTTCGCCCGCCTTTGCAGAACGCATTGTGCCCGGGTGCACGGGTCCGGCCCCTGCCGGGGCGGGGTTTCGGACCCCGCCCCCGGGGGCGCGCCCGATGCCGGGGCCGCGTTACACGTTCTCTGCGCTGGCGAAGGCCGCGATATCTGCGGCGGCCTCGGTGATCGCCAGCGCCAGAAGCCGCTTGCCGTGTTCCGGTCGGGCCAGTTCGGACCAGGCGCCGACCCTGCCGCAGGGAAAGCGGGCGCGGTGTTCGTCGGGCGGGCCATGACGGTCGCCCGCATGGGCGGCGCGAAAGGCTGCATCCAGCGGTTCCGGCGCGGGTAACGGCGCGCGTTCCACGCGGCGATGCAGGGCTTGCGTCATGGCGATTTCGGACGGGGTTGCGTGCATGCCCTCCCAGTCGCCATAGAGCGTGTGGCGCAGTTCATTCGTCTGCGGGTAGTCCCACCAGGAGCGGATGCGCAGGTGCAGGGGGGCCTTCGTGGCCAGCGCGCGCAGCGGTTCCAGATTGGCGCCGTGCCCGTTGAGCATATAGAGCCTGCGAAAGCCGTGCACGGCCAGCGCGGCCATGATCTCGCCTGCCAGTGCGGCAAAGACCGCCGGGGATACCGATACCGTGCCCGCAAACCCCATGTTGAAGGGCGCGGGCGTATAGGCCAGCGGCGGAAGGACCACGGCGCCAGCCTTTTCCGCCGCGCCTTCGGCCACCGCCGCGGCGCAGAGCGCATCGGTGCCGATCAGCCCGATGGGGCCATGCTGTTCCATCGAACCGACGGGCAGCACCGCATCGTCGCGCCGGGTCAGGTAGCTTTCCACCTCCTCCCATGTCATCCGGTCCAGCCTCATGCCCGCGCTCCCCGGGTTGCGGCCCAGTCCGCCAGCGCGGCACGATAGGCGCGCAGATGGGGCGCGCATTCGGGCACGGTATCGCCCGCCGCCGACAGCGCGGGCGCGGGCAGGTCAAGCGCCAGCGCCCGGTTCAGCACATCGTGCACCGCCGCCACCGCCCAGAGCCCGCAATCGGGCAGGCCCGGTGCGCTTCCGCTCAGGAAAGGGCCCGGCCCGGCCAGGGTTGTCAGCGTGTGCAGATGCGCGGCCAGGGTGGTGCGCGCCGCCTCCGGCGCCGCGTCCCCCGTGCCGACACACGGGAACAGGGCCCGCAGGGCTGGCTCCAGCCGGGTGTCGATGAACCGCGACAGCGCGCGTGCACGGGCGCGCGCCCGTGCACGCGCCGGCAGCAGCGGCCGACCGGCGCCGATATCGTCAAGATACTCGATGATCGCCTCGGAGTCCGCCAGCACAAAACCGTCATGCACCAGCGCGGGCACCGTGCCCTGCGCCACCACCGCCCGGTAGTCGGCGCTGCCATAGCCCCCGGGCGGTTCGGTTTCGCGCCAGTGCAGCCGCTTGAGCGCCAGCGCCAGCCGGAGCTTGCAGCAATACACGCTGACCGGCGTGGCGTAGACCTGAAACTTACTCCCGGCCATGAACGCCCTGTCCCATCCGCCTTTCCATCCGCCGCACGCCCCAGGACACCAGCAGGATCAGCACCAGGTATTCCAGCACCAGGAAGCTGTATATCTCGAGCGGGCGAAACTCGGTCAGGGTCAGTTCATTGGCCCGCCGGGTGAGTTCCTGAAAGCCGATCACCGACACCAGCGATGACATCTTCAGCACATACACATACTGGTTGCCCAGCGCGGGCAGCACCGCGCGCACCACCTGCGGCAGGACCACAAGGCGCATGGTGTGCCATGGGGACAGACCCAGGCTGCGCGCGGCCTCGCCCTGGCCCTTCTTGACCGACTGCAGCCCCGCGCGCCAGATTTCCGAGGTGAACGCGCTGTCGGAAATGGCCAGACAGATCAGCCCGGTCATGAACACCCCGAACTGCACCCCGGTCAGGATCGGCAATCCGTAATAGACCCACAGGATCATCACCAGCAACGGGATCGAGCGGAAGAATTCCACATAGACGCGGCTGAGATAGAACAGCGGACGCCGGACAGAGATGCCCATCAGCGCCACGGCCAGACCGATACTCAGCGAGATCAGCATGGCCAGGGTCGATATCGACACCGTTGCCCAGAATCCCACCATCAGGAAATACAGGTTGGTCTGTCCCCGCGGGTCCCAGGGTGACAGGACATACCATGCGAATGTGTAGCCGCTGCCGGTTGCGCCGCAACCGGCCAGCACGAGGGCGGCCAGCGCCAGAAGCGCGGGCAGGTGCCAGCGCTTCCGACCCGCGTTTACACGGTCCGACATGCCGGGCTCAGGTCTGTCCCAGCCATTTCCGGTCCAGTTCGGCGAAGAAACCCTCGATCCGCTTGAGCGACACCCAGGTGTTGACGAAGTTCAGCCAGACCGGGTCATCCTGCGCCACGACATAGGCAAAGGGGCGGCGGTTGCGCATCTCCGACCCCGGCACGAGGATGCTCAGGTCCGGAAAGCGCTGCACCAGCGTGCCCGCCTCGACATTCGAGGTGATGGTGACGTCGGCGCGCCGCGCCATCACTTCCTGAAAGCCCGTTGCCGGGGACTGCACGGCCTGGATGGTGGCGTTCGGAAAATGGGCGCGGGCCTGTTCCTCGAACACGGTGCCCATGGACACGGCGACGCGCGTGCCTTCGGTGTTGATGTCTTCCCAACTGCCGAAACGGTCGGCGTTGGCCGCCAGTGACAGCGGCACTGTTCCCGCTTCGGTGTAGGGCACCGAAAAGGCCGCGACACGCGCGCGCGCCACATTGACCGACGCGCCCGAGAAGATGTCGAACCGGTCCGCCGAGATCCCGGCCGTGATGGTGGCCCATTCGGCGGCCACCCATTCGACGCGCACATCCATGTCGGCGGCAAGCTGGGTCATGGCCTCGATGTCATAGCCCGCGCGTTCGTTGCTGCCGGTGTCCCGGAAGGACATGGGGTTGAAATCGCCGGTGGTGCCAATGCGGATTGTGCCGCTCTCCAGTATCCGCGCCAGTTTCGAGCCTGCGGTCTGGGCCTGCGCCCGCTGCGTCCCGGCCATCAGTGCCGCCCCGCCACCCAGCGCAGCCGCCATGAAAAGTTCCCGTCTCAGCATTGTTTTCATCCCCTGTTGGTGTGATTGGTCTTCGGTGCGTCAGCAGCCCCCGGCCCCTGCGTTCAGGCAAGCGCCATTTCACGGCAACGGCGCAAGGGGCCGTGGTCGATCATCGCATCCACATCATAACCCTTTTCCAGAAACCCGTGGGCGAACAGATGCTCATACTTGCGCCGCAGCAGCGCGATCCGGCCGGGCGCCAGCGAAACATCCATCTGTTCGCTCAGCCGCGGCGAATAGCCGTGATCCAGCAGCGCCTCGGGCAGGCCGGTGTCGGCGGCAAAGATGCGTCGGGCTTCGGAGCCATGTCCCCGCACCCAGTCCTGCGCGCGCAGCAGTTGCGCCATCCAGCGGTCCACCAGATCAGGGCGCGCGCTCAGCAACGCGGCAGAGACCGTCAGCACGATGGGATGACCGAAGCCCGCATCGCTGTCATCCTCGAACCCGCGCAGGCGCACCACGGGCACGGCGCCGCTGGTCGCACACAGGATCGCGGCAAGGGCGGCGTCGGAATAGATTACATCCACGTCGCCGCGATAGAGCGCGGCGACCTCCTCGCGCTGGACCGCAAACTGGCTGCGGCTGCCCCAGAGCGAGGCGCGCGCCTCGGGCCCGGTGACGGCATCGTCGAAATAGGCGCGCTCGATCTCGACCGGCACCACCGTGACCTGATCGCGCGCGAGCCCGGACACCGCCAGCAGATGGTCGATCCCCGCCTGCACGGTCGCGCGCCACCAGTCGGTCCGGTCATGCCGGCGAATCGGCAGGCCGATGCGGGCGCCGCGCAGAGCGCTGGCCGGGCGCGGGGCGCCGGTTGCCAGCGGGTGTTCGGGCAGGGCATAAAACCCTGAAACCCGGTCATGCCAGTTCAGCCCGATGATGCGCAGATCAACCCCGCGCGCCATGGCCTGCAGCGGCGGAACATAACCGCCGAAGCGGAACAGCGCGGGGTGATCGTGGCTGTAATGGGCCAGCCGCGTCGCTTCGTCCGCCGCTTCCGATATCGACCGCACGGTAATGCCGTCCGCGGCGAATTCGTCTTCCAGCCAGCCCTGCCGGATCGCAACCGAGGCTGCGGTGGGGGCCGGACAGCGCGTGTACCAGAGGGTTGTCGTCACCAATGCTGACTCCAGAATTCACCAATGCCGCCAGCGTTGCGCAGGGGGCGGGCCTGTGCAAGCACGGGCTGGTAATGCTTTCAATCAGTCTGGCTTATTGCCGGCGGCGGCTTCGGCAAAGACCCAGTCATGAAAGGCCCGCAGCGCGGGGCGCTGCAACGCGGCTTCGGGGCAGACGAACCAGAAGCCGTAATCCGATGGCACCGGGGGCAGGGCAAAGGGTCGGACCAGCCGCCCGTCCGCCAGCGCGTCCATGACCAGGGCATCGCGGCCCAGCGCCACGCCCAGCCCTTCGATCGCGGCCTGCACCACCATGTTCGACTGCCCGAATCGCCGCATCCGGGCCGGGCGCGGCAGGGTCACGCCCGATTGCGCAGCCCAGAATTCCCAGTTCGGCAACCGCCCACCCACGGGCTTCAACTCGTCCACCAGCAGCGTGTGACGCGCCAGATCGGCCGGGCTGTGCAGGGGCGGGCCGTCGCGCAGCAGCGCGGGCGCGCAGACCGGCGTCAGGCTTTCGCCCAGCAGCCTGCGCACATGCAGCCCCGGATAGCGCCCCATCCCGTAGCGGATTGCCAGATCGGCCTCGCCGCCGGCAAAGCTGACCGGGCGCGGATCGGTCGAGATCGACACCGAAATTCCGGGGTGCAACTGGTCAAAACGGATCAGGCGCGGAAACAGCCAGTTGATCGCGAACCCCGGCAGGCACGAAACCGCCAGCGTCACCCCGTCGGTGCCGCGGCTGCGCAGGTCATGGCAGATCTCGCCGATCCGGCCCAGCCCCTCGGCGACCGCCTGCGCCAGGCGCTGCCCCTCATCCGTGGGGTGCGAGGCGCGCGCGCCCCGGATCAGGAGCCGCTGCCCGGTCCAGTCCTCGAGCAGGCGCACATGCTGCGACACCGCGCTTTGCGACATGCCGAGTTCGTCGGCGGCGCGGCTGAAGCCCTTCAGGCGGACCACCGCTTCAAAGGCCCGCAGCGCGGCATAGGGCAGCGTGGTCAGCATGCGTGCGATATAAGCCTTACTTAACGGGTGGATTAGACCTCGCATATTGCGCGGCGGCGCGCAACGGCATCGACTGGGCGGGGCATCTGCAGGGGGCGCGCGGGGCGAAAATGATCACGCAGCAGGCATCAGCGCTGGAACGGGGCGTGGCGAACCTGATGTTCGGCTGCGCAGGCGCGCAGAGCGGCGCAAGCCTGCTGATTCTGGCCGAAGACCCGGCGCTGGACCATTACGCCGCCGATCTGGCCCCGGCGGTGGCCGAAACTGCCCGCACGCTGGGCTTCGATGTGCGCTGCCGCGAAATCGGCTTTTCGCCCGTGCCCGGCGATCTGCCCGCCGATATCTGCGCAGATATGCAGAGCGCCGATCATATCCTGTATCTGGCGCGGTTCGGCGATCAGATGCGCTTTCGCCCGCTGCCCCATGCGGCGCGCTCGATCGTCAGCCACGCCATGACCCGGGCGGCGCTGGCGGGACCGTTCGGCACCATCCCCCATGCGGCCATGCTGGCGCTCAAGGCCGCGATCAACACCGCCATGCAGGCGGCGCGCGACATCCGCGTCACCTGCCCGCTGGGCACCGACCTGCGCGGGCGCATCACAAGCGCACCCGCACTGCTGGCCGATGTCAACGTCCTGCGCTTTCCCATGGCCGTTTTCGCCCCGCTGCCGATGGCGGGGTTTTCCGGACGGATTGCACTGGCGCGGTTCCTGGTGGGCACCGGGTCGATCTACTACGAGCCCTTCCTGCACGCCTTTGACGGGGTCGTCATGGTTTCGGTCGAAGGTAACCGCGCCACCGGCCATGACGGCCCGGCCGATGCTGTGGCCGGTCTGCGCGCCCATGTGGCCGACATTGCCGGGCGCTACGGCCTGGACGGGGATTTCGTGCATTCCTGGCATGTGGGCATTCATCCCGGCTGCACCTATGAGGGCAGGGCCGAAGACAACCCGGGGCGGTGGACCAGCAGCGCCTTCGGTAACCCGCGCCTTCTGCATGTCCATACATGCGGCGCATACGCCCCCGGCGAAATCTGCTGGAACCTGCTGGACCCCACGGTGACGCTGGATGGCGTGGCGCTGTGGCAGGATGGCAGGTTGCACCCGGAACGCATTCGCGGCGGCAGCGCAGTGCTGGACGACTGCCCCGAACTTGCGGCAGTGTTCGGCGCGCCCGCAACGGCCGTTGGCATCGACTGAGAAACGGAGAACCTGCATGTTCCTGAAAAACGCCTGGTATGTCGCCGCCTGGGACCACGAGATCGGCCGCGCGCTGACGCCGGTGCGGATGCTGGACCAGCCGATCGTGCTCTACCGCACCGAAGCGGGGGCGGTGGCGGCGCTGGAAGACGCCTGCCCGCACCGCAAGCTGCCGCTGTCCATGGGACGGCTGAAGGGCGATCAGGTGGAATGCGGCTATCACGGGCTGACCTTCGACACCGAAGGCACCTGCACCCGCGTGCCCGGCGCCGAACGCATCCCGCACCGCGCCTGCGTGCGGTCCTATCCGGCGGCCGAACGCTACGGGCTGGTCTGGGTCTGGATGGGCGATCCGGCGCAGGCCGATCCGGCCACGATCTTCGATATCCCCGAATGGGGCGATCCGGCCTGGGGCGTGAACCGGGGCGATGCGATGACGCTGGAGTGCAATTACCTTTACATGACCGACAACCTGCTGGACCCAAGCCATGTGGCCTGGGTGCACCAGAGCAGCTTTGGCGGGGCGGGCACCGACGAAACCCCGCTCAACACCGATGTGCATGAAAAGGGCGTGACGGTCTGGCGCTGGTTGTTGGACACGCCGCCCGCGCCCTTCTACGCGCAATTCCTGAAATTCGACGGCAATTGCGACCGCAAGCAGCATTACGAGGTCCATTGGCCCAGCCACGCCATCATCAAGGCGATCTTCGCCCCCGCCGGCACCGGGGGCGAGGGCAAGCCGCTGCACCCGGACACGTTCGTCATGGACAGTTACAACTTCATGACCCCGGTGAGCGCCACCGAAACGCGCTACTACTGGTTCCAGATGCGCAATTTCGCCCCCGATGATGCCGAGGTGTCCGAGCGGTTCGCGACATCCGTGCGCGGCGCCTTCGAAGAGGATCGCGTGATCCTCAACGCCGTGCAGAAGGGCATGGACAGCATGCAGACGCCGAACCTTGATCTGGCCATCGATCTTGGCCCGCTGCGGTTCCGCCAGCGTCTGCAGCGGATGATCGAGGCCGAGAAGCGCGCGGCAGATGCCGCCGGGGGCTGAGACGGTGCAAGCCCCCTCTCGGCGCAGCAGGTACCGACCGCCGGGAACGCGGTTTCGGGGCGGCGCCGCTTTTGCCTGCAGATACAGCCCGCCTGCATCCTTCCGCATGCCCTCCTGCTCAGGGCAGGCTGAAACGGGTTTGCCAGCGAAGCGCTCTTGCGGATCGGCGCTCGGGGACCGCGTCGCCCCTGCAGAGTTGCCACCGGTCGGCCTGGCTGCGGTGTTCCCGCAGGGGGCGCCGGTCAGGCAGCGTCATCGTATTCTGCCCTTCTTCGTGCGCGCATTTTGCCGGGCCGGGACTGCACGCGCCGCCCCGCCCCGGCCCGGCGTGGCTGCGCCTCAAGGCCCGGGCCGCGTGACAATCAGGGATTGTGAAGCCGGCAACTCCGGTTCTGCATATTTTCCGACCAAAGTCGCGATTCTGCCGAATATCAATTGATATCAGGGTGTAGGATGGGCCGTGAGGGTGTTCGAATCGCCTTGTGTAGCCATATCGCCCAATTATGGTCAGTATAATGTATCGGTCTGAGCCTCCCGAGCAGCCTTTGTCGCGCGACATTGATGAAGCTGCCTCTGATTCCGTCGCCGACCTTCGGGCGCTTCTGGGCAGTCTGCCCGTGCCGATGGTGGTGCATGAACTGGCAGATGAGGGCGCAGCAAGATTCGTCAATGAAAGCTTCACCCGGACCTTCGGCTACACGATCGAGGACGTCCCGAGTGTGTCCGTCTGGGCTGAGCGGGCCTATCCGGACCCTGACTATCGTCGGCAGGTGATCGACCGCTGGTGGGCCGAAATCGCGGCGCGGCAGGCAACCGGCGCCGTCGCTCCGCCAGGCGAGTATCGAATCCACGACAACGCCGGCCAGCCGCGCGATGTCCTGGTCGGTTTCGCGCTGCAGGGCGAACTGGCGATCGTCACCTTTCAGGACCTCACCGAAACCCGCGCGGCTCAAGCTGCGCTGGAGGCCGAGCGGCGCGAGACCGAGAAAACCGCCTTCGCCCTGACCGAGAACATGCCCGCCGGCGCCTATACCATGGTGCTGCGCCCGGGCGCCGAACTGGCCGAGTTCGCCTTCGTCAGCAAGCAGTTCCTGCAGATGCTGGAGCTGACGCGAGAGGAGGCGGTGGGCGACCCGATGACCGGCTTCTCGCGCGTGCATCCCGAGGATCGCCCGCATTGGATCAAGATCAACGCCGAAGCCTTTGCGAAACGCGTGCCCTTCTCCGGCGAGGCCCGTATCGTGGCGAATGGCGAAACGCGATGGATCAGGGCCGAGTCCGTCCCGCGCGAGCTCGCTGACGGGCCGGTGATCTGGGAAGGCATCCTCGTCGACATCGACGACCTCAAGCGCACCGAACGGCAACTCAAGGCCGTTCTGGACACCGCCCGGGCCTTCACATGGCGGCGGGACCTGCGCACCGGCCGGTCCGAGTTCGGCCCGCGGTGGCAAGAGGTTGCGGGGGAGGTGCCCGAAGCGGAGGGCATGCCGAATGATGTCTGGCTGGCCCAGGTGCATCCCGAAGACCGCCCCGCCGTGGGGGCGGCGGTTGAGGCGCTGGATAATGGCGTGGTCGAGAGCGATGTCCTGACCTATCGGCGCCGGATCGCCGACGGGCGATATATCTGGCTGCAGGTCCACGCCGGCGTATTCGAGCGCGATGAAACTGGCCGACCCATTGCCCTTTCGGGGGTCAGCTTTGACATCACCGACCGGATGACGGCCAGCGCGAAGGCCCAGGAAGAACAGGCGCAACTGCGCGAGGAGTTGCAGCGCGCGCAGCAGCGCGACACGGTGGCGCAGGTCGCCGGGGGCGTGGCGCATGACCTCAACAACCTGATCGCGGTGATTGCGGGCACGGCCGAGGTCCTGGAACGCGAAGCGCAGGGCCAGCTCAGGCTTCAGGATGGTCTGGGGCGCATCCGCCGCTCGGTCGGCATGGCGCGCGATCTGGTTGCCGGGCTGGGCGGGCTGGTTCGCCCGGACCTCCCGCGCGAGGTCCATGATCTGGGCACGCTGTTGCGCAACGCGGTGGACCTGCTGGGCCAGCGCCGGATCGCGCGGCATGCGATCCGTGTGGAACTGGCCCGCGACTGTCCCCCGGTCTGGGCCAACCCCACCGAGGTGGCGCAGGTGCTGGTCAATCTGGCCGTCAACGCCTGCGATTCCGGGACGCCGGAGGCGCCCGCAACGGTCCGGCTCGCGGCCTTGCCTGCGGGCACCGCACCGCCCGCGCGGCGGCCGGATGCCGGAGAGGTGCCGCCCGAGGATGTGCCGGTGGCGCTGTTCACGGTCCGCGACACCGGAAACGGCATCACCGACGAGGTGCGCGCGCGGATGTTCCGGCCCAACTTCTCCACCAAGGGCAAGGCGGGGACAGGGCTGGGGCTGCCGATCGTCTCGAGCATCCTGCAGGCCAATCGGGCGGCGCTCTGGGTGGACAGCACCCCCGGGGAAGGCAGTATCATGACGGTGGTCTGGCCGAGCGCGCCCCCGGGGGTCGCGAGCGGGCTCCCGGCGGACGCAGGTGTCGCGGGGCACGCCGTCAGTGTGCCCCTGGCACGGGGCGCCGCACCCACAGACATTCTGGGCGACCTGCGGGTGCTGGTCGTGGACGACATGCCGGATGTGGCCGAGGTTCTTGCCGACATGCTGGAGTCCGCAGGCGCGGTTGCGGTCGCGGTCACGGACCCCGAAGAAGCCGCGCAGGCACTGGCCGAAGCACCCGCTGTCTGGTCGGCCCTGGTGACCGACCTGCACATGCCCGGAATGGACGGCCGCGCCCTGGCGCGCCACGCCGCCCGTCTGTCGCCGCCGGTTCCGGCCGTGCTGGTCAGCGCGCGCGTGGATACCCTGGGCGATGCCCCGGCGACCGAATTCGCCGCCGTCCTTTCCAAGCCCGTCACCGCGGCCCAGCTTGCATCCGCGATCCGCAAGGTTTGCCAATGACCGGTCCACGGTCCGCCCCCCGGGGCGCGTTCTGCAAGCTGGCGGGCAAGCGGCGCGCCCTGTGTGGTCGCCATGGCCGCCGAACTGCCGCCGCCGCGGGGTTTCATGATCGCGCGCACCTTGCCGGTTTTGCCCCATGGCGGAAACCCGGACTTCCGGCGTTCCGTTGACAGCCGTTGCAGCCGGGGCTTGCGCAGGTCAGGGGTTGTCGCTTGCCCGGCGCCCCTGCCAGGCCTCAGCCTCCGGCACCAAGCCCCAACCTTTCGGCCACATCCTCGAACCCCGGATCGGCGGCATAGAGGCGTTCGAACGCGCGCCGGGCGCGGGCGCGCTGGCCGGTGTCATGGTAGAGCACGGCGCGGTCATAGCGGATCTGGTGCAGCAGCGCCTCGGGCCGGTCCTTGCGGCGGCGGTTGG
>JAFIEE010000072.1 GCA_020832705.1 Paracoccaceae bacterium
AGCCCCCCGCCGCGGTGCGCGGCTGGTCACCCCCGGCAGGCGCCGTGCCCGCGTCGCCGCCTGCGAACACGTCCCCGCTGTTGCCGCCGTCGCTGCTGTTCCCGCAACAGCCCGCGCCAGTCGCCCGGCCCGCGCCCTGACCAGCGCGCCCGGTGGCGCCTGCGCGCCCGGCCGCCCCGGCCGGATCAGCCCTCGGGGCGCGCGGTGACCGGCGCGCCGTCGCGCACGCGGTCACCGGGGAAGGCCACCACCTGAGCCCCGGCGGCGATCCCGTCCAGCACCTCTGCCCGCTCGCCGTGGCGCTGGCCGATCTCCACCGGGGTCAGATGCGCCACGTCGTCCGAGACCCGGAACACCGCCCAGCCGCCGTCATGGCGAAACAGCGCGCTCAGCGGCACCTGCAGCACGTCGTCGCTTTCCCAGACCACCACGCGCACGAAAACCCGGAACCGTTCGCCCAGCCCCGCGCGGCTGTCGGGCGGGCCGTCGAAATCGAGGATCACGCGCACGCGCTGTTCCTCGATTCCCAGTGCCGAGACGCGGGTAAACGCCGCCGGATCGACGCGGCGCACCGTGGCCTCCAGCACCTCGTCGCCGCCCCAGCGGTCCACCAGCGCCCGCGCGCCGGGACGCACCCGCACCGCGTCGGTGGACAGCAGGTCCAGTTCGATTTCGAGCGCGTCCAGATCGCCGATGGTCAACAGCGGTGCCCCCGCCTGCACCAGCCGCGCCGACATGTTGTCGATGTCCAGCACCGTGCCGCTGGCGGGGGCGGTGATTTCCACGCAGCATTCGCCGGGCCGGCGCTCGGGGTCCATGAGTTGCGGTTCGACCAGTTGCGCCTGCGCGCGCGCCAGCGTGGCGCGCTGCAGGTCGCGCTGCGATTCCGCCGCTTCCAGCGCGCTGCGGGCGGTGCGCGCGGCGGCCTCGGCATCTTCCAGCGTGCGGCGCGGGATCACGCCGCGTTCGGCCAGTTCGGCATTGCGTGCCAGGGTCGCTTCGGCGTGCTCCAGATCCGATCCGGCGCGTTCGAGGTTGAACTCGGCCACCCGCAGCGCGGCCTCGGCCTCGGTCACCGCCGCTTCGGCCTGCGCGCGCGTGCGTGCATCCAGCAGCGCGGGCGTGGCCGGGCGGATCACCGCAACCACGCTTTCGGCCCTGAGCACCGTGTCGCCCACACTGACCGGCGAGCGCGTGGTAGTGCCGGTCATGGGCGCGGTGACCAGATAGGGATCGCGCACCCGCGTCACGCCCTCGGCCGCCACCGTCACCTGCATCGGTCCGCGCGTGACCTCGGCCATGTCCACGGCGACCGGGTCCGGGGTAAAAGCCCACCACAGCCCGCCCGCCACGGCAATCACCGCCACCCCGCCTGCCAGCTTGCTCCAGATGCGCATCGCTTCCGTTCCTTCCTATTCCCGTGCCTTCAGCGCCATGGCCAGGTCCATCCGGTCCAGCCGCCGACGCACCACCAGCACCGAGGCCAGCGCCGCCAGAAACACCGCCACCGCCGCCATCGCATAGGTCCGGCGCGAAATCGCGAAGGGGATGTAGACCGTGTCGGTGGACAGTGCCTCGGTCATCCCTTCGGCAAACCAGGTGCCCACGACCCAGCCCAGCGGGATCGCCAGCATGGTCAGCAGCATCATCTCGCCCACCAGCACGTATCCGACCTGCGCGCGCGAAAAGCCCAGCACCCGCAGGCTGGCCAGTTCGTATGAACGTTCCGAAAGCTGGATGCGCGCGGCATTGTAGATCACGCCGACCGCGATCAGCACGCCGATGATCGTATAGATGGCAACCATGGTCAGCAGGTTCTCGGACACGGTGGCGTCGAACTGGCGGCGCACCTCGGCCCAGTCCGACAGCCCCGCCAGCGCCGGGGTGCGCTTGACCTCGGCGTAAAGCGCATCCATCTGCGCCGGGTCGGCCAGCAGGTGGATATGGGTGACGCGCGGGGCCATGCGCATGGCCTCGAACAGGGCGGGCGCGGCGATATGCGCCTCCTGGCCCAGCCCCTGCGCGATCACGGCAATCAGCGGCAGATCCAGCACCTCGCGCGGGGGGGACATCAGTTCGACCGCAAGCATGTCGCCGGGGCTGGCGCCGAGGTCGCGGGCCAGCATCTCGGGGAGCACCAGCCCCTGCGGCGGCAGCGTCACGGGGCGGCTGTCATCGTCCACCAGCCGATGCAGCGTGGCGCCGGGGAAATGCCCCTGCAGCGCGCTCAGCCGGTCACGGTGGCCGTGGATCAGCCGCACCGGCACGCCATAGCCGCCTTCGGCCTGCAGCACGCCGGGCAGGGTCAGCGCGTCGCTGACGGCGATTTCCGGGGCGGATTGCGCCAGCGTCAGGGTCAGGTGCTGGCGGTTGGACTGGGTGAACACGCTTTCGGTCATCACCTCGAGCGCATCGAACATGAAATACGACGATACCAGCACCGCGACCGAGGCGGAGACCCCGAAGAGCGTGATCGCCGCCCGCCCCGGCCAGCGGATGATCGAGCGCAGGATCATCATCGTGGTCTGGCGGAACGCCAGCCAGGCAAAGGCCCGGTCAGCGATGCCCCGGCTGAAGCGCGGCGGCGCGGGGGGTGACATCGCCTCGGCCGGTTTCAGCCGGACCGAGGCCCAGACCGCCCGCGCCGCGCCAAGGATCGCCGTCGCCAGCCCCAGCACCGCCGCGAGCGCCATCGGCCCGGCGCCACTGTCGCGGATCAGGAACGGGAAGCCAAAGAATTCCTGATAGATGAACAGCATACCGTCGGTCAGCCACCAGCCGACGATGCCGCCCAGGACCACGCCCACCACGCCGATCAGACCGGCGAGCTTGAGATAATGCGCGGCGATCTCGGCGGTGGTGTAGCCCACGGCCTTCATCAGCCCGATCTGTGTGCGCTCCAGCGCGATCAGCCGCGTCAGCACCATGTTCACCAGGAACGCCGAGACCAGCATGAAGATCGGCGGCAGATAGGTGGCCAGCGCCGCAAGCTGCTGCAACTCGCCCGAGATGAAACTGTGCGAGATCTGGCGCGTGCGGTCATGGGCGCCGGTGCCGCCATAAGGCGCCAGCATCGCGTCCAGCGCAGCCTTGACGGCGCGGGGGTCGGCATCGCGGGTCAGGGTCAGGGTGATATCGTTCACCGCGCCGTCCATGTTCTGCGCGCTGGCGGCGGCGCGTTCGTTCATCCAGAGGACGCCGGAGCGGCGTTCGTCGGGCAGAAGCTCGCCCGGGCCGACGGTATAGATGAACTCGGGCGAGAGCGCCCAGCCGGCGACAGTGAGCGCGCGCAACTGCCCGCCGATGATCCCGTCGAAGCGCGCGCCCGGTTCCAGCCCGTGCGCGCGGCCAAAGGCTTCGTTGACCAGCACCTCGTCGGCGGCATCCGGGTCCGGCATCCGCCCGTGGCGCAGGAGCGGGCGGTTGAGCATCCGCGCCGGGTCGCCGGGCAGCGAGACCACGCGCGCCACCGCCGGTTCCACCATGCCCTCGATGTCCAGCACCGCATGAAAGGCGATCCGCCCCTCCACCCGTGACACCCCGTCGATGGTGGCCAGCGCGTCAAGCACCGACACCGGCGCGCGGGTGACCGGGGCGAAGATATCGGCGAAGGCGTGGCGCTCGTAATAGGTCTGCTTGCTCTGCACCAGCGTGCGCTGGGTGGCGTTGGCGGCCACCAGCAGCATCACCCCGCAGCCCAGCACCAGCGCAATCGCCAGTGTCTGCGCCCAGATACGGCGCAGATCGCGCAGGAGCTTGCGGTCCAGCGCCCTCACCACGACACCTCCGACGGTGCGATGCGTTCGGTGTTCACCTCGTCGCGGACGACGCGCCCGTCGGCCAGCACGATCACCCGCTCGGCAATGCGCTGGATATCGGCGTTATGGGTGATCAGCACCGTGGCGGTGCCCAGATCGGCGTTGACCTGCGCCAGCGCTTCCAGCACCTGCACCCCGGTCTTGCTGTCCAGCGCCCCGGTGGGCTCGTCGCACAGCAGCACCTCGGGGCGCTTGGCGATGGCCCGCGCGATGGCCACGCGCTGCTGTTCGCCGCCCGAAAGCTCGGCCGGGAAATGGTCCATCCGGTGCGGCAGCCCGGCGCGTTCCAGCGCTTCCTCGGGGGTCATGGGGTTGCGGGCGATCTCGGTCACCAGCGCGATATTCTCGCGCGCGGTCAGGCTGGGCACCAGATTGTAGAACTGGAAGACGAAGCCCACATGGTCGCGCCGGAAGGCGGTCAGTTGCCGGTCGGTGGCCCGCGTCAGGTCGCGGTCGCGGAAGTAGACCCGCCCCTCGGTCGGCGTGTCCAGCGCGCCGAGGATGTTCAGAAGCGTCGACTTGCCGGACCCCGAGGCCCCCAGCAACACGACCATCTGGCCTTCGTTCAGGGTCAGGTCCACGCCGCGCAGGGCGTGCACCTCTACTGCGCCGGTCCGATAGACACGGGTCACGCCCTCGGCCCGGAAGACGGGCCGGGTGGTCTGATCCGGAACGTTTGTCATCGCTGCACCCTATGCAAGGCCGCATTGACTGCATATGACCTGTGACGAGCGCGTTTTTCAACCGGAAGTCGCGGTTTCCGGCGCGGGGTCTGTTGCTGGCTCTGGCGCGGGCAGGTCGCGCGCGGCACGCGGGCGCGCCCGCGTGCCGTAATGGGTGATGCGTTCGGCATGGGCCGCGAAGCGGCGCAGCCAGCGCAGGCTGTCGGTCAGGGCGAACAGCCGCGCGGGCGGCAGGCCCGAGCGCATGATCTCGCGCCGCAGGCGGGCCTCGCGCGCGGCCAGGTAGCGGTTGAGCCGTTCCAGCCGGGCGTGCACATCCGCGCCCGCCACGTGGCGCGCCATCACCGCGCCCAGATAGCGCGCGTAGCGGCGCAGCTTGGGGTCGGTCAGCGCGCCGGTCATGCGGTTGGTCTGGCCCGCGCGATAGAGCAGGCGCTGCAGGTGGTCCTGCAGATGCAACAGCGCCTCGTTCCGTTCCAGTCTGGATTCGCGGTCGGGAGGCAGCGAGATCTGGGCCTGGAAGTCGTGCATCTCGTCCAGCGTTTCCGAGCACTCGGCGATCATCGGCTTGATGGGGACGGGCCCGGCACCGGGGCGCATGGCCTCCGACAGCGCCGAAAACGCCCGCGCGGTCACGCCATTGGCGGCCAGGCTCAGCGCATCGAGCGCGGCCGCCGGATCGGCCAGCGCCTGCTTGTTGAGCGGTGCGCTGAGCGGGCGGATTGTTTCCGGGATCAGCCGTTCGATCCCGCGCGCGAAGGGGCGGACAAGCGGCAGCATCACGGCGGTGCCGATCACGTTGAACCCGGTGTGGAACACCACCAGCGCCAGTTGCGCCTGCGCGCGGGCACCGTCGGCGCCCAGCACCGCGCCGACGATATCGATGAAGCCCAGCGCCAGCAGGCCGCTGATCGCGTGGTAGAGGATGTTCGCCACCGCCGTGCGCCGCACCGCGATGGACCCGCCGATGGCGGCCAGAAGCGGCGTGAAGGTGGTGCCGATATGCATGCCGATGACCAGCGCCGCGGCCTGATGAAAACTGACCGCGCCGGTGGCCAGCAAGACCAGCGTCGCCGCCACACCGGCGCTGGAGGACTGTGTGACCAGCGTGATCACCAGCCCCAGCGCCAGCAGTTGCAGCCGCCCCGTCAGCGTGGGCGCGGGAAAGCTGGCGGGGGTCAGCCGGTCCTCGTAGGCGGCCATGCCGTCCTGCATCAGGTCGATGCCCAGGAATACAAGGCACAGCCCCGCCACCGCCATCGCCACCCGCGCGATCTGGCCGCTGCTGAGCACGCGCAGAAGCGCGGCGAGAAACAGGACAGGCAGTGCCACTTCGGATAGCGGCAGCCGGAAGCCGAAGAACAGCACCATCCAGCCGGTGATCGTGGTGCCCACGCTGGCGCCGAAGATGATGCCCAGCGCCTGCTGGAAGCTCAGCATTCCGGCACCGACGAAGCCCACAGTGGTGACCATGGTCGCGGTGGAGGACTGCACCGCCGCCGTGGTCGCCGCCCCGGTCAGCGCTGCGGACAGGGGCGTGCGGGCAAAGCCCGCGAGCACGTCGCGTGCCCGGTCCGAAGCGATCTGGCGCAGCGCGTCGGTCATCGACTGCATCCCGAAGAGGAACAGCCCGATTCCGCCGAGCAGAAGGAAGACTTCCGTTGTCATGGTGCTGTCATAATCGGCTGGCGCGCCGCTGCCCAGAGGCATTGCGCGCATCGCCGTGGCGGTCTGGGCGGTCACGTGGCCACCCGGTGACGGGTTGATTGCCGCGCGGACCCCATGCTAGCGCTACCGCGCCGGATAACCGATTGCGCCGTGGAAAGCCCCGATATGCCGAGTCCCTCCCACGCCCTGCGCGGGCCCTTGCTGGCATTGCTGGCCTTCATGCTGTTTTCCGCCCATGACGCGGTCGTCAAATCGCTGGGTGGCAGTTACGCCGCGTTCCAGATCGTGTTCTTCAGCGTGCTTCTGGGCCTGCCGCTGGCCATGCTGATGCTGATGCGCGACCGCACCGACGGCACGCTGCGACCGCGCTATCCGGGCTGGACGGCCCTGCGCACCGGGGCTTCGGTGGTGACCGGCGTTTCGGTGTTCTATGCGTTTTCGGTGCTGCCGCTGACGCAGGTCTATGCGATCCTGTTCGCCGCGCCCTTGCTGATCACGGTGCTGGCGGTGCCGGTGCTGGGCGAAAGGGTGGGGCTGCACCGGGGCGGGGCGGTGGTGCTGGGGCTGGTGGGCGTGCTGATCGTGCTGCGCCCGGGCGGGGGCGAGGGGCTGTCGCTGGGTCATGTGGCGGCGCTGGCGGGTGCGGCGGGCAGTGCGCTGTCGTCGATCATCGTGCGCCGCATCGGCGCGGAGGAACGCAGCGTGGTGCTCCTGCTCTATCCGATGATGGCCAATCTGGTGGTCATGGCGCTTGCGCTGCCCTTCGTCTATCGGCCGATGCCGCTGGCGGATTTTGCCGCGGTCGGGATGATCGCGGCGCTCGCCTTCATTGCCTCGCTTTGCGTGATCGCGGCCTACAAGGCGTCCGAGGCGGTGTTGATTGCGCCGATGCAGTATTCGCAGATCCTGTGGGCGGCGGTGCTGGGTTGGCTGTTCTTTGACGAATGGCCCGACGGGGCGACAGTGCTGGGGGCGGGCGTGGTGATCCTGAGCGGGCTCTATATCCTGTTCCGCGAGGGGCGGGCCAATGTCTCGACCAACCGGCCCGTCCTGCAGACACGGCTGCGCCCCGAAACCGGCACGGTGCCGCGCGCCAGCACGCTGGCGCAGATCGGCGCTGCGGAGGGGGCGGGTGACGAAGGATCAGGGCCGCCGCCGCGCTGAGGCCAGATCATTGCTCGTGCTTGCGACCGGGGAAGCGCCCGCTCGGCGGACCGCCCACCCACCCTCCCCGGCCCGCCTCGCGGGCGCTTTCCGGCGCGCTGGCGCGCCGGAGGGGCATCGCGGGGCGCGCGCGATGCCTCATCCCGGCCCGTGATCGTGCCTGCCCGCCCAGATCATGAAACCGAGTGCTGCCGCCGCGCAACCCGCCGTGCCCAGCACCGCCGGCAGCGGCGTGCCGTCATAGGCCAGGCTGACCGGCACCGCGATCCCCACGGCCAGCACCGTCTGCAGGAAGCCGATCACCGCCGCACCGATCCCGGCCATGTGGCCCAGCGGCTGCATGGCCAGCGCGTTGAGGTTGCCCAGCGTCAGCCCGAAGGAGAAGAACACCACCGCCAGGAACCCGATCAGCACCGCGAAATCCCACGGCGCGGGCAGGTCCAGCGCCACCAGTCCCGCCACCGGCAGGGCCAGCGCGGCTTGCGCGGCGATGGCGGTGATGGCGATCCGGCGCATGCCCAGCCGCATCACCAGCCGCGCGTTGACGATGTTCGACGCCCCGGCCACCAGTGCCAGCACCGCGAACCACAGCGGGAAGCTGGCCTCGCGGTCGAACACCTCGGCGAAGATCAGCGACGATCCCGACAGCCAGGTGAACATCGACCCGAAGGCGCAGGCCAGCACCAGCGTGTAGAGCCGCACCGCCTTGTTGCCGAGGATTTCGGCCAATGCGGCGGCGAGGAGCGCCACGCGCAGCGGGCGGCGGGCTTCGGGCGCAAGCGTTTCGGGCTGGCGCAGCCCCAGCCACAGCCCCGAGACCAGCCCGAAGAGCACGAAGGCGTTGAAGATCGCGCGCCAGTCGAAGGCCCAGATGATTGCCGCGCCGATCGACGGCGCCACCGCAGGCACGAAGATGAACAGCGTCATGACGATCGACATCACCCGCGCCATGGCGCGCCCCTGGTAGAGATCGCGCACCATGGCGAGCGCCACCACCCGGGGCGCCGCCGCGCCCAGCCCCTGCACGAGCCGCGCGGTCAGCAGCCCCTCCATGGTTTCGGCCCGCGCCGCCGCCAGCGCACCGATGGCGAAGAGCGACAGCCCCCAGACCATCACCGACTTGCGCCCCAGCGCGTCCGACAGCGGCCCGCAGATGAGCGTGCCCAGCCCCATGCCGAGCACGAAGACCGTCACCACAAGTTGCACCTGGCTGAGATTGTCCGGGGCCAGTTCGGCGCCGATGCGCGGGAGCGCGGGCAGCATCGCGTCGATGGCGAAGGCGATGGTGGAAAACAGCATCGCCATCAGCGCGACGAATTCGCGGAACCCCAGTTGGCGCGGGGTGGTGGCGGCCGGGGCATCGCTCATGCGGCAGGCTCCGGGCGGCGGCGGCGCAGGGGGGCTGTCTGCCCCCCGTCGCCCGTGCCGGGCGACTCCCCCCGAGGATATTTCTGCACAGATGATGGCCGACGGGTGCGGGCGGCGCCGTTGCCCGGCGCAGGGGGGCGCCGGGCGGTGCCGTGCGGCGGCGGGCCGGGGCAGGGGGGTGGCGCGCCGCCCGCTCCGGGTGGGGTGTTTGCACGGCAGCGGGTGCGGGGCCGGGTCATCCGGGCGCCTGTGCGCTCAGCGCGTCGATGATCTGTTGCCAGAAGGCGGTGGTCTGGGCGCCGGAGATGGCATGTTCGCCGCCGATGACGAAGAAGGGCACGCCGGTGATGCCGTGGGCGCGGGCGTCGCGGTCGGCCCGGATGATGGTGTCGGTGTCGGCTTCGGAGGCCAGCATGCGGGCGGCCAGCGCACGCTCCATGCCGACGTTGGCGGCCAGATCGGCGAGGGTATCTCGGTCGCCGATGTCCAGGCCATCGCGGAAACAGGCGCGGAAAAGGGTTGCGACCATCGCGGTCTGCCGCCCCTCGATCCCGGCCCAGTGGATCAGCCGATGGGCATCGCGCGTGTTGGGGGTGCGGGTGATGGCGGGCAGGTTCAGCGCCAGGCCTTCGGCCTCGGCCCGTTCGATCACGGGGCGATAGGCGTTCATGATGCCCTGCGCATCGCCGAACTTGAGCGCCAGGTACGCCTGCCGGCCCATCCCTTCGGGCGGCATGTCGGGGTTGAGCTGGAACGGGTGCCAGGCGATGGCGAAGGGGTGGCCGGGGCGGCTTTCGAGGGCGCGGTCGAGGGCGGCCTTGCCGATGTGGCACCAGGGGCAGATCGGATCCGACCAGATATCAAGCGCGATCATGGGTGCGCTCCCAGTCATCGCGCAGCACCCGGCGCAGGAGTTTGTTGTTGGCCCCGCGTGGCAGGGTCTGGCAGTGGATATGGAGCCGCGGCTGCTTGTAGCGCGCCAGATGCGCCTGTGCATGGGCCTGCAGTGTCGCCTCGGGCAGGGGCGCGGCGGCGGTGTAGAAGGCGGCGATCACGGTGGTGTCGGCCCTGACGGCGAGTTCGGTGGCGGCGACCTCGTGGATGTCGGGGTGGCGTTCCAGCGCGGCCTCGATCTCCAGCGGCGAGACGCGGAATCCCCCGGCGTTGAGCATGTCGTCCTCGCGCCCCAGATAGGTGATGGCGCCGTCCCCGTCCATCACCACCGTGTCGCCGGTCACGAACCAGTCGCCGGTGAAGCGCGCCGCGGTGGCCGCGGGTGCGCGCCAGTAGTCCAGCATCAGCCCCGGGTCGCTGCGGTGCACGGCGAGCGTACCGGGCGTGCCGCGCGGCACCGGGCGGCCCGTGCCGTCAAGCACCGCGATGCTGCGGCCGGGCTGGGCGTAGCCGATGGCACCGGCGGGTGCGGGGCGGCCCGGCGCGGCGGAGATGTAGGTGGAGCATTCGGACATGCCCAGCGCCTCGAATACCGGGGTGCCGGTGGCGGCCTCCCATGCGGCGCGGGTGGTCTCGGGCAGTTTCTCGCCCGCTGACAGGCCGTGGCGCAGGCGGGGCAGCGCCAGCGGCGTGCCGGGTTTCAGAAGCTGGCGATAGACCCCGGGAGCGGCGGCGAAGAGGGTGGCATCGAAGCGGCGCATGAGCAGCGCCAGCGGCGCGCCGGGTTCGGGGATCAGCGCGGTGGCGCCGATGGTCCAGGGGTCCATCAGCCCGGTGCCCAGCGTGTAGGTCCAGTTGAAGGCCCCGGCGTGGAGCACCCGGTCGTCGGGCGTCAGGCCATACCAGCCGTCCCACATCATCCGCCGCGCGTGCAGCGCCCGGTGCGCGTGGACCACCGCCATGGGCGCGCCCGATGACCCCGAGGTGAAGACCATGTAGCCGGGCCGGTCGGGCGGGCCGAGGTGCCAGTCGCAGGGCGGGCTGTCGCGCATGGCGCGCAGTGCGGGCAGGTGCTGCACCGGGGCGGGGTGCTCCGGCAGGGTGACGCCATCGCCCGCGACCACCAGCGAAGGGTCCAGATGCATGGCCATGGCGGTGATTTCGGGGGCCGTCAGTTGCGCCGAGGTCGGCACCGGGACCAGCCCGGCCGCAATCGCCCCCAGAAACGCGATCGGGAAATCCACGCTGTTGCCCAGACGCAGCAGCACCCGATCACCCGGCGCCAGCCCCAGCGCCAGCAACCCCGCGCCGGTGCCGCGCACGGCGGCGATCAGGCGCGCGTAGCTCCAGCGTTCGGCGCCGCTGGCGCGCAGCACCTGCAGCGCGCTCTTGTCCGGCGTCCGCGCGCCTGCCGCCAGCACGTCGCGCGCCATGTTGTAGGGCGACGGCGGCGCTGCGGGGGGCGCTGATCGGATGACGGAGTCCATGCGCCCTGCCTAAGACGCAGGGCCAGGCGATGCAAGGCGCGGTGCATGGGTCAGCGGCGGGTTGCGCTGGTCGCAGAGGAACCCGGCCCGCACAGGGAAAAGCGGCCCGGGCAGGCCGGGTCGCGTGCAGGAGGGTTCGCAGCGTGGATCAGAAGCGGAAGTTCACGCCCACCTGGAAGACATGCAGCGCCTTGCCGCGCACGTCCCAATCGGGCGGCGGTCCGCTGGGGCGCTCGACCGTGAAGTTGCGACCGACCCCATGGTAATTGTATTCGGCGAACACGGTCGCGCCCCCGCCCATGCGGTGTTCCGCACCCAGACCCAGGTTGAGCCCGGTGCCATTGGCGCGGCCCGAAAGCTCGGTCCAGGGGCCGTCCTCGGCGACATTGTCGATTGCGATCCGCGCGCGCGACACGCCCAGCCGACCGTAGAGCAGCGTGTCGCCGTCATTGACCAGCGCACCCGCGCGGAGTGCCGCCGACATCAGGTTCGAGTAGCGCGCGCGCGGCTCCGCGGGGGGGCCGTCGTCGCCCGGACGGACCTGCGATGCGCTCGCGGTCCCGAGCCCGGCTTCGAGCAGCGCGCCGACCACGAAGTCATCCATCTGCATGTCATAGCCCAGGCGCAGGCTGCCCAGCGTGCCCCGCACCCGCGGATCGGCGGTCCAGGCCGGCGGTCCGGGCGAGGAGTCGCGCGTGATTGCGGTGCCCGATGCACCGCGGGCAAGGCCGATGTCGGCGCCAACGTAGAAGCCGGTCCAGTCCGGCGCGGCGGCCACGGGCGCCGGGATCACCGGCTCCGGCACAGGCGCGGCGGTCTTGCTGTCCGCCGCACTCATTGTCGGTGTCGCCAGCGCGAGCACTGCCGCAAGCACAGGCGCGCGCCCGCGCAATATGAAGGAATGGCGTCGTGATCTCTTTTCTTTTCCTTTCTGAACGCGGCGCGCGGCGGCTTCAGGCAATTGCCGTCGTGCGTGCCCCTGGTGCGCCGGGCACCGAGAGCGTCACAAATGGGTCCATCGCGTTCCGGCGCACGAATACTTGCACAGGAATCAGTTGAAAAAGCAACAGAGATCAGCGCAATTAATGAAGCTGTGACCATCGCAACACGCCGGGAAGCGCGGTCACTGCGCGCAGACCGGATCGGCAGGCAGGGCGTCCACGCGCGGGTCCAGCGGCGCGGCAAAGAGGATATCGCCTTTCATCTGCGCCATGCGCGTGAATGCGGCCATCCGGGCCGCGCCCTCCTCGGGGCCAAGCGCCAGCGCCAGCCAATGGTGCAGCAGGTATTGCGCCACCGGCACCACGGGGTCGAAGACAAAGATGTAATCCGCGTTCAGCCCCGCCGCATCGGGTCCCAGCACCCGCCAGGAGCGATAGGCGCAGACATCGATGGGATCCAGCCGCCCGGCATTGATCATCGCCTCCACCGCGGCGCGGAAATCGGCGATCCAGGTGTTGAAGGCGGCGCGGTCCTCGGGCGCAACCGCGTAGGTGACGAACATGACGATGGCGGGCAGCCCGTCCTGCGCGCGCGCCGCACCGGCAGGGGCGAGGGCGAGCAGCGCGGCAAGAGCGAGGGCGCGGAGCGGGGTGCGACGGGTCATTCGGTGGCCTCTTGCACAGTGGCGTCTTGCGCAGTGGCCTCTTGCACAGTGGCCTCGGGGGCAGGGGGGGCGCCGGTCTCCGGGGTATCGGGCGCGGCGCCATGCCCGGTCGCGTCCGCCTGCGCGGCGGCCCGGATCGCCTCAAGCGCGCCGATATAGGGCGCAAAGCCGGTGGCGTCCCAGCCCTGCGCACCATACCCGGCGACGGCCTCGGCGCAGGCAGCCAAAGCGGTTGTGACGCGGGCGGGATCGTATGCCAGCAGCGCCAGATCGCGGCCGACGACGCAGCGCGATTCGGCGTTCCAGACCGCTTCCGGCGCGTCACTGCCGGCCACCAGTCCGGCCGCGCGCTCCAGCGTGGCCAGCATGGCGCGCAGAAGCATGGCGTCATCCGGCGCGTCCCTGGTCAGCGCATAGTCCACACCGGCGCGCAGGCGCAGCAGTTGCGCATGGTGCTGCGGGAAGGCATCGGCGGGGCGCAGGGCCAATGCCGCGTCGAAAGCCGCGCGCGCGCGGGCGGCATCGGCCGGGTCCCGGCTGCGGCGGGTGCGTTCGGTCAGCACCACGCCCTGTTCATGCAGCGACGCGGCGTGGTTGTCGTCATCATCGGTGAGGTCCGCGCGCAGGGCGAACAGCGCCAGCGCCGCGTCCAGAGCCTCCAGCGTGCCAGGCCCCCGCGCCAGCACGAAGGCGGCGGCATCGGCCAGCGCCAGATGATCGGTGAGCGAATGCGCGGGCGGGATCAGGGCGCGGGCGCGGTCGAACCGGTCGGCGGCCTCGCGGTCGGTGTCCGGGTCGCGTTCGCTGCGGCTGTCGTTGAGCATCTGCAGCGCCTCGGCCAGCCGCCGGTGCGTCAGGGCCAGCCGGAACGGGTCCGGGCCGGTGGCGGGAGCGGTCTCGGCATGGAGCGCGGCGCGCAGGTCGGCCACCGCCGCCGCCAGTTCTCCCGCCTGGGTCAGCAGCCGCGCCCGGGCGCGCAAGGCGCGCGCCTGCGCCGGCAGGTCAAAGGCTTCGGTCCCGTCGATCCGGGCTGCGGCTTCGGCGGCCTGTGCCGGGGACATGTCCTGCAGCCTCTGCGCAAGTGCCGCGTTCAGCGCCAGAAGATCGTGCAGCGCGCGCGAAGGGGCGGCGAACTCGGACTCGGGGATCGCTTCCAGCGCCTCGGCGATACGTTCCAGCGCTTCGGCGCGCAGGGCGGCGGCGCGGGCAGGGTCGGCCCAGGCCGCCCAGGACGGCGCCACGGCCAGCGCGCGGCGGTCCAGCAAACGCGCTGCCGCAAGCGCCAGATCGGCGCGGGCGGCGTGGGGCGCGGTATGGCGGGGCAGGGCCGTGGCGGCGCGGTCGAACGCGGCCAGCGCGGCGGCCATGGCCGTGTCATCGTCGTAAAGCTGCGCAAGCTCCGAAAGCCGGTCGCCCAGCCAGCGCTTGTGGTGAAACCAGCGGACCGGGTCGGCGTTCGGGTCCAGGGCCGCCATCGCCGTGCGCCATGCCTCGGCGGCGGCGAAGCGGGTGCTGCGCTGGCGGTCCTGATTGTGGTCCGTCTGGCCCATGGCATCAAGCGTGCGCACCAGCCGTCCATGCAGGTCCAGCCACAGCGCAGGCAGGTCCTGCGGCGTGATCGCGGCAATGGCGGTGCGATAGGCGCGCGCGGCCTCGGCGTGGTAGATCAGCGCGATACCACCGGCAGATTCGGTGGCAAAGACCGCCAGCATGTCGCCGCGCGCGCCCAGCGCCTCGGCCCAGTCCACCGGGGAAAGCTCCAGCCGCGTCTCGGCCAGCGCGGCCTGAAGCGCGGCCAGCGAGCGGCGGTAGAGGCGGAAGGCTTCGGTCCTGTCGTCCTTGGCCCGGCCCAGCCGGTAGAGCACTTCGCCCCGCCCCAGTTCGGCCTGCGCCCAGCAGACGGGATAGTCGGCCCGCGCACAGACCCCCTGCGCCGCGTCGAAGGCCCCCAGGCGCGCGCGCAGCGCGTCCGGCAGGGACTCCCCCGAGAGCGGCCGCACGGGCCACCCGTAGCGACCCAGCGCGATCTGCGCCTGCGCCCATGGCAGGGGATGCGCGGACGGGTCCAGCAGCGCCAGCGCGTCGATCAGATGCGCTTCGGCTTCGGCTGCGGCGGCGTGGGTGGTCAGGGCATCGCTGCCCAGCATCGCCGCGCGCAGCGCAGCCGCCCGGCCCAGGTCCAGCAGCAGTGCGGCCCGCTCGGCAGCCGGGGTATCGTGCGGCAGCAGCGCCAGCGCCTCGGTCAGCGCCTGAACGGCGGAATCGCGCTCGGCGCGGTCCAGACTGCGCCCGCCAAGGGCAGCCAGCACCGCGCCCTTGCGGCGCAGCAGTGCGGCGCGCTGGTCCTGCGCGTCCGCATCGGCCAGCAGCGCGTCCAGCAGGGTCACCGCCGCGCGCAGGCTGTCGGGCGCGATCTGGCGCAGGCCCAGTTCATGCAGCGCCGCGGCCAATGCCGCATCGCGGGCGCGCGCTTGCGCGGGGGTGTCTGGGCCAAGCGCCCGCAACTGCGCCACCGCGCGCTCCAGTGCCGGGGTGTCGCCCCGGATCGTGCCTGCGCGCACCAGCGCCATGGCGGCGCGCAGGCGCAGCTCGAACGCTGCCGCTGCGTCCCAGCGGGCGATCTGGTCGGCGGCGTCCAGGAACCCCTGCGCCGCGCCGGTGAAATCCAGCATCAGCGCCCGTGCCTCGGCCGCGCCGGCCAGCACGGCGGCGAATTCGGCGCGGCGCGCGGCGATGTCGTCCTCCACCCGGTCGAGCGTGGCGCCCAGGTCCGCCACCCGCGCGCGCGCCGCATCGAAGAACGCGACCGAGGCCGCCAGCGCGCCTTCGGCCTGTGCGGTTTCGGCGAGCGCCACCAGCCGCGCGATTTCCGGGTCGGTGCTGCCCAGGGTTGCCGCCTGCGCCCGCGCCGCGCGCAGGTCATCGGCCAGCCGCGCCAGCAGCGGCTCCAGCGCCGAAGCGTCATCGGGCATGTCTTCGCCCAGCGCGGCCAGCATCGCGAACAGCGCATCCATGGGCACGCCCGCGGTTTCCGCGCGCTGGCGCACCAGGGCGCGTTCGCGTCCGGGCAAATCGGCGATGGTGACCAGAAGCTGGCGGCGCTCGGCCAGGATGGCGCCCTCGGGGCCTTCGGGGGCGGCGGGGGCGGCGCCGAAATACAGCAGGCGGCGCAGGTTCTCGTTCACCCAGGGGCGCTGCTGGCCGCGCGTGCGCAGCCAGACCTCTTCGGCGACCATGCGCATCACCAGCCCGAACTCGGCCTCGGCCATGGCGCCCAGATGGCGCAGGATCGCCGCTGCATAGGGGCTGTGCCCGCCCGGGGGGCCGTCCAGCGCCGTCGCGCCCGGTTCGGCGGCAAAGGCGACCACGGTGCCGAAGCGCTCGGCCGAGGCGGGGCGGGCGGACTGACCCCCAAGGCTGAGCGAGCGCGCAGCGGCCAGCCCCGTGGTGCCCAGCGGCACCGGCGCGGCGCCGGGTGCGGGGCGCAGCGCCAGCGCCTCGGGAAAGGGGTTGTCGCGGCAGGCATCCAGGATGACGATGCTGACCGGCACCGTGGCCTCCAGTTGCGCCATGACATCGGCCAGTGACAGGAAGCTGTCGGCGGCGGCCTCCAGCGCGCCCAGGTCGGCATCGACCGGGACCAGATGGTTCTTTCCGCCGGCCTCGACCCCGTGTCCGGCGTAATAGAGCACCGCCACCGCGGCGTCGCGCGCGTCATCCAGGAAGTTGTCCAGATCGCGGCGCAGGCGGCGGGCATCGCGGTCGATGGCCAGTTCTGTCCGAAAGCCCAGGCTGGCCAGCAGCGCCTCGATCGCGCGGGCGTCCCCTGTGGCATTGGCCAGCGGCGGCAGGTGCGCATAGGCGGAATTGCCGATCACCAGCGCCACGCCGGACAGCGGCGCCTCGGCGCGGGCGGGCGCGCCGGCGACAAGCGCGATCAGCAGGCAGGCAAGGATGCGGCGCAGGGGCATCGCGGCGGCTCCGGTGGCTCACGCCGCCACGATAGCCGCGCCGCCCGCGCCGCCGCAAAGGCTTTGTCGCGGGTGACGGGATTTGTCATCCGCTCTCCGCCGCCGCCGCGCCCCCGCGCGGGAAAGCGCCCACCGGGCGT
>JAFIEE010000073.1 GCA_020832705.1 Paracoccaceae bacterium
TGCGGAAGGGGTTGGCCTCGTCGGACCGGTCTTTCAACTTGCTTTCGCGGAGCCAACACTTCACAGGCAGAGGCGGGCTTGCGGGACAGATATCCCCCGCGCGTCCACCGGTTGAGGCCATCAGGTCTTCAGAACCTCTGCCAAGGCGCAAACCGGAAAGGAAAACGACATGGCGCTTCCTGAATTTTCGCTGCGCCAGCTTCTGGAAGCTGGCGTGCATTACGGCCACCAGACCCAGCGCTGGAACCCGCGGATGGGGCCGTTCATCTATGGCGACCGCAACGGCATCCACATCATCGATCTGACCCAGACCGTGCCGATGCTGGACGCGGCGCTGAACGTGGTGCGCGAGACCGTGGCCAAGGGCGGGCGCATCCTCTTTGTCGGCACCAAGCGGCAGGCACAAAAGCCCGTCGCCGAGGCCGCCGAACGCTCGGCGCAGTATTACATGAACCACCGCTGGCTGGGCGGCACGCTGACCAACTGGAAGACCGTCAGCCAGTCGATCAACCGGCTGCGCGCGCTGGACGAACAGCTTGACGGCGGTGCCGAGGGGCTGACCAAGAAGGAGCGCCTGGGCATGGAGCGCGAGCAGGCGAAGCTGCAGGCCTCGCTGGGCGGGATCCGCGAGATGGGCGGTCTGCCCAGCCTTCTGTTCGTGATCGACGTGAACAAGGAAGCGCTGGCGGTGCAGGAGGCGAAGAAACTGGGCATTCCCGTGATCGCCGTGGTGGACACCAATTGCGCACCCGACGACATCGACCACATCATCCCCGGCAATGACGACGCCGCCCGCGCCATCGCGCTTTACTGCGATCTGGTTTCCCGAGCCGCGCTGGACGGGATGAGCGCGCAGATGGGTGCTGCGGGCATCGATCTGGGCGCGCTGGAAGAGGCGCCGGCGGAAGAGGCCGTTGCCGAGCCCGCCGCCACCGACAGCGAAACCGCCTGAACCGGGCGTCCGACGTCAGCATTGCGCCATTCGCGCCGGGGGGTTGCGCCCCGGGCGCGGGTGGCATGAACAGGATCAAGGAGAGCCGACATGGCAATCACGGCACAGATGGTCAAGGAACTGCGCGAAACCACCGGCGCGGGCATGATGGATGCCAAGAAGGCGCTGACCGAAACCGGCGGCGACATGGAAGCGGCGCAGGACTGGCTGCGCACCAAGGGGCTGGCCAAGGCGGCCAAGAAATCCGACCGCACCGCCGCCGAGGGGCTGGTGGGCGTGGCCCTCGACGGGGCGAAGGGTGTCGCGGTCGAGATCAACTCGGAAACCGATTTCGTGGCCAAGAACGCCGAGTTCCAGGCCATGGTGCGCAACATCACCGAGGCCGCGCTGTCGGTCGGTGATCTGGAGGCGCTGAAGAAGACCGAGATCGGCGGCAAGCCGGTGGAGACGCTGCTGACCGATGCCATCGCCAAGATCGGCGAGAACATGACCCTGCGCCGCATGGATGTGCTGACAGGGGAGACGGTGGTGTCCTATGTCCACAACGCGGCTGCCGAGGGCATGGGCAAGATCGGCGTGCTGGTGGCGCTGAAGGGCGCGGACAACGGGATCGGCCGCCAGATCGCCATGCATGTGGCGGCGACCAACCCGGCCTCGCTGTCCGAGGATGACCTCGACCCGGCGCTGGTGGAGCGCGAGAAAACCGTGCTGACCGAGCAGGCGCGCGAAAGCGGCAAGCCCGAGGCGGTGATCGAGAAGATGATCGTGGGCCGGATGAAGAAGTTCTTCGAGGAAGTGACGCTGCTGGGCCAGAAATTCGTCATCAACCCGGACCTGACCGTGGCCGATGCCGCCAAGGAAGCCGGGGTCGAGATCACCGGTTTCGTGCGCATGGCCGTCGGCGAGGGGATCGAGAAGAAGGACGAGGATTTTGCCGCCGAAGTCGCCAAGACGCTGGCGGGCTGAGGAATTCGAAGTTCGAAAAGTGACACGGGCGCGGTTGCCGGATGGTGAGCGCGCCCTTTTTCATGCGCGGCGCACTGGGGACGGTCGGCGCGGGGGCTCGATCGGGTGCAGGGGGACCAGTTCGCCAAGTGGCGCGTCGATGGTTTCGGGCGGGGGCGGGACGGTCGAGATTTTTCCCCGGTCCTGACACCCATAGTTGTAGACGCGCCGCCGCAGGTCGTCCATCAGCTGGGTGCTTTCTTCGTCGAGGGCATCAAGGCTCCCGAAATCCCAGCCCGCGAAGGCATGTTCGATGGTGGCATGGCGCTGGATCACTTTTGACAGGAATTGCGGCGCTGACCGGATGGGCAGATGCAGCAGATGCAGCGCATCGACATTCCCCGGAAAGCTGCGCCGTGGGAACCAGGCGTTGTGATTCCCGAACGATATCTGCACGTCCGGTGTGACATGGGAGAGGTTGACCGCAACCTTGCAGTTGACCGAGGGTTGGGAATGCCAGCCGCGCAAACGGGTCGCCGCGTGGGTGGTGACGCCCGGATCGACCGGATAGACCTCGGCCCAGGTGCTCCGAACGGTTTGTGCCCGGTGATGTTCGGCCAAGGTTGTGTCCAGTCCGGCGCGGGAAGGCACCATCAGGAATTCGTCGGCGTCGATGAAGAACATCCAGCCAGAGCGGTGCATTGCGGATACTTCCTGCAATAGCTCCGTCATCAACCGCCCCTGAGCATGGGGCGGTTCGTTATAATGGCGCACGTCCAGCGACGGGTGCCTTTCGGCGATCCGATGCAGTTCTTCGCGCGTGCCATCGGTGCTGAGGTGATCGATGATGATGATCCGGTCGAACAGTGCCAGCAGATGCGCGACCCAGACATCGATGATGTCACGTTCGTTCCGGACCATGCCGGCGCAGATCAGGGGCCCCGGCGGCGGGGCCGGGGTCAGCCGGGATACAAGGCGCGAAAGCACGCGTTTCGCGGCCTTTGTCGGGGTCTGGTAGGCGCGTTTTGCGCGCAGGCGCAGGCTCATGCCAATCTATTGCCACGGGGCGGCGCTGGCGGCAAGACGCTGGCGGCAAGACGCTGGCAGGCTGAGCGAAGCGCGGATCGGATCGGAAAACGGCGGGACGTGGTCCCGCCGTTTTCCTGATGTCGCCGTCCCACCCGGTGCAGGCGGGGAGCGCGCGCCGGATCTCCGGGGTTTCAGCCGACCGGGATGAAACTGTCCTTGCGCGGCTCTGACAGGGTGGCGCGTGTCAGCGTCGGGGAAAGCTGCGCCATGGCATCATACTGGGTCAGGAACACCTCGCCCGACAGGTCGTCCAGAAAATGACCGCGCCGCAGGCGGTCCATGACCGGGCCCTTCACCTCGGTCAGGTGGAACCGCACCCCGCCGTCGCGCAGGCGCTGGTTGATCTCTTCCAGGCTTTCCAGTGCCGAGGCATCGATGAAGTTCACCGCCACGCAATTCAGCACCACATGGCGCAGGTCCGGATTGTCGGCGACCTCGGCCAGGATACGGTTTTCCAGCGCGCGGGCGTTGGGGAAATACAGGCTCTCGTCCACGCGGATGGAGAACACCGCCGGGTCGGTGGCCACATGGTGGCGGTCGATGTTGCGGAAATGCTCGGTTCCCGCCACCTGACCGATCACCGCCATATGCGGCCGCGAGGTGCGGTAGAGGAACAGCACCAGCGACAGCACCACGCCCGCCAGCAACCCTTCCTCGACCCCGATGAAGAGGGTGACCAGGATGGTGCCCGCCATGGCGGCGCCGTCGGCCCGGGAATAGGCGAAGGTGCGGGGCAGGGCGCGGAAATCCAGCAGCGAGGCCACCGCCACCACGATGATCGCCGCCAGCGTGGCGTTGGGCAGGAAGTGCAGCAGCGGCGTCAGGAAGATCAGCGCCACGGCGATCATCAGCGCCGTCATGGCACCCGCCGCCGGGGTTTCGGCGCCCGCGTCAAAATTGACGATGGAGCGCGACAGCCCACCGGTGACCGGCATGGCGTTCGACAGCCCGGCGCCCAGGTTGGCCGCCCCCAGCGCGATCAGCTCGCGGTCCGGGTCCAGCCGCTGGCGGCGCTTGGCGGCGAGTGTCTGGCCGATGGAGATGGATTCGACATAGCCGACGATGGCGATCATCAGCGCTGGAATGGCCAGCAGTTGCAGCAACCCGAGGTCCAGCGCGGGCAGGGCGAAGTCCGGCAGCCCGCGGGGGATCTCGCCCACCACGCGCACGCCGGCCTGGTCCAGCCCCAGCGCCCAGACCGCCACGGTGGACCCTGCCACCGCCACCAGCAGCGCGCCCTTGGCCAGAAGCCCTGCCAGCCCCGCGCCCAGCCCCAGCCGCCGCAGGAGCGGCGCCAGACCCTTGCGTGACCAGAACAGGAAGCCCAGCACCACCAGCCCCAGCGCCAGCGTCGGCCAGTGGATGGCGCCCAGGTTCTGAATGAGAGAGGGCACGATCTCGGGCAGGGTGCGCCCGCGGGTGTCATTGCCCAGCAGGTGCCGCAACTGGCTGGCGGCAATCAGGATACCGGCGGCGGTGATGAAGCCGGAAATCACCGGGTGGCTGAGGAAGCTGGCGATGAAGCCCAGCCGGAACAGCCCCATGGCCAGCATGATCGCGCCCGAGACGATCGCGATTCCCAGTGCGGCCAGATGGTAGCCCGGCGTGCCCTGGGCGGCGATCTCGCCGGCCGCCGCCGCCGTCATCAGCGCTACCACGGCGACCGGACCGACCGCCAGCGTGCGCGAGGTGCCAAGCAGCGCATAGAGCAGCAAGGGAACCATCGCGCCGTAAAGCCCCGCCTGCGGCGGCAAACCCGCAAGCATGGCATAGGCCATGCCCTGCGGGATCAGCATGATGGTGACCACCAGCGCGGCGATCAGGTCATTGCCAAGGGTGCTGCGCGAATAGGCGTGCAGCCAGTCGAGATTGGGAAACAGGCGCGTCAGCATGGGAAACCGCCGGAATGGAGGGGACGGGAAAGCCCGCGCGGCGGATGCACCGCGCGGGCCGGGGCCGGGGTGGGGCCGGTCAGAGCGTGTTGACCGGCACCTTCATGTAGACATTGCCGTCCTTGTCCTCGGGCGGCATCTGGCCTGCGCGCATGTTGACCTGCAAGGACGGGATGATCAGTCGCGGCATGGCCAGGGTTGCGTCGCGGTCCTCGCGCATGCGCACGAAGTCCTCGGCGGGCTTGCCTTCGCCGACGTGGATGTTCAGGCGCTTCTGTTCGCCCACGGTCGTTTCCCAGGCGTAGTCATCGCGACCCGGGGCCTTGTAGTCATGGCCCACGAAGATGCGCGTGTCATCGGGCAGCGCCAGGATCTTCTGGATCGAATGATACAGCGTTTCGGCCGAACCGCCGGGGAAATCACAGCGCGCGGTGCCGAAATCGGGCATGAACAGCGTGTCGCCGACAAAGGCCGCTTCGCCAACCACATAGGTCAGGCAGGCGGGCGTGTGGCCGGGGGTGTGCAGGACACGGCCTTCAAGCGCGCCGATGGTGAAGGTATCGCCTTCGCGGAACAGCTTGTCGAACTGGCTGCCATCGCGTTCGAATTCGGTGCCTTCGTTGAACACCTTGCCGAACACGTTCTGGACCACGGTGATGTTGTCACCGATGCCGATCTTGCCGCCCAGGCGTTCCTGCAGGTAGGGCGCGGCGGACAGGTGGTCGGCGTGGACGTGGGATTCCAGGATCCATTCCACGCGCAGATTGTTGTCCTGCACATGCTTGATGATCGCATCGGCCGAGCGGGTGTCGGTGCGGCCCGAGGCGTAGTCGAAATCCAGCACCGAATCAACGATGGCCACGGCATCGGAGCCCGGGTCCTTGACGATATAGGACACGGTGAAGGTGGCTTCGTCGAAGAATGCGGTGACGTCGGCGCGGGCGGTTGTCTGGGTGGTCATCTGTGCCTCCTGGTTTGCGGTTGAGGGACAGATAACATTGTTTGCATATATTGCAACCCTTGAATGTGAATTTCCGGACCGTGTCGGGGAAGGGGGCATTCTGCCCCCTCGCCGGACCCTTGCCGGGTCCGGCTCACCCCCTGAGAGTATTTCAGGCAAGAAAATGGAGTCAGGCGGCGTGCCCGATGGCGGCTTCGGCAGCGGTGCGGATGGCGCGGATGTTGCGGCCATAGGCTTCGGGGGACCGGGCGGTGCCGCCCTTGAAGACGGCAGATCCGGCGACAAGTACATCGGCCCCGGCGCGGGCCATGGCCGGGGCGGTGTCCGGGGTGATGCCGCCATCGATCTGGATATGAACGGGGCGGTCGCCGATCATGGCCCGCAGGGTGCGCACCTTGGCCGACAGGTCGATGAAACTCTGCCCGCCGAAGCCGGGGTTGACGGTCATGACGCAGATCAGGTCGGTCAGGTCCAGCAGCGGCGCGATCCCGTCCAGCCCGGTACCGGGATTGAGCGCCAGCCCGGCCTTTTTCCCCGTGGCGCGAATGGCCTGCAGGGTGCGGTGAATGTGGGGGCCGGCCTCGATATGGGCGGTGATGATGTCGGCACCGGCCTCGGCGAAGGCGGCGATGTAGGGGTCCACGGGCGCGATCATCAGGTGGACGTCCATCACCGTGCGGATATGCGGGCGGATGGCGGCACAGGTGGCGGGGCCGAAGGTGATGTTGGGCACGAAATGGCCATCCATCACATCGACATGGATCCAGTCGGCGCCCTGGGCCTCGACCGCGCGGCATTCGGCGCCGAAATCGGCGAAATCGGCGGCGAGGATGGAGGGGGCGATCGTGATGGTGCGGGGGTGGGACATGGCGGGCCTCGGTCTGGTTGCGCCGCCTTATGGCAGGCAGGCGCGGTCCGAGTCCAGCCCGGTGACGCGAAAGGTGCTTATTCCCATAATCAGTATTATGTTATACAAGAAGCCGCCCAAAGGTATGGTTAAACGGCATGATATGCTTCCTGAACAAGACATTGGGCGGCGTTGGTCATGTTCCGGTCGCGGCGGCTATCGCGCTGCCGAATTCAGCCTTCAGGGCGTCGATCTCTTCTATTCCGACCGAGACGCGGAAGAACCCTTCGGTGATGCCGAGTGCGGCGCGTGCCTCGGGGCTGAGGCCGCGGTGCGACGAGGACGCGGGATGGGACAGCGTGGTGTTCACATCGCCCAGCGTCGGCGCAAAGGCGATCTGCGGCGCGGCGCGGGTCAGCCGGTTGGCGGCATCGCGCCCGCCCGCGATTTCGAAACTGACCATATGGCCGCCGCGCGCGTGCAGGACCGCCTGCGCGCGGTTGTGGTCCGGATGGTCCGCGCGCAACGGATAGAGCACGCGCACCACCCCCGGCAATCCGGCCAGATGATCGGCCAGCGCGGCGGCGTTGGCCTCGGCCCGGTCGTAGCGCAAGGGAAAGGTCAGCAGCCCGCGTTCGGCCAGCCAGCAGTCGAAGGGGCTGGCGGTCAGGCCGGTGGTGACGGCGAAATCGGTGATGGCGCGGGTCACCTCCGGATCACGCGCGGCGACATACCCCAGCGTGGCATCCGAATGCCCGGCCAGGATCTTGGTCACCGAATGGAGCACGATATCGGCGCCATGGTCGAACGGGCGGTAGCCGCGCGGCGTGGTGAAGGTGTTGTCCACCGCGAGCAGAATGCCGCGTTCGCGTGCCAGGGCTGCAATACCCGCCATGTCGGCCACCCGCAGCGTGGGATTCGAGACGACCTCGAGCAGGATCATGCGGGTCTCGGGGCGGATGGCGGCCGCGAAGGCGCGCGCATCGGTGGGATCGGCCAGCGTGGCGGCGATGCCGAAGCGGCCCAGATCCTGGTTCATCAGCCGCAGCGACCGGCCATAAAGCTGATCGCCGCCCAGGACGTGATCGCCCGCGCGCAGCACCCCCATCAGCGCCGCCGCCACCGCCGCCATGCCCGAGCCGGTGACGATCCCGCCTGTTGCCCCTTCCAGCGCATCGATCCGCCGCGCCAGAACGGTCGCGTTCGGGTGCCCCTCGCGCGCATAGGTGTAGCCATGCAGGCGCCCTTCGTATTGAGCATCCAGCGTGTCGGGGTCCGGTGAAGCATAGACCACCGACGGCTGGATCGGATTGCCCACCGGGCGCGAGGCGCTCTCGGGCCAGAGGTTCAGGCGGCGGGTCGGATCGGCGGCATCGGTCATGGTGGCTCCCTCATGCGGTCCCTGACGCAGGCTTTGACATGCACGGGCGCGCCGCGCAAGGGATCGTGATCACCGGAGTACTTTGTGCAGAGCGGCGCACAGTGGATTGATATGGAATGGAATTGTTGAGCATATCTCCTGCCTCCGGGGTCTTGGAAGCCGGGGCATTTCCTGTTTCTATGTGCGGATGGAGCCGCCTTTTGCACATCAGCCCCTGCTGGCGCCGCTGGTCCCTGTGGCCATGGTGGCCGGCGCGCTGGCCTTTACCGCTGCGCTGACGCCGACGCTGATCCCGCGCGAAGGGGTGACGCAGGGGGTGCTGGCGGGGATCGCCTTTCTGGCCGTCTACGGGCTGGCGGCGGCCATCGTCGGCATCTGGCGCTGGCTGGGCTTGCCGCGTTGGCGCCCGCGCTGGCTGTCCTGGCTGGCGCGGCTGGCGGCGGTGGCGGTGATCCTGTTCGGTCTGGCACGGGTCACGGCCTGGCAGAACGCGGTGCATCTGGCGGCCGGGCTGGACGCGGTGGAAACGGCGCGCCCTTTCACCATCGCCGCCGTGGGGCTGGCGGTGGTTGCGCCGGGGATCGCGCTGGGGCGGCTGGCGCGTGCGCTGGTGGTCTGGGCGGCGAACGGCATGGCGCGCTACCTGCCCGACCGCGTGGCGCTGACCGGGGCGCTGGTGATCACGGCAACGCTGTTCTGGACGCTGGGCAACGGGGTGCTGGCCGGGGCGCTGCTGCGGTCCTTTGACCGCGCAGCTTTGCAGGTCAACATATTGATCAACCCGGAAATCGCGCCACCCATGGATCCGGCGAAATCCGGCAGCCCCGGCTCGCTGCTGGCCTGGGAGGACCTGAGCGCACCGGGGCGCGCACGCACCGTGGCGGTGCCCTCGGCGGCGCAGATTGCAGCGCTGACGGACGCCCCGGCGATGGAACCCGCGCGCGTCTATGTCGGGCTGGCCTCGGCCGAGACGCCGCAGGAGCGTGCAGCGCTGGCGCTGGCCGAACTGGAGCGGATTGATGCGTTCTCGCGCTCGGTGCTGGTCATAGCCACACCCACGGGGCGCGGCTGGGCCGATCCCTCGGGCATGGCGGCGCTGGAGTTCCTCTGGCGCGGGGACGTGGCGTCGGTTTCGGTGCAATACTCCTATCTTCCCAGTTGGTTGTCCCTGCTTCTTGAACCAGAATACGGCGCCGAGTCCGCGCGCGAGGTGTTTCGCACCGTCTATGACCATTGGCGCAGCCTGCCGCCCGAGACGCGCCCGCGGCTGTATCTGCACGGCATGAGCCTGGGCGCGCTGAACTCCGAGCTATCGGCGGATGTCTGGGACATCCTGCCCGAGCCGCATGACGGTGCCTTCTGGGTCGGGCCGACCTTTACCAATCCGCTGTGGCAGGAGTTCACCGCACGGCGGGATCCGGACAGTCCGTTCTGGCGCCCGGTGGTGGGCGACGGCGGGCTGGTGCGCTTTGCCACGCAGGACGGCATCCCCGATCATGGCGCGGCGCCATGGGGGCCGCTGCGCATCCTTTATCTGCAGTATCCTTCTGACGCGATTACCTTTTTCAGCCCCAATTCATTCTGGCGCGAACCGCCCTGGACGCGGCCGCGCGCCCCGGACGTGACCCCGGCCTTTCGCTGGATGCCGGTGGTCACTTTCCTGCAACTGCTCGCGGATCTGACCGGGTCTTTCACCACGCCGCTGGGCACCGGGCACAATTACGCGGCGACGCATTACATCGATAGCTGGATGGCCCTGACCGAACCCGAGGGCTGGGACGAACAGTCCCTCGCCGTGCTGCGCGATTGGTTCGAATCGCGCGGGCTTTGATCCAGAACGTGAATACGGGCAACGGGCTACCGGGTGAAGTTGACAGTGCCCCCCTGCCCCGACCGCTACCCCGCCGCGCTGTCCCAGTCGCGCAGCCGCGCCACATAGCGGGCCATCGTGTCGACCTCGATGTTGACGGCATCGCCCGGTTTCACATCGCCCCATGTGGTGACCTGCTTGGTGTGCGGGATCAGGTTCACACCGAATTCCGCGCCTTCGACCTCGTTCACCGTCAGCGAGGTTCCGTTGAGCGCCACCGACCCCTTGGGGGCGATGAACGGGGCCAGCGCCCGGGGCGCCCGGAAGCGCATGCGTGTGCTGCCGCCTTCGTCCGTGACCGACAGGACCTCGGCCACGCCGTCCACATGCCCCGAAACGATATGCCCGCCAAGCTCGTCGCCGACCCGCAACGCACGCTCGAGGTTCACCCGCTGCCCCTCGGCCCAGCCGTTCGCGCCGATGGAGGTCTTGGAAACGGTCTCCGCCGAGATGTCGACGGCGAACCAGTCCGGCCCCAGCGCGACGACCGTCAGGCAGACCCCGTCGCAGGCGATCGAGGCGCCGATGTCGATGCTGCCGGTGTCATAGCCGGTGGCGATGCGGGCGCGGAGGTCTCCGGCCTGCTCCACATGCCGCACGGTGCCGATGTCGGTGATGATGCCGGTGAACATGAGCGCGTCTCCCTGTTGCGCCGGACCTAGCCTGCGGCGCGTCCCATGACAAGCGCTGTGGCAAGCACTCTGGCAAGCCCTTTGGCAAGCGGCGCCGGTGCCACCGGGCGGCGGTAACCATTCGCCAAAATATTGACTCAATTTTCATTAGAATAGGTTACAACGCCTTTGCGGCTGACGATTTCCGGCCGTTGTGCGCGTTGCCCCATCAATGAAGGAGCCGTCAAAGCCCATGCCCAGCGCCGACAACCGGCATTTCCTGTTCCTGCAAGGGCCGCACGGACCGTTTTTCGGACGGCTGGGACGGATGCTGCGCGCGGCGGGCTGCACGGTCCGGCGGGTCGGCTTCAACCGTGGCGATGAATTCTTCTGGTTCGACCGCGACAGCTACATCCCGTTCCAGGGCCGCCCCGAGGACTGGCCCGAAACCTTCGAGGCGCTGCTCGATGCGCACGGGATCACCGATCTTGTGCTCTATGGGGATGTGCGCGCGGTTCATGCGCAGGCGGTGGCCCGCGCGCGGGCGCGCGGAATCACCGTGCATGTCTTCGAAGAGGGGTATCTGCGGCCCTACTGGGTGACCTATGAACGCGGCGGGTCCAACGGGCATTCGCGGCTGATGAAGATGCCCCTGCGCCGGATGCGCAAGGCACTGGAAAACTGCGACATCGACCAGCCCGACCCGCCCGGCCACTGGGGCGACATGCGCGAACATGTCTTCTACGGCGCGCTGTATCACGCCTTCGTGCTGCTGGCGAACCGGCGTTACCGCAACTTCCGGCCCCATCGCGAGCTGACCGTCCGGCAGGAATTCACGCTGTATATCAAGCGCCTGTGGGCCATGCCTCTGATTTCGCTGCAGCGGTGGGGCGCGCAATGGCGCATCCGTAACGCGGGCTTTCCGTATCATGTGGTGCTGCTGCAACTGGCCCATGACAGCAGTTTCCGGGCGCATGGCGGTTTCGACGGGATGGAAGAGTTCCTCGCGCTTTGCCTCGAAGGCTTCGCCGCCGGCGCCCCGCGTCATCATCATCTGGTGTTCAAGGCCCATCCGCTTGATGACGGGCGCGTGCCGTTGCGCCGGATCGTGCGCCGTCTGGCCGCGCGTCATGGCGTGGCCGATCGGGTGCATTTCCTGCCCGGCGGCAAGCTTGCGGCGCTCCTGAACCACGCCCGCAGTGCCGTCACGGTCAATTCCACCGCCGGGCAGCAGGTGCTCTGGCGCGGCATTCCGCTCCGGGCCTTTGGCGCGGCGGTCTATGCCAAGCCCGAATTCGTCTCGGACCAGCCGCTGGCGGAATTCTTCGCCCGGCCCCGCCGCCCCGACAGCCGCGCCTATCGCGATTACCGTCATTTCCTGCTGGAAACCTCGCAAGTGCCGGGCGGGTTCTATTCCCTGCGCGGGCGGCGGATGCTGCTGCGCCAGGTGGTGGACATGATGCTCGCCGCCGAAGACCCTTACGAGGCGCTGGAGCGCGGCAACGCGGCACCCCGGCAACAGTTGCGGCTGGTGCAGGCCGGGCGCAGCCAATGAAGGCTTGGCGTAACGCGATAATTTCGTTACCCTGATCATAAAAATCGAGGCAGATCCGACAAAGGAGCCCGAGCAGTGATCGGTCAAATTCGCCCCAGGGTCAGCAAGCTGACCCTTCTTTTGCTTGTCGCGGTCGCGGCGGCCTGCACGCCGCCGCGCTCCGGGCCAAGCATGAACGAGATTTTCGCAGGCTCGGTCCTGCGCGAAGGCGATGCCTATATCATCGCCGTCAACCGCGCCGTCGCGCGCACCGCCGCGCAGGTTCCGTCGATCGGGTTCAGCCAGGCCCTGCAGCGCGGGGCCATCCTCGGCGGCGATACCATCCAGCCCGGCGACGTGGTCACCCTCAACGTGTTCGAGAACGTCCCCGAGGGGCTGCTGGCCGGGCCGGAAGTCAACAACGCCATCCTGACCGATGTGCAGGTGGATGATGCGGGCTTTGTCTTCATTCCCTATGCCGGACGCATCCGTGCGGCCGGGCGCACGCCGGACGCGCTGCGCCGGACCATCACCACCGCGCTGGACGAACAGACCCCGGAGCCGCAGGTGCTGGTCTCGCGCGCGCAGGGCGACGGCACAACCGTGTCGGTGATGGGCAACGTGAACGCGCAGGGGGTCTATCCGGTGGAACGGCCCACGCGGCGGATCACCGCCATGATCGCCGCCGCCGGGGGCGTGAACGTGCCCGCCGATCAGGCCGTGGTGCGGCTGTCACGCGCCGGTCGGCAGGAAAGTGCCTTCCTGCGGGACATCTACAAGATTCCGCATTTCGACATTGCCCTGCGCGGCGGCGACCGCATCCTGGTCGAGGCGGATCGCCGGTCCTTCACCGTCCTTGGCGCCACCGGCACCTCCAGCCGCCTGACCTTCGAGGCGCCGGTGATCTCGGCGGTGGAGGCGATCGCCATGGTCGGCGGACTGGACCCGCTGCGCGCCGATCCCAAGGGCGTGTTCGTCTTCCGCGAGGAACCCGAGGAAATGGCGCGCGCCATTCTCGGCCGGCAGGATGTCTTTGGCGAACAGCGCTTCGTCTACGTGCTGGACCTGACCGCGCCCAACGGCATGTTCAACGCCCGCGACTTCAAGATCCGCGATGGCGATACGGTCTATGTGACCGAAGCTTCGGCGGTCACATGGTCGCGGCAGATTGCGGCGCTGACCAGCACGCTGGCGGTGGCCGGTTCGGTGCAATCCCTTGCCGATGGCAGCAGCGACTGACCCCGGATGAGCGCGCCGCCCCCCGCCGCCCGGACGCTGCATGCGTTCAGCGGCGGGTTCCTGTTTCCCGGCGCGCAGCCCCGGCGCATTCGCCGGATCCTGGCCCTGGCGGGCTGGCCGGTTCGGCCCGGCTGGCCCGATGCCGCCGGGGCGGTTGCCGCCTGGGGGCACGGGCCGCGCGCCTGGCGCGCCGAGTCGGTGGCCGCGCGCACCGGCGCCGCGCTGGTCAGGATCGAGGATGCGTTCCTGCGCTCCATCCACCCTGGCCGCACCGGCGGAGAGCCACCGCTCGGCCTGATGATCGACCCTTCGGGCGGCGCGCATTACGCCCCCGCGCGCCCGTCGGCGCTGGAGCGCCTGCTGGCCACGCACCCGCTGGATGATCACGCCCTGATGGAGCGCGCGCGGCTGGGCGCACAGCGGCTGCAGGCGCTGGACCTGTCGAAATACAACGCCCATGACCCGGCGCATGGTCCCACTCTGCCCCTGCCCGATCCCGGCTATGTGCTGGTGGTCGATCAGGTGCGCGGGGATGCCTCGCTGGCCATGGGCGGGCTGGACGGGCCGCTGCCGCCCAATCTGTTCCGCGAGATGCTGGTGTCCGCACAGGCCGAACATCCGGGCGCGCGGATCGTCATCAAGACCCACCCCGAAACCGCCCATGGCGCGCGCGCCGGTCACTTCGGTCCGCAGGACGCCAACGACCGGGTGCAGCTTCTGGACGCGCCGGTGTCGCCCTGGGCGCTGCTGGAGGGCGCGCGGGCGGTTTACACCGTGTCCTCGCAACTGGGGTTCGAGGCGATCCTGGCCGGGCACCGCCCGCGCGTCTTCGGCCTGCCGTTCTATGCGGGATGGGGGCTCACGCAGGACGAGGTGCCGCACCCGCGGCGGTCACGCAGGCTCAGCCGGGCGCAGCTTTTCGCGGGCGCCATGCTGCTGGCCCCGGTCTGGTATGATCCGGGCCGCGACCGGCTGTGCGCCTTCGAGGATGCGCTTGACCATCTGGACGCGCAGGTCCGCGCCTGGCGCGAGGATCGCGCGGGCCATGTGGCACTGGGAATGCGGCTGTGGAAACGCGCGCCGCTGCAGCGCTTCTATGGCCGCTGGCGGCGATTGCGCTTTGCAGGCACGGATGCGGCGGGCGTGGCGCTGGCGCGGCGGTCCGGGCGCGGGCTGATGGTCTGGGCCGGGCAGGAAAGCGCCACGCTGGCGCGGGAGGCGGGCGATCTACCGCTGCGGCGGGTCGAGGACGGGTTCCTGCGCTCGCGCGGCCTGGGCGCGGCGCTGGTGCCGCCGCTGTCGCTGGTCACCGATGATCTGGGCATCTACTACGATCCGACGCGCGAAAGCCGCCTGGAACGGCTGATCGCCGCGCCGCTTCCGCCCGGCGGGGCCGCGCGGGCCGAACGGCTGATGGCGGCGCTGGTCGCGGCGGGGCTGTCGAAATACAACCTTGGCGCGCCGCCGCCCGCGTTGCCGCCGGGGTTTCGCGTGCTGGTGCCGGGGCAGGTGGAGGATGACGCCTCGATCCGTCTGGGCGCGGGAGCCGTGCGCACGAATCTGGAGCTGTTGCGCGCCGCCCGCGCCGCGCGCCCCGATGCGGTGCTGATCTACAAGCCGCACCCGGATGTGGAGGCCGGGCTGCGCCCCGGCGCGATCCCCGCGTCCGAGGCACGCGCGCTGGCCGATGTGGTCGTCGCGCGCACCGATCCGGCGGCGCTTCTGGCGCAGGTCGATGAGGTCTGGACCATCACCTCGCTCACCGGGTTCGAGGCGCTGCTGCGCGGCAAGCGGGTGGTGACGCTGGGCTGTCCCTTCTATGCCGGGTGGGGCCTGACCGAGGATCACGCACCGCAGCCCGACCGCCGCCGCGCCACGCCCACGCTGGCGGCGCTGGTCCATGCCGCGCTGATCGCCTATCCACGCTATCTGGACCCGGTGACCGGCGCACCCTGCCCGGCCGAACTGGCGCTGGAGCGGCTGACACAGGGCACCGCGCCGCACGGCGGCCCGGCGCTGCGGCTGCTGGCCAAACTGCAGGGCCTGCTGGCCAGCCAAGCGTGGCTGTGGCGCCGCTGAAGACATTGGGCAGGCGCGGGTGTGCGCCCCCGCGACGGCTCAGGTAGTGGCAGAGGCGGCCACGCCCGCCTTGGCCTGCTGCGCCGCACCATTGGCGGTTTTCGTCCGTGCGGCGGGCTTGCGCCGTGGCGGCGCCGGCTTGCGCTGCTTCGCCTCTTCCGAGCAAAGCGCCTCGGCCTCGGCGGCCAGTTCGCGGCTGTCCTGATGCGGCATCGCTTCGGCCATGCGCCCCATGAGCCGCAGCCACATCTCGTTCTGGGCCTGCCAGAACCGGACCCAGACCAGGGTGTTGCGGGTCCAAAGGGTCATCGGGTCAAATCGGTCGGACATAATTTCCACTCCTGATCGGGTTGCACGCCTGATCCCGATATGGGATCTGACCGCCAGCACTTGAACCGCGACAAGATGACGGCCCTGTGAAATCAGCACGGAATTGCCACCGCTGCCTTGATCCAGTGCAATTTTGCGGCTTTTCTTGGCGCGATAAGAGAACAAACGGGAGTCCGCAATGCCCAGGGCCTATTGGGTTGCCCATGTCGATGTCCGCGACCCGGACGCCTATGAACGCTACCGCACCGCGAATGCCGCCGCGTTCCGGAAGTATGGCGCGCGGTTTCTGGTGCGCGGCGGGGCGCAGGACGTGCGCGAAGGCGCAAGCCGCGCGCGCACCGTGGTGCTGGAATTCGCCGACCTTGCAACGGCGCGCGCCTGCTATGACAGCCCCGAGTATCAGGCCGCCAAGGCCCTGCGCGATCCGGTATCCGACGCCGATCTGGTCATTGTCGAGGGCTGGGAGGCGTGAGGCCGCGCGCCTATGCGCCCACCCCGGGCGCCGGAACCAGCACCACGCCGTTGATCCGCCAGCCGGAGTCGGTCTCGAGCATGTTGTAGTCCAGAAGATGCATCCGCCCGTCGGCGTCGGTCACGATGACACGCTGCCACAACCGCCCGCGCTGTTCGCGCAACGCGCCGAAGCGCAGGGTTTCGGGGCGGTGCACCATGGGATAGCCTTCGCGGACCATGCGCCCGAAGCGTTCGGGCGTGCCGAACATCCCGCGAATGGTGGGCGAGGCAAAACCGAACGCAGCGTCGAAATCATCCGCGCGAAAGGCTTCGATCTGGCTGGAGATCACACCCTGAATGGCGTTTTCATCGGCAGCGACCGGCTGCGGCAACAGGAAAAGCGCAAGGATCAGCGCGGCAAGGGCGGTTCGCATGGGTTGGCTCCGTGGCACCGGATACCAGGGTGCTACGGCGTGACCTGCGCGTCGGATCAATCGGCGCATGTCTGCATGCAGCGTTGCGAAAGCGCCCCCTCAGCGCCCCCCCCCCCCCCCCCAGGGGCGGGGGGGGGGCGGGCCCGC